>CANQGL010000108.1 GCA_947623185.1 uncultured Lachnospiraceae bacterium
ACATGAGCATCGGAGAGCTCCGGTTCTGGCAGTGTACCGGCGCTACCATCGTCGCCATCAAGAGAGGGCAGAACGTTCTGCTTTCGCCGGGACCCTACGCGGATCTGAAAGCGGGCGACGTGCTGATCTATGTCGGGCCGCCGGATTCGCAGAAGGCCGTACAGCAGCTTCTGACCGGAGGCCGGACCCAGAATACGCTCTACCGGATCCAGGAACAGATCACCTCCGCGGTCCATATGAAGGAACTCTCGGTTGTCGCGGACGCCCTGAACGCGAAGCTCGGGGACATCACGGACTTTACGGCGATGACGAAGGGCATGACGAACCGTTCCTATATGTTCTCCTGCAAAGGGAAGCGCTACATCCTGCGCATCCCCGGCGAGGGGACGGCCAACCTGATCGACCGCGCGCAGGAGGCGCAGGTCTACCGCGCGATCGCCGGTACCGGCCTCTGCGACGACGTCGTCTACCTCGATCCAAAGAACGGCCTGAAGGTAACGGCGTTTCTGGACGGCGTGCGCACCTGCGACCCCTACAATGAGGAGGACCTGAAACGGTGCATGGCGATGCTCCGGCGCTTCCACGGGATCCGCCTGCAGGTCGACCACACCTTTGACATTTTCGGGAACATCGAATATTACGAATCCCTCTGGAACGGGGTCCCGTCCGTACACGAGCACTATTCGGAGACCAAGGCGCAGGTCATGAGCCTGAAAGACTACATTGAGGCGCACCGCGGCGAGCCGTGCCTGTGCCATAACGACGCCGTGCCGGACAACTTCCTTTTTTATATGCAGGACGGGGAGGAACGCCTGCAGCTGACCGACTGGGAGTACGCCGGGATGCAGGACCCGCATGTGGACGTCGCGATGTTCATCATTTACAGCCTGTACGACAGGGAACATGCGGATCATCTGATCGACCTTTATTTTGAGGGCGAATGCGATCCCGCGACCCGCATCAAGATATACTGCTACATCGCCGCCTGCGGGCTCCTGTGGAGCAACTGGACGGAATACAAGCGCCAACTCGGCGTGGAGTTCGGCGATTATTCGGCACATCAGTACCGCTACGCGTGGGAATATTATGAGATCGTCCGAAAGGAGCTTGAAAAATCATGAAAAAGCAAAATTCAGACCGGCGGATCGACCCGTCGACCACGGTCATCCCCATGGCCTGTATCCTGGTCCTCTGCCTGTTTTTCGTGATCGACCCCGCGGGTTCCACGAACCTGCTGTCCTCGATCCGGTTCTTTCTCGGCGACACCTTCGGTTCCTATTACCTTGTCGTCGGGCTGGGGATCCTGATCGTGAGCCTTTACATCGCCTTCTCCGACATCGGGAACATCACGCTCGGAAAGCCGGGCGAGAAACCGCAGTACGGCTTCTGGCTTTGGGGCGCGATGGTCTTTACCTGCGGGCTGGCGGCGGATATCCTGTTCTATTCCCTGCATGAGTGGATCTACTACGCGCAGGAACCGCATATCTCCGAGCTCGGCTCCATCCAGGACTGGGCCAGCACCTTCCCCCTGTTCCACTGGGGGCCGACTGTCTGGAGCTTTTACGCGACGCTGGCCGCCTGCTTCGGTTTCATGCTGCATGTGCGCGGCCGCAAAAAACAGAAATACTCCGAGGCGTGCCGCGCGATCCTCGGCGATAAGACGGACAAGCTGCCCGGAAGGCTGATCGATGTGCTGGCCGTGTTCGCGCTGATCGCCGGTACGGCCACCACTTTCGCCGTGGCTACGCCGCTTTTGTCCGCCGCGTTAAACAGCCTTTTCGGCCTGCCCAATACCAAATGGCTGACGATCGCGATCCTGATCGTCGTCTGCGCCACCTACACGGCCTCCGTGACGCACGGGATGAAGGGCGTGGCGGTGCTGTCCAACCTCTGCATGTATATCTTCGGCACGCTTCTTCTGTACGTTTTTCTGTTCGGCGGACAGATGCGCTACACGATCGAGACCGGCCTGGCCGCGCTCGGGAACATGTTCCAGAACTTCATCGTTCTCTCGACGTGGACCGACGCTCTGCGCACCTCCTCGTTCCCGCAGACTTGGACGATCTTTTACTGGGCGTACTGGCTGGTCTGGTGCGTCGCGGCTCCCTTCTTCATGGGGAACGTAAGCCGCGGAAGAACGGTACGGCAGGTGATCTTGGGATCCTACGTCTTCGGTGTTTCCTCGACGCTGGTTTCCTTCATCGTTCTCGGAAACTACGGCATGGGCCTGCAGATGACCGGAAAATTCGATTTTATCGGTCTTTTTGAGGCGACGGGAGATATTTACGCGACCGTCATGGCGATCCTTCAGACTTTGCCGGTCCACCAGATCGTGCTTGTCCTGCTGATCGCGTCGATGGTGGCGTTCTATGCATCGTCCTTTGACAGCATCACGCTGGTGGCCTGTCAGTATTCCTACCGGGAGGTCAACTACGAGGGCGAGGCCCCGATGCGGATGAAGCTGTTCTGGGCGGTGTTGCTGATCCTGCTGCCGATCGCGCTCATCTTTTCCGAGGGCAGCATGAGCAACATGCAGACGGTGTCGATCATCGCCGCATTCCCGATCGGGATCGTTATCATCCTCATCATTGCGAGCTTTATCAAGGACGCGAAGGAATATCTGAAAAACGGGCCGAATCAGTAAGATCGGCGGGTACGGCCGGGCGGAAGACGCCCGGCCTTTTTCGCGCGAAAATAAGTGTTGACGGGAACGGCTAAAAAATGGTATAGTACTTCTTACGACATTGCAGTCAAATGACTGCAGGTCGATCGCAAACCAATCGTATTATTTTCGAGTAAAAAGAAGGTCTGAATGATTCAATGAAACCGATCGGGATTGTCACGGACAGCCACAGCAGCATCAGCCAGCAGGAAGCGGAGAGATTGGGGATCCTGGTGCTTCCGATGCCCTTTTACATCGACGGGGAATGTTATTATGAGGGCGTGACGCTGTCCAGAGAAGAGTTTTTTACGCGCCTTCATTCCGGAGCTCAGATCACGACCTCTCAGCCGTCTCCGGCCGAGGTCATGGCCATATGGGACAAAGCTCTTTCGGAATATGAAAAGGTCCTTTACATGCCGATCAGCAGCGGCCTGAGCGGTTCCTGCGCGGTGGCGGCGGCGCTGGCCCAGGATGAGAAGTACAGCGGCCGGGTCCTGGTGATCGATCACGGGCAGGTCGCGACCCCGCTTCACCGGCTGATCCTCGATACGCTGGAGCTGATCGAAAAGGGATATCCGGCGGAGCGGATCAAAGAGATGGTCGAGACCGCGAAATCGGAGCTTATGATCTACATCGGCGTGGAGACGCTGGAGTATTTAAAGAAAGGCGGACGCATCACGCCCGCGGCCGCGGCGCTGGGGACCGTTTTCAACATCAAGCCGGTCCTTAAGCTGGAGACCGGAAAGCTGGATTCGTTCCGGAAATGCCATGGCTTTTTAAAGGCCAGAAGAACGATGATCGAAGCGATGCACCAGGATCTTGCGACGCGATTTTCCGACGCGGTCGACGCGGGCCAGATCCACCTGATGGCGGCTTCGAGCGCCTCGCCGGAGACGACGGCGGAATGGGTCGCGGAGATCGGGGAGGCGTTCCCGGGTATGCAGGTATTCTGCGACGACCTCTCGATGGGCGTATCCTGCCATACGGGATCCGGCGCGCTGGGGATCGGTTGCGCCGTAAAGCCGGAGTTTGCAAACGGGATCCGGTGAGCCGTGGATGCCCGGTCTGCGCACGGATCAGGCGTCAGGAATCAGAGATCGAGAATCAGGATTTATAAATAGAAGGGATTACGAATGAAATCACTGAAACAGTTATTCGGACCGGTCGACATGACCGTCGGCGAGCCGTGGAAGGACATCGCGATCTTTACGCTCCCGATGATCGTAGGCAACATCGCGCAGCAGCTTTACAATACCGTGGACAGCATCGTCGTCGGACGGTTTGTCGGCGACAACGCGCTGGCCGCCGTCGGAAGCGCCAGCCCGATCTTCAACCTGCTGCTGGTCCTGTTTATCGGGATCTCCGTGGGGACCGGCGTCATGGTCTCCCAGTATTTCGGCGCGCGCGACCGCGAACAGCTCTCCAGCACGATCGGCTGCTGCATCACGCTGACGGCGATCGGCTGCCTGTTCATTATGTTTGTCTGCTCGTTTTTCGTGCGGCCGCTTCTGGAGCTTCTCGACACGCCGGCCAGCATCATCGACTGGTGTACGTCCTACCTGCTGGTGCTGTTCTACGGCGTCGCGGGAGTGGGCTACTACAATATCTTAAGCGGCGTGCTCCGCGGCCTCGGCGATTCGGTCTCGGCGCTCGTCTACCTGCTGGTGGCGACCGTCATCAACATCGTGCTTGACGTGTGGTTCGTGGCCGGCCTCGGGCTGGGGGTATTCGGCGTGGCGCTGGCGACGGTGATCGCCCAGAGTATTTCCGCGCTGCTCTGTTTTCTCAAGCTGATGCGTATGAAACAGTATTTTGACTTTAAACTGTCGCACCTGAAAATGCAGCGCGACAATGCTCTAAAGATCATTGAGCTCGGCCTTCCGTCGGGTCTTACGCAGGCGATCTTTTCGATGGCGATGGTCGTCGTTCAGTCGCTCACCAACAGCTTCGGCGAGATGGTGATCGCGGCCAACGTCATCATCATGCGTGTCGACGGCTTTGCCATGATGCCGAATTTCTCCTTCGGAACGTCGATGACGACCTACGCGGGCCAGAATGTCGGGGCGAGACGTCTGGACCGGGTCGCGCAGGGCGCAAAGCAGGGCACGTTCATGGCCATGGGGGTTTCGGCGCTGATTACGTTAATGATCGTTTTGTTCGGCAAGAACCTGATGGCGATCTTTACCTCGACGACGGAGCTGGTTGACTTAAGCTATTACATGATGCGGATCCTGGCGGTCGGATACATAGCGATGGCGGTGACGCAGAGCCTTTCCGGCGTCATGCGCGGCGCGGGCGATACGATCACCCCGATGTGGATCTCGCTGTTTACGACGGTCGTTGTCCGCGTTCCGGTCGCTTACGGGATCTCGTTCCTTACCCGGACGGCGGAACTGCCGAACGGCCGCAGCGAATGTATCTTCGTTTCGCTGCTTCTTTCGTGGGTCATCGGCGCGGTGGTAACGTTCATATTCTACCGGCTGGGAAGCTGGCGGAAGAAAGCGAGCCGCCTGATCGGGGCGGAATAAAACCGGCTTAAATTTACTGCCCATATTCTTGACAATAATCAGGGTTTACGCTATAATACGTTGAACGTAATTATAGGGGCGTTTTGTCCTGATTTGAAAGAAGGAAGTCGCATGGCGGATAAGAAACACATTTTAACTTATGCAGGTCTTAAGAAGTATGAGGATGAACTTCAGGATCTTAAGGTAAACCGGAGAAAAGAGGTCGCGCAGAAGATAAAAGAGGCCCGCGAACAGGGCGATCTTTCCGAAAATGCAGAGTATGACGCAGCAAAGGATGAGCAGAGAGACATCGAGGCGAGGATCGAGGAGCTGGAGAAGCTCTTAAAGAACGCGGAGGTCGTTGTCGAGGACGAGGTCAATCTCGACAGGATCAGCGTCGGATGTCAGGTGAAATTATATGATGTGGAATTTGACGAGGAGATGGAGTTTAAGATCGTGGGATCCACCGAGGCCAACAGCCTGCAGAACAAAATCTCCAATGAGTCGCCGGTCGGCCGCGCGCTGATCGGAAAGAAGGTCGGCGAGATCGTGGACGTCGAGACGCAGGCCGGAGTGATCCAGTACAAGGTCCTGGATATCCAGAGAGTTGACTGACCGATTTGACAGGAGGAAGATAACGTGGCAGAACAGGCCAATCAGAAGCAGAAACCGAACGTTCAGGAGCCGGATCTGAACCAGCTCCTTAAAGTGCGCCGCGAGAAGCTGGCGGAGCTCCAGGCGAGCGGGCATGATCCGTTCCAGATCAGAAAATACGACGTGTCCGTCCACAGCCAGGACATCAAAGACGATTATGCGGAATACGAGGGGAAAGACGTTTCTATCGCCGGCCGCATCATGTCCAAGCGCGTGATGGGCAAGGCGTCGTTCTGCCATGTTCAGGATCTGAAGGGAAGTATCCAGTGCTATGTTTCCCGCGACGATCTGGGCGACGACGGATATAAGGATTTCAAGAGGCTCGACGTCGGCGACATCGTCGGCGTGAAGGGCTTTGTATTTACGACCAAGATGGGCGAGATCTCCGTCCATGCGCATTCGGTGACGCTGCTCTCCAAGAGCCTGCAGATCCTGCCCGAGAAATATCACGGGCTCACGAACACGGATCTCCGCTACCGCCAGCGCTACACGGATCTCATCATGAACGAGGACGTCAAAAAGACTTTCGTCATGCGCTCGAAGATCATCAGCTGTATCCGCCGTTATCTTGACGGCCTCGGGTTCCTCGAAGTGGAGACGCCGATGCTGGTCGCGAACGCGGGCGGCGCCGCTGCGAGACCGTTCGAGACGCACTACAACGCGCTCGACGAGGACGTGAAGTTAAGGATCTCCCTTGAACTGTATTTGAAGAGACTGATCGTAGGCGGGCTGGAGCGTGTTTACGAGATCGGCCGCGTGTTCCGCAACGAGGGGCTGGACACCAGGCACAACCCGGAGTTTACGCTGATGGAGCTTTATCAGGCGTACACCGATTACAACGGGATGATGGATCTGACCGAGAACATGTTCCGCCATATCGCGAACGAGGTCTGCGGGACGACCGTGATCCCCTACGCGGAGGCCATGATCGACCTCGGAAAGCCGTTCGAGCGGCTGACGATGATCGACGCGATCAGGAAATACACCGGGATCGATTTTGAAGAGATCAAGACGACCGAAGAAGCGAAAAAGCTGGCCGACGAAAAGGGCGTCCACTATGAGGCGCGCCATGTCCGCGGCGACATCATCAACCTGTTCTTCGAGGAGTTCGTCGAGGAACACCTGATCCAGCCGACGTTCATCATGGACCATCCGGTCGAGGTTTCGCCGCTCACCAAGCGCAAACCGGATAAGCCGGAGCTCGTGGAGCGCTTCGAGCTTTATATCTACGCCCGCGAGATGTGCAACGCCTACTCTGAACTGAACGACCCGATCGACCAGAGAGAGCGCTTTAAGGCGCAGGAGGCCGCTCTCGCCGCAGGCGACGAGGAAGCCAACACCACCGACGAGGACTTCTTAAACGCTCTCGAGATCGGAATGCCGCCGACCGGCGGGATCGGCTACGGCATCGACCGGCTGGTGATGCTGTTTACGAATTCGCCTGCGATAAGGGACGTTTTGCTGTTCCCGACAATGAAGAGCTTAGACAAATAGATCCCGCAAAATCAACGTTTTCAGAATCACACAAGCCCCGTTTTCGTA
>CANQGL010000109.1 GCA_947623185.1 uncultured Lachnospiraceae bacterium
TGATCCGCGAGGCCGAGGAGCTGGCGGCCGAGGCGTTCGGAGCCGCAAACGCCTATCTGATGGTAGGCGGGACCACCTCGGCGGTCCAGAGCATGATCCTTTCGGTCTGCCGGGCCGGGGACAAGATCATCCTTCCGCGCAACGTCCATAAAAGCGTGATCAACGCGCTGATCCTCTGCGGCGCGGTTCCGGTTTATGTAAACCCGGAAGTCAATCAGAAACTCGGCATCTCGCTCGGCATGGAGGTGGAAAAAGTCCGCCGCGCGATCGAGGAGAACCCGGACGCCGTTGCGGTCCTGATCAACAACCCCACCTATTACGGCATCTGCTCCGATATTCGCACGATCACCGAAATGGCGCACGCCCACGGCATGAAGCTTCTGGCGGACGAGGCCCACGGCACGCATTTTTATTTCGGCGATCATCTTCCCGTTTCGGCCATGGCGGCGGGCGCGGATATGGCGGCCGTTTCCATGCACAAATCCGGCGGCAGCCTGACGCAGAGCTCGATGCTTCTGCTCGGACCGGATGTGAATGCGGATTATGTGAGGCAGATCATCAATCTGACCCAGACGACGAGCGCTTCGTACCTTCTGCTCTCCAGCCTGGATATTTCGCGGCGGAACCTGGCGCTGCGCGGCGAGCAGTCGTTTTTGCGGGTGAGGGAGATGGCGGAATACGCCCGGAACGAGATCAATAATATCGGCGGCTACTACGCTTACGGGAAAGAACTGGTGAACGGCAACAGCGTCTTCGACTACGATGTGACGAAGCTTTCGGTCTACACGCGCGACATCGGACTTGCGGGGATCGAGGTCTACGATCTTCTGCGCGACGAGTACGATATCCAGATCGAATTCGGCGATATCAGCAACATCCTGGCCTACATTTCGATCGGCGACCGGATCCAGGATATCGAGCGTCTGGTCGGCGCGCTGGCCGATATCGAACGGCTTTACGGGAAAGACAGTGCCGGGCTGCTTTCCGGTGAATACATAGCGCCAAAGGTGGTGATGTCGCCGCAGAAGGCGTTTTACTCCGACAAGATCTCCCTTCCGGTAACGGAGTCGGCGGGGCATGTCTGCGCGGAGTTTGTGATGTGTTATCCGCCCGGGATCCCGATCCTCGCACCCGGCGAGATGGTTACGGACGAGATCGTGGAGTATATCCTGTACGCCCGGGAAAAGGGCTGCTCCATGCAGGGGACGGAGGACCCGGCGATCGAGCGGCTGATGGTGCTGGCGGGAAACTGACGGTTGCGGGACCCGCGCCCGGACGGCGACGGCGGCGAAGGAGGAAAAGAAATTCTTATGGAAATGTGGTTTTCGGAGCTTCATACGGGGAATGTGAAGCTGTCCATACGGATCGAAAAGCAGCTGTTTTCCGGCGAGAGCGAATACCAGCGGATCGATGTGTTCGACTCCGAGGAATTCGGCCGCTTTGTTTCTCTCGACGGGGAGATCGTGTTCTCGGAAAAGGATGAGTTCATCTACGACGAGATGGTGACGCACGTTCCGATGTCGGTCCATCCCTGCGTAAAGAACGTGCTGATCATCGGCGGCGGAGACGGCGGCGTGGCCAAGGAGCTGATCCGCTACCCCTCGATCGAGCATATCGACGTCGTTGAGCCGGATAAGATGTTCGTAGACGTCTGCCGCGAATATTTCCCGGAGATCGCCTGCGCGCTCGGCGATCCGCGCGTGACCGTTCACTACGAGGACGGTTTGCATTTCCTGCGCGGGAAAAAGAGCGCATACGATTTGATCATCAACGATTCGACCGATCCCTTCGGCCACACCGAGGGCCTGTTCACGAAGGAGTTTTACGGGAGCTGTTACAAGGCGCTCAGGGACGACGGGATCATGGTCTACCAGCACGGCAGCCCGTTTTATGACGAGGACGAGTTGGCCTGCCGCAATATGCACCGAAAGGTCTACCGCTCGTTTCCGATCAGCCGCGTCTATCAGGCGCACATCCCAACCTGCCCCTCGGGCTACTGGCTGTTCGGATTCGCCTCCAAGGTCTATCACCCGCTAAAGGATTTCCGGCCGAAGGCGTGGAACGAACTGCATCTTGAGACCTGGTACTATACGACAAACCTGCATATGGGCGCGTTCATGCTCCCGAAGTATGTGGAGGATCTTCTGGAGGAGGAGGAAAATGTGAAATGAGCAGACTGCTGATCATCGGATGCGGCGGGGTTGCGTCCGTCGCGATCCACAAGTGCTGCCAGAACAGCGCGGTGTTTGACGATATCGTGATCGCGAGCCGCACGAAATCCAAGTGCGACGCGCTGAAGGAGAAGCTGGAAGGCACGACCGCCACAAAGATATCGACCGCCCGCGTCGACGCGGACAACGTGGACGAGCTGGTCGCGCTGATCGAAGGCTATCGGCCGGACGCGGTGCTCAATCTGGCGCTCCCCTATCAGGATCTTACGGTCATGGACGCCTGCTTAAAGACCGGCGCCCACTATATCGACACGGCAAACTACGAGCCGGAGGACACCGACGATCCCGCATGGCGCGCGGTCTATGAAAAGCGCTGCCGCGAGGCCGGGTTCACGGCCTATTTCGATTATTCATGGCAGTGGGCCTATCAGGAAAAATTTAAGGAAGCGGGGATCATGGCCCTTCTGGGGACGGGCTTCGATCCCGGCGTTACCAGCGTGTTCTCGGCCTACGCTTTAAAACATTATTTCGACGAGATCCACACGATCGACATTTTAGACTGCAACGGCGGCGACCACGGCTATCCGTTCGCGACGAATTTCAACCCGGAGATCAACCTGCGCGAGGTCTCGGCGAACGGCTCCTACTGGGAGAACGGGCACTGGGTCGAGACGAAACCGATGGAGATCAAGCGCGTCTATAATTTCCCGCAGGTCGGGGAAAAGGACATGTACCTGCTCCACCACGAGGAGATCGAATCGCTGGCGAAGAACATTCCCGGCGTGAAGCGGATCCGCTTCTTCATGACCTTCGGCCAGAGCTATCTGACGCACATGAAATGTCTGGAGAACGTCGGCATGCTCTCGACCTCCCCGGTGATGTTCAACGGACAGGAGATCGTCCCCATCCAGTTCTTAAAGGCGCTCCTGCCGGATCCGGCTTCGCTCGGGCCACGCACGGTCGGAAAGACGAACATCGGCTGCATCTTTACGGGAGTTAAGGACGGAAAGGAAAAGACCGTCTATATCTACAACGTCTGCGACCATCAGGAGTGCTACCGCGAGGTCGGTTCGCAGGCCGTCTCCTACACGACGGGCGTTCCGGCGATGATCGGGGCGATGATGGTCGTGACCGGCGCATGGAAGGGCGCGGGCGTGTTCAATGTCGAGGAATTCGACCCCGATCCGTACATGGAGGCGTTAAACCGCTGGGGGCTTCCGTGGGTGGTGGATGAGAATCCGCAGACGGTGGAATAAGCGGCTTTTGTTGAGGATGGTGCGATATGAAACTGACGGAGCTCCCCACGCCCTGTTATGTGATCGACGAGGGGAAACTGCGGAGCAATCTTGAGACCTTAAAGCGGGTAAAGGACAGGACGGGCTGCCGGATCCTGCTGGCGCAGAAGGCGTTCTCGGCGTTCTGCGAGTATCCGCTCATCGGCCGCTATCTGGACGGGACGACGGCCAGCGGGCTTTATGAGGCCAGACTCGGCCGCGAGGAGATGGGGAAGGAGAACCACATCTTTTCCCCGGCCTACCGCGACTGCGAGTTCGGCGAGATCACGGACATCTGCGATCATGTGATCTTCAATTCGCCCGCGCAGCTTTTGAAATTTCACGAGCGTTGCCGGAAGAAGGGCGTCGGCGTCGGCCTGCGGATCAATCCCGAATGTTCGACGCAGGAGCACGCGATCTACGATCCCTGCGCGCCCGGCTCGCGTCTGGGCGTGACCGCGGCGTGCATGGCGGCGCATCCCGGGCTGGCCGGACTGATCGACGGCCTGCATTTTCACACGCTCTGCGAACAGAATTCCGACGCGCTGGAAACGACCCTGCGCGCGGTCTGTGAAAAGTTTGGAAAATATCTGGAACAGGACAATATCCGCTGGCTCAACATGGGCGGCGGACACCATATCACGCGCGCGGACTACGACATCGGGCGGCTCGTGCGCTGTATCTTAGGGATCCGCGACCGCTACCATGTGGACGTCTATCTGGAGCCGGGCGAGGCGGTCGCCTTAAACGCCGGATATCTGGTGACGGAGGTCATGGACGTTGTGGAAAACGGCGGGATCCGGACGCTGATCCTTGACGCCTCGGCCGCCTGCCATATGCCGGACGTTCTGGAGATGCCGTACCGGCCACCGCTCAGGGATTCCGGCCTGCCGGGGGAGAAAGTGTATTCGTACCGCCTTTCCTCCTGTACCTGCCTGGCCGGGGACGTCATCGGCGATTATTCGTTCGATCATAGGATCGCCGTCGGCGAACGGCTTTATTTTGAGGATATGGCGATCTATTCGATGGTGAAGAACAACACCTTCAACGGGATGGCGCTGCCGGCGATCGCCGCGATGGACGAAAACGGCGAGTGCCGGATCATAAAGGAGTTCGGCTATGCGGATTTCAAAGGACGGCTGTCGTAACGCCAAAGAATGCAGGGGACGGAATGAGAATACTGACGACTTACCCGGCTGCGGATGGATTTCGCATGCCGGGCGAATTTGAGCCGCACGACGGCTGCATCATGATCTGGCCGAAGCGCCCCGGAAGCTGGAACTACGGCGCGATAAAGGCGAGGGAGGCGTTTAAGCGGGTGGCGTTTGCGATCGCGGAGAGCGAGCCCGTGTACATGCTGGCGGAGCCGGACGTTGCGGAGAACGCAAGAGAGATGCTGGGGGTAGCCGGCGCGGCGCGGCGGAATATCCGCGTGATCGAGATGGAGTCCGACGATGCCTGGGCGCGCGACGTCGCCCCCACCTTTGTGGTAAACGGCGAGGGCGCGGTCCGCGGAATCGACTGGGAATTCAACGCTTGGGGCGGGGAGACGGACGGCCTCTACGCACACTGGGAAAAGGATGACCGGGTCGCGGCCTCGGTCTGCGAGGCGTTGGATTACGACTGCTACGACGCCCATCCGTTCGTCCTCGAGGGCGGATCGATCCACTCCGACGGCGAAGGGACGGTCTTAGTCACGGAGGCCTGCCTGCTAAGCGCCGGGCGCAACCCGAATCTGACGAAGGGGCAGATCGAGGAAAGACTTAAGCGGTATCTCGGCGCAAAGAAGGTGATCTGGCTTGAGCGGGGGATCTACAACGACGAGACGAACGAGCATGTCGACAACATCTGCGCGTTCGTAAGGCCCGGCGAGGTCGTACTTGCCTGGACCGACGATAAAAACGACCCGCAGTACGAGCTCTCGGCCGGCTGCCTTCGCACGCTGGAGAGCGAGCGGGACGCGCGCGGGCGCAGGATCCGGGTCCATAAGCTTCCTATCCCGAAGAAACCGGTCCGGATCACGGAGGAGGATCTGGGCGGATACGAGTTTGAGGAAGGCGAGGATACACGCGAGATCGGGGAACGGCTGGCTGCGAGTTATGTAAACTTTTATCTCTCGAATGAGGGAATTATTATCCCGCAGTTCGGGGACGAAAACGACCGGACGGCGGTAACGGTCCTCTCCGGGCTGTTTCCGGAGAGGAAGGCGTATCCGGTTCCGGCAAGGGACATCCTGCTGGGCGGCGGAAATATCCACTGCATCACGCAGCAGATTCCCGCGGCGGGTCATAAGGCGGATTCGCGCAATCGATCCCCGCGACCGATTTCCGCGGCGGGTCCCGAGCCAGATTCCCGCGACCGATTCCCGATGACAGATCCCCGCGGCGGGTCCGAAAGGAGACGAAAATGCGTAAAGTGACGGTTGCGGCGGTTCAGATGCGCTGCGAAGACGGCGTGTCCGAGAACATCGCGAAGGCGGAGAGCCTTGTCAGGACGGCCGCGGCGGCGGGAGCGCAGATCATCCTGCTCCCCGAGCTGTTCGAACGGCGGTATTTCTGCCAGGAGCGCCGCTATGAGTATTACGGATATGCAAAGCCGGTGACGGAAAACGAGGCGGTCAGGCATTTTGCGAAGGCGGCGAAGGAGCTTGAGGCCGTCATCCCGGTCAGCTTTTACGAGCGCGACGGGAAGCGCCTGTTCAACAGCGTGGCGATCCTCGACGCGGACGGAGAAAATCTCGGCGTCTACCGCAAAACGCATATCCCGGACGACCACTATTATCAGGAAAAGTTTTATTTTACGCCCGGGGACACCGGTTTTCGGGTGTTCGCCACGCGCTACGCGAAGATCGGCGTGGGGATCTGCTGGGACCAGTGGTTCCCGGAGAGCGCCCGCATGATGGCGGTCAGGGGAGCCGAGCTCCTGTTTTATCCGACCGCGATCGGGAGCGAGCCGATCCTTGAGGTGGACAGTATGCCGCACTGGCGGCGCGTCATGCAGGGCCACGCGGCCGCGAACCTGATGCCGCTTGTGGCCGCGAACCGCGTCGGAACGGAGACGGTCGTTCCCTGCGCGGAGAACGGGAACCAGAGCTCGTCCTTAAACTTCTACGGTTCGTCGTTTATCGCGGACGGAACGGGTGAGATCGTAAAAAGCATGGACCGCACGGACGAGGGATTCATCGCGGCGGAGTTCGACCTTGACGAACTGGATCTCGAGCGGCTCTCATGGGGGCTGTTCCGCGACCGCAGACCGGAAATGTATCGGGAATAAAAAAAGACGGCGCAGTCTGACTGCACCGTCTTTTAAGATAACCGATTTGTTTATTCTTCCGTTTCCTCTTCGATTTCCGCGTCCGGAGCGTTCTTCTTTACGCTGTCAACTCCGTTTAAGCAGCTCGCTTTGGCCTTGTATGCCTGGGAGGCAAGAATTGCCTGACCGTTGGTGGCTTTTAAGCGGAAGCGGGGATTGCCGCCCTTATCCTCATAGACCTCGAATTTCGGATGTTTTACCTTCTCGTAACCCTCGACTGTTTGATCCTCGACGCCCGCGACCGCGGCGTTTTTCTTTACGCTTGCGATCCCGTTTTTGCATGCCGCCATCGAAGCATAAACTTCAGAAGTGCCGATAGTTTCGCCGTTTCCGGCTACCAGGTGGAATACCAGACCGGTTTCAGTCTTTTTGATCAGGAATTTTGCCATATCTATAATCCGCCTTTCTGCGAAAGGCACCAATGGGGTTATGAAACCCACTTCCGTCTTTCGCTATCCTA
>CANQGL010000110.1 GCA_947623185.1 uncultured Lachnospiraceae bacterium
GGGCAGATCATGGAACCGGTATTCAAAAAGATCATTGCGGTATTTAAGATCAATACGGAATGTTACAGCTATCATCTTTTCCAGCGGCTCAGAACATTTGCCCTTATTTCGATTGGCTGGGTATTCTTTAGGGCAAGCAGCTTCCGGACAGGGGTGTCGATGCTTAGAGCATCACTTTATCCAAACATCTGGATCTTTACGGACGGATCACTGTTCAAGCTGGGACTGGACGCACCGGACTTTATTGTAGGAGTTCTGGCACTGGGAATCCTTCTCCTGATCTCAAAGCTCCATCAAAGGCTGCATGAAGAGGGGAGCGGAGTGCGTGCGCGGCTTGCGGAGCAGAATCTGGTATTCCGGTGGCTGATTTATTATGCGTTGATTTTTTCAATCTTAATCTTTGGCTTTTACGGGCCGGGGTATGACCCGGCTGATTTTATTTATCAGGGATTTTAGGAGAATAACGTATGATAAAGAAAAGTGCTGCCTTTTTTGCAGGATTTATGATCCTGTTTTCCTATTTTACGAGGATAATAATACCAGAGTATTTCACAGATCGTGACTGGCCGGTTACTGTCAGCAGGAGAGGATTCTATGAACTGGAAGATCATACAGTCGATGTACTTTTTCTGGGGAGCAGTGCAGGAACCACATCATTTATTCCGCAGGAATTGTACAATAACTATGGCATAACCAGTTACAACCTATCATGTGAGCAGCAGAGTTTGATGACGACGTATTATTGGCTTGAGGATGCTTTCAATACTCAGTCCCCTCAAGCGGTTGTTTTGGAAGCAAAAATGCTTTTTTTGACGGCAGGTGGAATTGGTACAAAAATTAATTCCCCAGAGAGCTGTACTCGTAAAGCGATAGACAGTATGGAATGGTCGCTCAGCAAGGTGAAAGCGATAAAGGATATTTGCAGGGCTGATCAAGAACAGTCTTCTTTGGGATATTTTTTCCCGGCCGTCAGATATCATTCGAGATGGTCTCAATTAACTCAAAAAGATTTTTTGGCGTATTACTTTACCATGAGAAATCGCTATGAGTTAAAGGGTTATGATCCTTTTGATAAAAAGAATAAAAATGAGAATTGGATTCCTTATCGGGCGGGAGCTACCGTGCAATATAGTGAAGAATTCCCCGGAATGGGAGAATATCTGGACAAAATAATCTCTTTGTGCAAAGAGAAAGGGACCAGGCTGTTACTGGTTTATATTCCGAGCACAGAAGCAACGCTCGAGAGGCACAATGTATTACAGTGCTACGCCGATAAGAATGGCTTAAGTTTGATTGATTTTAATGAATTTGATACATACAACAAGAGTGGTTTTGTATTTACGGAAGATGGGAATGGAGGCAGTCATCCGAATCTTTGGGGAGCAAAGAAACTTACAAACTTTATTGGGGATATATTGAGAAACGAATACCATATATCCGGGAAACAGGATCCCCAATGGGAGGAAACGAGACAAGCATATAAAGATATCCAAGAAGATTTTGAGCTGAGGGAAACGACAGATATCAATGAATATCTTTCTTTGCTCTGTGAGAATCGAAATCGATATGATATTTTGATTTCAGCACGGGATGACGCGACAGCCGGACTTAAGGATTCAACCATTGGTTTACTGGGAAGCTTGGGCTTGAATGCAGATTTGAAGGATAATTACCGCGCTGGTTATCTGGCAGCACTATCGCCGGATGGTATTTATGAAAAACTCGGGTATGAAAAACTAAATATGAACGGTACAATCAGCGATCTGGATTATAGATATTCCATGACAAGCGGTGGATATGAACATGGAAATACAAGCTCAATCATGATCGACGGAATAGAATATTCTAAGAACCATAGAGGATTAAATTTTGTTGTTTTTGATGAGAACAGAATGAAAGTCATCGATCAGGTATCTTTCGATACGAATATAGAAGAAAATACAGCTTTCAGATAATAGAGGATCATATGTGAGGCGGTTGAAAAATATGCAAATTTTATCCTTTTCCGGCTTTATCCCGGAACAGATCTGCGATACCGTGCGGTTTACGGGATATCCGGGAGATCAGAAGATCTCCCACTACTGCGGCTATGCCGCAGACTTTATTTCGCAGGTATTAGACGATCCTGAGATCAACGGCGCGGTATTTCCGAGGACCTGCGACAGCAGCAGGACGATGAAAAGTTATATGGAAGGCTGCGGAAAGTTCATCTATCCGTTCCACGTCCCGGCCAGACAGGACGACTTGGCTGTCTCAATGTTAAGTCAGACGATCCGAGATTATCAGAATGCGGTAGAGCGGTATTATGGTGTTACGATCTCAGAAGCTGACATCAAAGAACGGATCAGGCTGGTTAATGAACGGAATCAGGCTCTTTCCGCCCTGTATGACCGTTTGGATGAGCTTTCTTATTATTCTTATCTGGAACAGATCCACAGTCTTTTACAAAAGCCCCTGCGGGAACAGAACGTTATCGAACCGGACCGTGCAGCCGGAATAGGGAAACGAGTCTATCTGACAGGTTCTTTCCTCTGCGATGCAAGACTGGTGCGGACGATCGAAGATTCCGGTCTTAAGATCGTCGGGGATGATCTGACCGAATCCAAACGCCTGTTTTCAGCCCCGCCGGTAAGCACGGAAGGAGATCTGTATGTCAGCATCGCAGAGTCGATGCTTAAGGACCGTCTTTCCCCTACACAGAACAACTTTTCCGCTATTCTTCGGAAGGATAAGGAAGAGCTCACAAAGAAACAGGTGAATGGCGTGATCTTCATCACTCAGAAGTACTGTGAGCCATATGATTATCTGTTCTATGTATACCAGAAGATGCTGGAGGAAATGGGGATCCCCTGCCTTAAGCTGACAAGGATGGACTCTACGGATCACAAAAATGCAGAGACGGTCATTGAAGCCTTTGTAGACAGTCTGTAACAAACCGGTAAGGAAAAACAGAGCGGGTTTCTGTAAAGATGAGAAATGCGACCCTGTGATTTCCAGAGAGTGTATTTATTAAAAAACAGAGAGGTATGGGAGATAGGGCATGATTCAGACAACAACGCAGCTTCAGGCAAAGTTAATGAGGGAATATTATCAGGACTTTTCGAGATATGCGAAAGGGAAACAGCCATCTCATAAGGTGGCATGGGTGACGGCCTTTACACCGGTGGAGATCCTGGAGGCACTGGGGATCTCCTATATCTATCCAGAGAGCTATGCGGCCGTGACAGCGGCGAGCGGGAAGGAGCAGGCTCTTCTCAATGAGAGCGAGAGGAATTCCCTGTGCCCGGACTGCTGCTCGTATTCCTGCTGTATAGAGGGGAGCCTTATCACAGGGACCGGACCCAGAGGCATCCCGCCCAAGCCGGACGTGCTGATCGCAACGAACAACCAGTGTGATACACTTCCGAATTGGTGGAATATTCTTGCGGATAGATATCAGGTACCGCTCATCGTACTGGACTATCCGGGAGAAGGAATGGAGAGAGAAAGCGCGTATCCCTATGTGGAAGGACAGCATAAGGATCTGATCAGACGGATGGAAGAGCTGAGCGGGAACAAACTGGATCCAGACCGTCTTTCGGAACTGATCGGAAACAGCCGACAGAGTGTGTCCGCATGGGAGAGGGTATGCGGGTATCCTGCCGTTAAGGAATTGCCCCCGACTCTGCTGTTCGATGCGATCTCGTTCCTCATCACTTCCCGCTGCAAGCCGGAGACGGCGGAACTTTATATGCTGATGGAAGATGAATTAAAAGAACTGCCCGATGCAGATCGATCAAGGCCGGCACTGTTCTGGCTGGGATATCCGTTATGGTACCATAAGGACCGGTACCTTTCGGAACTTCTAAAGGACTTTCGGATCAGCGGTTCCAACTACATCACCTGGTGGAGCCTTGACTATTCCGGGGATACGGCGATGGAACAGTTGTTTTCTGCCTACAACTATACGTTCCTGAACCTGAAGCAGGAAACGAAGACGGCGAGACTTAAGGAATGTATCCGAAGGTCCGGGGCGGTGGGAGCGGTCACCTTACATAATAAAAGCTGCAAGTGTGACTTTGTATCGGCAAAGGATATCGATATCCCGCAGGCGGAGCTGGAGATCGACATGATCGACCGGGAGTTTTTGGATATGGAGCGTACGGAGAGACAGATCGAGATCCTGCGCGAGAGTATATAGGGACAGCTTATGAGGACGATCGGGATCGATATCGGTTCGACATATACGAAGTACTGCATACTGGACCGGGGAGAAGACGGACAGGAAGAGAGTATGGAACTGTTCAGTGAGCGGACACCTGTCATACAGAAGGAGTACTTTGAGAAGAAGCTGACCGAACTGAGAGAGAAATATGGAGACTGCCCGGTGGTGACCTGCGGGTATGGGAGAAAGAACGCGGGAAGCGGAAGGAACATCTCGGAATTGACCGCGCTTGCACAGGGAGCGGCATACCGGTATCCGGGGAGCTATGCGGTACTGGATATCGGAGGGCAGGACACGAAGCTGGTGTGCCAGAGGAACGGGAAGATCGAGAAGTTCTTCTTGAATGAAAAATGTGCAGCGGGGAGCGGGATGTTCCTGGGGAACACCTTGAACCTGTTGAACATACCGTTTGAGGAGATCGACTTAAGAGAAGTGGACAGACCGGGGATCCGGTTATCATCGATATGTGCGGTATTTGCGCAGAGTGAGATCGTGGAACTGATCGCGGGTGGAGCGAAACCGATGGAGATCGTCCATGCGGTGACAGAGCAGATCCTGATCCAGTCGAAGACGCTGCTTGGGAAGACCGACTGCAGGGAAGTGCTGCTATCCGGAGGTATGACGCAGATCCAGGGTATCGGGGAGTATGCGGAGAGGATCTTAGGAGTGAAGGTGACTGCCGCAAAGTGTGGGAGTTATCTGGCGGCGGTTGGGTGCGCTATAAAAGGAGGCTTTTTTGATGCTTTTGGGGGATCTGGATGGATATGTGAAACTGAGCGAGGTCAGCAACCCGTATGGGGACGGGCTGGCGAGTAAGAGGATTGCGGATATTTTGGAAGGAAGGCCGGTGACCGATTTTTATGGCATTTGAATCTGGTTTAGAATTAATATTTTCAAGAGTCTTGGTTTTGACAAAATTTATATAAAACAGATCGCATTACGGCAGGCAGGAGATGATGAGAATCCTCCACGACAGATGGCCGGAGCTGCTGGAACCTTTTCGCATTCAAGATGCACTAGAGTTGCAGGAAACATTTAGTGATCATGAATTATGCCAGATAAGGAAATCTCATGCGACAACATTTCTGCAGATAAGGAAAGGGCAGATTTATGGCCTGATTGGTGGCGGCTATGCCTCCAACGGATACTCTGTAGAGGCTCTCCGAAATGCAGACTACTGGCAAGACCGCTGCAATGTTTTTCAGCAGGCTATCATAGAGATTGCGGAAAAGATTGGTAAAGCGATATTTCGGGATAAAAAGTATGCCGATATGCAAATTAGGCTGCTGGGGGGGTACAAACGCTGATGCTGTGACCGTAATAGAAAAGAACAGCGGCTATATCATCCATACTTAATATAAAGAATGAAAACGGTCGAATATATACGCAACAGGAGTATTTCGATTATATTGCCCAAATGGGAATGAAAGGCCCCTTTTTGCAGGACGGAACACAAGCCTGACGAAAGGGGCTTTTTATAGACTCGCGGTTCTTGAAAATCTCTCATCCATTATATCGCCTAAAGACCGAATTTTGCTTTATACTTCTCCGGATCGGCCATATATTCCTTATATTTTTCACGCAGGCAATTTCCGCACGGGCGGAATCCGGCAGCAAGTGCGGCCTTCTCATCGGCAAAGAACACTCTGCTTTTCTCGTAACTGTCCGGGAACCGTCTGATCGTGGAAAGAGCCGAGGGGCAATCCAGACGGCCATAAATCTTCAGTTTTCTATTCCCGCCAAATGTCCCTGGCGTTTCTGACAAGTATATTTCTCCATCTGCTCCAAGCAGCTTATACATTTTCATTTTGACCTCCTGCATTTCTTAAGCACCTGTTCCGTCAAACAGCCACAATTCCGGCATTTCCAGGACCTTCCTTGTAAGAGCGGACAATTTGTAGCCATATATTTCCAGATCATCATACATTGAACCTCTATAGGTCCACTTCCGACCGTCTGTGTTTGAAAGCTCCGCAGTCCAGATGCCTGCATCGCAAACAAATTCCAGATCATGCTGTTTACTGAAGTACCAGGATATGTACTCCATAATTTTTTCAGTCGGTTTTCTCCGATATCGCACCATTCGCCTTGTTTCAGCTCCGGGAGGACCAATATAATATCTTGTGAGCGAAACAAAGCCGTTTCTGCGCATCGTAAGCCTTTGCCGTATTTCGCCCTGCCATTCCGGCCCGCTCAAATAGCCTGATATTTCGGATTCGACCACTATCTTTTCTATGATTCCTTCAAATAAAGGGAAACGATAACCGTTGCCAATGCCCATAAGTATCACTTTCCTCTGCCATGTCTGTAAGGCTAATTATGACACATATTTTCTTTACTTTCAATCCCATTCCGGGAAATGCCTGGATCACCCAAACTGCCAAGGCTGTTAAGCTGTTCTTTTGGAACATACGATATCAAAGATGCCGTTTCTGTTATGGCTATTCATTCACAAACAGAAGTCTGTCTTATGAGAGACATACCTTATGAAAACCGTAAAAAAGATGCGATATCCGTTTACAAACGGGCATGTCTATGCTATGATTGGATATGACAGAATTCCTTCCGGGCAGAACTGCTTGGAGGAAATGGAATGAACAAAAAATTTCAGGATCTGAATCTGTCCAATGCGTTCCTGTTCGCCGCGGCGATGGAGGACGAGGAGACCTGCCGTTTTGTCCTTGAGACGGTATTGGGGATCCCTGTCGGAAAGGTGAACGTTCATACAGAGCACTCGCTTCTGTACAACGCGGATTTCAGGAGCATCCGCCTTGACGTCTATGCGGGGTCGGAAACGTACGTCGAGTACAACTGTGAGATGGAGAACCGGAACGACAGGAACCTTGCAAAGAGGAGCCGGTTCCATCAGGCGGAGATGGATGTCACGCTGCTGCAGCCGGGAGAGGACTTTTCACAGCTTCGCCCGGTCTATGTGATCTTCATCTGTACGTTCGATCCGTTCGGG
>CANQGL010000111.1 GCA_947623185.1 uncultured Lachnospiraceae bacterium
ACTCTTTTTGAAATTCCTAATTGCATTACGAGGCCATTATACTTCTTATAAGGGAAATTATGGTTTACATAACATTGATATAAAGAGGAAATAGTGTTTGTAGAGAGAAATAGAATGTATAATTAACGGGGAAACGTATAGAGAATAAAATACTACATACATATAACATGAAAATGAGGAAGTATTTTTTGCCTACCACCATTGACAAGTTGGACTATCTCCACCGCAACAAATGCGGAATAGATAAAGTGAAAGTTGCGGAATAAAAGCGATGATAAGTGCGGAATGGATTTGACAAGGCAGACAGTCCAGAGTATAATCAGAAAAAAAGAGGCGTGGATTTATGCTTACACCCGGAGGATACAAAACGAGACTAATAGAAAAGCGATTTGATGAATATATGATGTCGTTTGGCGCAGTATGCATCGAAGGTCCGAAATATTGCGGGAAGACATGGACGGCCATGAGCAGAGCGAACAGCGCCGCTTTCGTTGGCGATCCGGAAAACAATTTTCAAACAAGGACTATGGCACAAATCAGTCCGGATTTGGTATTAAAGGGAGAGCATCCGCGCTTGATCGACGAATGGCAGGAAGTTCCGCCTCTTTGGGATGCAGTAAGATTTGATGCTGACAAAGACAGCAGAAAAGGCAAATATATCTTGACCGGATCCGCGACACCGAATCACAAGGGGATCCTGCATAGCGGCACAGCCAGGATCAGTAAAATACGAATGAATACCATGTCCCTGTATGAAACGGGAGATTCGACCGGTGATGTATCTCTAAAAGAACTATTTGAAAATAAACTCGAAAATAAAATAACCGGAAACGTCAGCTTAGAGCAGTTGATCTACTATGCAGTAAGAGGCGGATGGCCGGGGAATCTGGAAACGCCGAAACAGATCTGCGGAAATCTTGCAAATGAGTATCTGAAGGCGGTAGTCGATGATGATATGTTTCATACCGATGGGATAAGAAGAGACTCTCGCAAAGTCTGGTCACTTTTGCATTCTCTGGGCAGAAATGAAAGTACATTGGCAAGCAACAGCACTTTAAGAGCTGATATGGGTGCAAAAGATGAAATCGAAGTCGACCGTGACACGATATCCGAGTACCTGGATATCTTTAACCGTCTGTTCCTTTTGAATGATCAGCCTGCATTCAGTACAAACCTCAGATCTTCAAGACGGATGTTAAAATCTTCCAAACGGCATTTTATCGATTCCTCTCTTGCAGTAGCCGCATTGGGAGCGACGCAGCAGATGTTGTTGAACGATCTGCATACATTTGGTTTTATATTTGAAAGCCTGTGTGAGCATGATTTAAGAATATATGCAGAGTACCATGATGCCAACCTGTTCCATTTCAGAGATGAAAAAGGGAATGAGGCGGATGCGATCGTTGAGTTCCCTGACGGCACATGGGGCGCTTTTGAGGTAAAACTGGGGGCCAACCAAATTGATGCCGCGGCTGCGGAATTATTGAAGTTAAAAGCTATAATGAAAAAAGAGGGGGACCGGCCGCCGGAAGTTTTATGTGTAATATGCGGGATGTCCAATATGGCGTACAAGAGACAAGACGGCGTTTATGTGGTCCCGATCACTGCCTTAAAACCGTAAACGGAAGATGGGACGATGCCTATGAGCGACCCCGGCAAGGAGTATTTCCTGCCGGGGTCGTGTAATATTAAAGCACTTTCCAGTATCCTGCTTTTTTCGATCCGACGCGTTCTATGTATTTATTTTCTCTCAAAAACGAGATGTTATTATCTACTGCTGTTTCACTCACGCCCAGTATGTTATGGAGTTCCGCAGTAGTAATGTTAGGATTATTCTTCATTTCCGAAATGATTTTTTGCCTTCTGAGACTCAAAGGCTTCTTGTCCGAAACCGTCTTTATTCCCTCAAACGGAATGGTTAAGACAATGGCATTTTCTCTGAATGAATATGCTTCCTTTCCGTACATTTCTGCTATTCTTGGGACTCCTCGTCCAGACCTCTCACTTAGGTGCAGATGAAGGAATATTTCCGACAGTTTTTCGTTTACAGGAACCGATTCTCCCATGAAAAATCCCTCCATTGTCTGCGCAGGCGCAAGAATTCCCCTCGATAATATCTCTATTCTGTCGGAAAACACTGAAATCATCGGTTCGGCTCCTTCCAGCCAATCATTGTGCTGGACAGCGTTTATGATGGCTTCGCGGAACGCCTTATTGTCAAACAAAGGAACTTCCTTTCTTTCAATAATTTTATTTGCTTCATCCGTTTGGCGCAGATTCAGCATGTCTCCGTAACGCAGCAACAGCTCCAAACTGTAAAATAAACAGTCATTGCCAAATTCGCGTATAGAAAAAAGATTAGAATCTTTTGTTTTTCCATCAAAAAAGAATACACGCAGCGGGATATGGGAATTATCCGACAGCAGTTGCGCCATAATATTAAACTTCCCGTCAGCTGTTTTTAACTCCAGGGTCTTTATAAATGTTTTAGGGCTCAAAACGATGCCTTTTGATCCAAAGTATGAAAAGAGTTTTTGGAATGTAAGTTCCTGATATTTTGACGGCACAGTTTCTATCGTTTCTGTCCTTTTATATAATTTCCTGAACAGTTCAATTTCCTTCTTGGGGAGAGCTTTGAGATTGTATTTCGAGGCTCCTACTCTTATAAATCGCTGTTCTTTAAATGATGTAGGTAGTTCAACTGCCGCCGGAATTACCAAGACGACGACTCTCTTTCCTGAAATTTTCGTTTCTTCAAAACTAAAATTTATGTTTGGGGACAGGTTCCGCGTAAGATAGTTTTGATACGGCTCGCCATTGTATTCGCAATATTGGTTGAACGTTGTTCCTACAATTCTGTGGCTTCTGACATTTACGCCCCAAATAATGTAAGCATATTGTCGATCATGAATCGTAGCTGTATTTGACAGGGCCGATACTTGTTCACCTAAAGTGTCTGGCTGAAACCAGTTCTCTTTAAATATGAGCCATTCATGTTTATCCTTTAAGGCAAATAACTCTAAAACGGTTTGTTTGATGTCCATTGATCGTTTGTTCCTCCTTGGTTTAAGTTTTTTGTTGATTCTTATTATAGCACATTGGGAATATGATTGGGAATAATAAACAATATAATTTGGAGATAATTTGTAACTTCCTGTTTTGGATGTTATCTGTAAGTAGTATTCTTCTTGCAATATTCTTTCTTGTTTATTATATATTCTATTTCTCTCTACCAACACGATTTCCTCTTTATGGCAATGTTATGTAAATCATAATTTCCCTTATAAGAAGTATAATGGCCTCGTAATGCAATTAGGAATTTCAAAAAGAGTTTCAAAAAACAAAAAGGAGAGTGCATTCATTATGAGAAAGCAGACAAAGATCGCTGCGATCGTATCCGCAGCAGCACTGCTGGCATTGGGCGCTTCCATCACTTCCTTCGCTGCCGTTCGCGGCACCTGGCGCATCGAAGATGGCGAGTGGAAATGCTACGACAAGAACGGCGAAGCGTATGAGAACGTATTCGCAGTCAGCAATGGCAAAGAGTACTATGTAGGCGATGACGGTCTTCTGGTCCGTTCCGACTGGGTTGAGTACGAGGGTTCCTATTACTTCGTAAACAGCGCTGGCGCAAAAATCACCAGTGATTGGAGATTGACAACTCCTTACGACGAGCCGGATGAGGAGGAAGAGTGGTATTATTTCCAGTCTTCCGGTAAGAGAGCCGAGAATAAGAAGATCACCTGGAAGAACAATACTTATTACTTCGACGGTGAAGGTAAGATGCTGACTGGATGGGTTACTTCTACAGGTAACGATAATGTCGACGAGTCCAATACCTTTGTGCAGTCATCTACTTATTACTGCGACGAAGATGGTGCCCGCGTAAAATCTGACTGGAGAAAGGCAACTACTCCGGAAACGAGAGACGACGAGGATGCTGATACCTATTGGTATTATTTTGATACCAACGGAAGAGCAGTAACCGGTAAGAAGAACAACATCAAGGGTCAGACTTATTTCTTCAACGAAAATGGTCAGATGCTTTCCGGTTGGGTATCATCGGAAGGAGCTACTGGAAGCGATGTAACCTATATCCAGATCGACAAGGAAGATGCTGAGTCGTCGATTGCTAGCCGCGTTGGCGAAGATGTATACTACTGTGGTCCTTCCAGCGACGGACATGCGAAGAAGAACAAATGGGTAAAACTCTGGGCTCCTGAGAAGAAGGCCGATGAAGAGGAAGATGACCTTAGATGGTTCTGGTTCGATAAGAACGGAAAAGTCTACAGGACTACAGGCGGTGCTACTAATACCGAGAATAAACTAGCAACTGCCTATACATTCGTAGACGGACTCCTTAAAGTTGATAAGGAAGCCAGTAGCGATACTCAGAATGATGGTGAAGTTTATGTATCAACCAAAAAGGTTAACTCAAAAGACTACTGGTTCAACAGCGAAGGTGAGATGGTTTCCGGTTTCTACATGATGCCTGTTGCTAAAGACACTGATGGCACTCCCAAGGATTACAGAATGTTCTATTTTGGTGGCGCTGATGATGGTTCCATGAAGACCGGTTCTCAGTCTATCAAAGATGATGCGGGAGATGTTTATAAGTTCTACTTTGAGACATCAAGCGCATCTCATAAGGGAGCTGGTATCACCGGAAATAAGAGCAATAAGCTGTATTACTTTGGCAGACTGGTAACAGCAGGTGATTATAAGTACCAGATTGTTATGCTTACGGCAGGACAGCTGAAACTCGACACTGCGAAATATGATCCAACAGACGAATTTAAATTCATCATTAATTCAAACGGATCGATTCAGCATAGTAAGTCACAGTATAAAGAGGATGGCGATGTCCTGATTGATGCTCGTACTCTTACTGATGCGAAGAAGTATGATAAGGAAGATCTTTACGGCCAAGAAATTACTTTCAGTGAAGATGCTGGTGTTACGAAGTATTCTATCGTAGAAAAGCACTCGGCAACTTCCGGGAAGCCGTACAATTATGTAGAAGAGATTGATCTTGGTAATTTTATTGAATAATCTTTTCTAAGTATGAGCAATAACGCTACATCTACACATTAGAAATTTTCTAATTGCACACAGCCCGGCGGGAACTTCCCGCCGGGTCTTGCATTTCTAAGCAATAAATCCATTCTGCGAAAATACCACTATGATCATCGGAGTCGGGCAAGCAGAAACAGCCGCATTCCAGATCTTTCTTGCTTTTATGTTATTGCTTTATACCATAGCGGTTACAGGATATAGTTAAAACCCTTATTTCTCCTACTTTAACTTTCCCTTTGTCAGTTGGCAGGTATAATTTCCAAGCCCAAAATCAGCGCATAAAAAGACCCGGCGGGAAGTCCCGCCGAGCCTTGTGCAATTAGAAAAATCACAATTATACCGTTTAGAGAATTAGTCGAACTTAATGAGATCACCGACCTGAATCTCAGCAACGTTATTAGTTTCACCTGTTACAGCATATTTCTTGGCACTATCCGCCTTGCCATCGTCAAACGTCGCAGCTTTTGCATCGATCAGGATATCGCCATCCTCTTTATACTGTGATTTATTATGCTGAATCGAACCGTTAGAGTTGACGATGAAGTAAGTATCTTCTTTCTCGGTAGTACCATCCATATCAATACCTACAACCTGATACTTATAATCCTGTGCCTGTACCAGTCTGCCAAAGTAATATAGCTTATTGCTCTGATTTCCGGTAATGCCTGCGCCCTTTGTGTCACCCGTCTTTGTATTAAAGTAGAACTTATAGGTATCACCATTGTCATCCTTGATGGACTGAGAACCGGTCTTCATAGAACCATCATCGGCACCGCCAAAATAAAACATTCTGTAATCCTTGGGAGTGCCATCAGCGTCTTTAGCAACAGGTATCATGTAGAAACCGGAAACCATTTCTCCATTAGTGTTAAACCAGTAATCCTTAGAGTTTACCTTTTTCTTAGAAATAGTCTCTGATTTATCAACCAGAAGAACCGCGTCATTGAATTTATACTTGGTCGCAGCTTTAGCTGTTTCGGTATCATCAGCATCTGTCCTATATACTTTGCCGTCTTTCGCGATCCAGAACCACTTCAGATCATCTTCCTCTTCTTCTTCGATCTTCTCAGGTCTCCAAGTCTTGATCCATTTATTCTTTTTCGCATGTCCGTCATCAGAGGCGCCACAATAGTAGATATCGCCTTCCCAGTCTTCAGGATCAGTTGCCCGCTCATCTTCAACATAAAGCTGTTCGTAAGTGGTGTTGGAAGCACTCGTAACTGCACCAACCCAACCATAAAGCATACGGCCTTCGGTATCGAAGAAGTAAGTCTGGCCCTTGATGTTATTTCTCTTGCCGGTAGCCGCCTGTCCATTGGACTTCATGTAATAGAAGTAAGTATCGGCATCAGCATCATCTTCCTCTGTACCAGGCTCAACGGTTTCAACCCAGTCGCTCACAACACGGGCACCGGTCTCATCACAATAATAGGTGCTGCCAGCTTCGAAGGCATTTGCTTCGTTAACAGCATTTCCGCCCTCAGAAGTAACCCAACCAGTCAGCATCTTACCGTCGGTATCGAAGTAGTAAGTTTTACCCTTCCAGGAGATCTTCTTGTTCTCAGCTCTCTTACCGGAAGACTGGAAGTAATACCACTCTTCATCTTCATCCGGCTCGTCATACGGAGTCGTCAGTCTCCAGTCATTGGTGATCTTCTGACCGGCACTGTTTACGAAGTAGTAGGAACCGTCGTACTCGACCCAGTCAGAACGGACCAGAAGTCCGTCTTCGCCTACATAGTACTCTTTGCCGTTGCTGACAGCGAATACGTTTTCATACGCATCGCCGTTCTTGTCATAGCATTTCCACTCGCCATCTTCCATGCGCCAGGTGCCGCGAACGGCCGCGAAGGAAGTAATGGAAGCGCCCAATGCCAGCAGTGCTGCTGCGGATACGATCGCAGCGATCTTTGTCTGCTTTCTCATAATGAATGC
>CANQGL010000112.1 GCA_947623185.1 uncultured Lachnospiraceae bacterium
GATGAGGGAGAGAGCAGGCCTTCGGCAGGGACAGATTGCGGATTATCTGGGAGTGACTCAAACTTTCATATCAAAGGTTGAAAGCGGAGAAAGAAATCTCACTGTTGATCAGTTGGAAAGTATTGTGAATCTTTACGGATATAGTCTCGCTGCTTTCGCGGATACGGAGGAAGAGACCCAGCCGATCCAATTTGCTTTTCGAACACAGGATGTTAGCCAGGAAGATCTGCGTATCATTGCCGATATCGGAAAGATCGCAATCAATAGCAGATTCATGGCTAAAATATTGGAGGAATCAAATGTTGGATAAGCTGGATCTTAACACAAAAGCGCAGGAACTAAGGGAATTGCTGGGAGAAGATGCCAATTCACCGGTTGACATTTTTTCTCTTGCAAGCCAGATCGACGGTCTTACTCTCGTATTTTATCCTCTCGGAGAAAATATCAGCGGCATGTGTGTCCGGGATAATAGAATAAAGCTGATAGCGATCAACTCGGCCATGTCATATGGCCGTCAGCGGTTTTCACTTGCCCATGAGTTGTACCATCTGTATTTCGATGGTGAATCCGGCTTCAACGTCTGCGCTAAAAGGCTTGATCCCAAAAGTGAGAATGAGAAGTGTGCGGATCAGTTTGCCTCCTACTTCCTCGCGCCATACAAATCTTTGAAGACAGAAATAAAGAAGGCCGCCGGTGATGGCCAGCTGTCTCTACAGCATGTTATTGCGCTTGAGCAATACTTTGGGATGAGTCATCTGGCAATGTTCTGGCGACTGGTCTCGGAAGGGTATCTTTCTTCTGACAAGCTTAAAGATTATAGTTCCAGGGTCATGTCTGCAGCAAGATACCTCGGATTTAATGATAAGTTGTATAAACCGACACCTGTTGAATTGCAAAAAAGAACGTATGGGCACTATCTGAAGCAAGTAGAGGAGCTGCGGCAAAAGGACCTGGTCTCTTCAGGTAAGATCGATGAGCTGTTACTCGATGCTTTTCGCGATGATATTGCGTTCGGCTTGGGTGAAGATGATCAGGAAGGAGATGCCATTGACTGAGAAGTATTTCTTTGATACAGATTGTCTCTCCGCTTTTCTTTGTAGTCAAGTATGATTCGGCAAATCTAACTTGACTAATTCTGGAATTTTTGAAAGCGTATGATAACAGAACAGGGGGGAGGACTGATTTTGTGAGAAAGACGTTCTAAAATTTACATTGTGTTTTCAATCAAAATATATTACAATATCTTTGGGTGCCACTAATGGGAGGAACGGTGGCGGTTAGCCCTCTTTCAGCGGAACTGGATTCGCTGTTTACATAGATAGCCTTCAATGCTAGGGAAATCGGGTGTAAGGAGGGATGCCGAATGGTGACATACGAAAGCCTCATCGCGTATACGTTGATGTTGGCCACAATCATCAAGATTGTGTTCGATATAGCCAAGAAGCACTAACCGCTCTGCCAGGGGTGTTAGTGCTTCTTTTTGAACTACTATAACCTTGGGCTGACCGCCATTGGGTGGCATCCCTTGTTGATATCATATTAGCATTATTCTACGAATTATGCAAGATTTTTTTAGAGCACTCAGACCGTTTGGTTGAAAGCCTTATTTTAAAATAACTTGCGCTTTACCATATCACTTTTTTTATCATATTTTAAATCTGAATATCTCGTATCTATCAAATCTTCTGCGTCGTCAGTTATTGAAGTTCCTCTCCACTCTCCCACAATATTTAATAGTTCTCTATGTCTAAATCAGCATTTTAGCATTAAATCAGCTTCTTCAGTTTCACCCCGGTCATCGCTCCATCAGATCTTCCATGCTGCAGTACAGCGCTCTGCTCAAACGCAGCAGCGTTTCCGAAGCCGTTTTGTTGATATCGCGCTGGCGCTGTTCAAAAAGCTGGATCTGACGCAAAGAAACGCCGGAATCCGCAGCCAGTTCCGACTGGGACAGGCCGCAGTTTTCCCTCCTCATGCGCAGTCTCGTCGCGGGATGTGCCGCCTTCATTTTTTCCTGCATACGGTCCGCAAACTGCAGGACGTCCATCTCATGAAACGCGGGATACATGTCGATAAGCTCCGATAAAGGCACAACGGTCAGTATCTCCATGAAGGAATATCCGCTGTACCACTGGTAAAACGCCAGAGCCCATCCGGCCCAGTATTCCGGACTCTTATCAATGTACATGGCGTCGTCTGCGTCCGCAAAGGACATACCTGTTTCGGTCAGTACCTTCCGGGCCAGCTCACATCCGTTCATTCCCGCAACATAGCGCGGATTACCGCTCCCAAACTGTTTGGATGTGTCGGACACCGCGAAAGCCGTGCCAAAAGCGTCCGGCTTCAGACCAAGGGTGACAACGGCAAAATCCACCGCATCTCCAAGGACACGCTGCGCCCCGGCGACATAATCTTCAGCGTAAGCGTGGATCGCCATTCTCAATGCCCTCCCTCATAATATCGATCATATACAGTTCATTGATCGGGGACGCGGATCTGCGGGTATTTCGGTACGCCTGCCGCGCCTCTCTGTCACGGTCTTTTTTCTTTTCGTAATAGATTTCCGCTTCAGCCAGCTTTGAATCCACAAAACGGATCCGTTCAAACGCAGTCCTGCTTTTCAGAACGATCTGCTCTCCGAGTCTGCCCAGCCGCATCGCCTCGGATAGTTTTTGAAGGGAAATCGTGCCCGCGACGAAGTCCTGTGCAAAGGTAAAGTAGGAATCGTCGGCACGGTAGCCGATGATAATATCATAAGGCGTCGGGTCAACAAAGAAATGTTCGCTGAGATAGTTTTTCGCTTCCTCTGAAATACTTCCGCTCTGCCAGTAACTGCGGTATTTTGCCAGGATCGCCAGCCAGTTCAGAATATTATATTCCGGCGAATTGAGTCTGAGAATCTTAAGACCGCTCAGATCCAATTCATAGATGTTGACAAAACCGTCACGCCGGTCCGCACAGGCCCACTCTTTTGCCAGCTCAATACTTTCGGTCGTATAAAAACCGTAACCGTAGTCATTTGTCCTTTTGCTTCCGTTATATAGCGGAACCTCGATGATATGATCCGATCCGTGATAGACAAGCATCCCGTCTCAGCTCCTTTCTGATTAAATTATATCTCTACAGCGATATAAAGTCAAGAAAAAGAATGAAACAGGCTGCATCCGGAAGCTATACCACCGTATACCCGGCATTCGCGAGCGCATCCATGGCCTGTTCAAAGTTTTCCTCTTTTACAAGAATATAGTCCGTATTGAAGGTCGATACCGCAAAGATGCCGATCCCATTCTCCGCCAGAATGCCGGACAGTTTCGAGAGGATCCCGATGAGCGAAAAGTCCAGGACTCCCTGGATACGAAATCCCTTCCAGCCGTCTTCGCGGATGATAGCATCAATCGGCGTATCCTCCGTTCTGCAGACAAGGGACAGTTCCTCATCCGTCCTGCCGATGAAATAGAACTCTTTGTTCAGATCGATGCCCTCCGCATTCGGCAGTTTGCATACCGTCAGATCATAAGGCAATTTTTTCAGTTCCATATCGTTCTCCTTTCCGGGCACTTCACGTCGCTTCCCTTTCCGGGTGCTCCGTACCGTTTTCACTCCCGGGGCTGTTTCTCGCTGTTTTCCTTCGCAGCCCCGTCTCCTATACCCTCTCCCATAAGAGCAGATTGTCCTCAAACCGGACATCCAGATTACCGGTATCCTTAAGCCATGAGAGGTATGAACGGACGGTACTTCCGACCAAAGCGTACTGCTCGAAATTCATAGAGAGGCAATAGCAGGCAAACAGCCGCTGCAGGATCGTCTCGAAGCAAAGCGGCTCTTTGCAGAGTTCAATAATCTTACCGGCGATCTCCCACACCTTATCGATGTTGTACTGCGCCAGAGCGGAAACCTCCTCCGTTGCTTCCGCATGGGCGGGCACGAACATTCTAGCGCTCATCGTCTTTACCGTCTCCAGCGTTTTTAAATAAGCGGCCACATCATAGATAAAGCCGATCCCATATTTATCAAGCGTCTCGCGGCCCGACAGGCAGTCGGCGAGATAGACGACATCATCCGGCGTTCGAAACCCCACCATATCGAAAAAGTGTCCCGGCAGACTGATCAGTTCAAATCCGGCCGGAAGAACGTTTTGCGTCAGGACTTCCGCATCGCTCTCCTGCGCCAGCAGGAACTTGTGTCGCAGGTCTTTGCACGGATAGCCGCCGTACAGGAAGGAGGGCTCCAGGATCGGATGTCTGGTAAAATCGCAGTCGATCCCCGGCGCGTAAACCTTACAGCTCGTCTGGTTCTGCAGGTACCGGTTCCCGCCGATGTGGTCGGCGTTGGAATGGGTATTATAGATCGCGGTGAGCTTCCACCCGTTGGCGTCCAGAATCTGCCGGACTTTACGCCCGGCGTCCTTATCATTTCCGCTGTCGATCAGGCAAACCTCTTTATCATTCAGCTTCACCAGCCCGATCTTGGCAGGACTTTGAATGTAATAGCTTGCATCCGTGATCTGTATCAGTTCGTACATAGTGATCTCCTCTCAATGGGATCGATTATCGTTTGATGTCAGTAAACATTTAACATACAACAGTTATACTATAACATGCGGAAGAAAAAAACAATGCTCTTTTGCGATTTCATTGTGCGCATTTTATAAAATCTTCGTTGACAAGGCGTATAAAATGGGGTATATTAACGGTGTTAAGAAAGGGGGGTTAATTCATGCCTGACCGAATTATAATACAGAAGATAGCGGAATTAACCGAAAAGATCGGTAAACTCCCAAAAGGTTATATCTCCAAAAAGAGCATAAACGGTAACGTATATTTCTACCATCAATGGTCGGAAGGCGGATCAAAGAAGAGCAAATATCTTCGCGATGAGGAGATTGCCGAACTCTCCGAACAAATCGAGCTTAGAAAAAAATTACAAAAAGAACTGGCTGAAATCAAGGCAGGAAACAAATCTTCGCCCGGAACTCAGACCGGTTTTTTGAAGTGTACCCTGATGCATAAACGCACGGCGGTCGTTGAACTCGATCTTGATAGCGAAACCGGTTATATTCAGAAAATCGGTGATGTTTTCGCGCACGAACATTTGCCGGTCGGTGTGGGTATGAAAAGAGGCGCTGTCGACCGTGCGGCACTGAACACATGGTGGACGGATCGTTCTATCCCTGCAAGCCGCTCCGGTGTGCGCGAGGCAATGGAAACGCTGCAAATCACCGATACCAAAATGCTTTTGGTCTGCTGCTTTGGACTTTCCCTCTCCGATCAGTATTGGATCCGTCCGGAAAACTCCGAACTCACCTGGGAAAAGATCAATTTTTTTGAAAATAGTTTTTCCGACGATATCGGCGACGTGCTTTTCGGCGCGAATAAGAAACCCGACCTCCTTAACTTCTCTTCGCCCGATAATACCTCCGATGGAAATTTGAAAAAGCGTTGGAAGATCATCGATGGTAAACGCTTTCTAATAAAAGGCGGATCTAACCCGTACCGTCAGCAACCTCTCAACGAGGTGATTGCTTCGGAGATCATGCGGCGGCTGAATATTCCTCATGTACCGTACACGGTAACCTGGATCAAAGGCGCACCGTACAGCGTGTGCGAGGACTTTATCAGCGAAAATACCGAACTTGTCCCGGCGTGGCGGATCATTCAGACCCAAAATCAGCCGAACAGCAAGTCGATGTATCAGCATTTTATTGATTGTGCCGATGCTCTCGGAATCCCAAACGTCAGAGAATATTTGGATCGTATGATCGTGCTTGACTATATTATTGCGAACGAGGATAGGCACCTAAATAACTTTGGTGCGATCCGTAACGCCGAAACGCTTGAATGGCTTGGCATGGCACCAATATACGATAGCGGCTCGTCTCTCGGTTACGATAAAAGCGTGCCGATGATGCGGGACGGGTCGGAGGTCGTCTGTAAACCCTTCAAGAAGCACCACGAAGAGCAACTGAAACTCGTTTCGTCTTTTGATTGGATCGACTTCTCCGCTCTCGCGGACGTTGGTGGAATTATTACAGGAATTCTCTCCGATGAAAACGCGAAGGACTATATGGAAGAGAACCGTATCCGCGTCATTGCAAAATTGACTGAGCGCCGGATCAAAAGCCTCGAAACGCTTGCCAACTCAAAAACGCACAAACAGACCATAAGCATCGACGATGAAGTCGGCAAAAATATTGCCGCGTCGTACGAGAATAAGAAATAATCGAACCGCAAGTATGTGCTTGCGCGTTCACGGACCCGAAATCCGTCGAGGGATGATACACAAAAGTCTGTCACCCCTTTAAAGTATCCTCCAGTAAAATAGGGGGCATATTACTGTCTCTCTGACAATGTTGCCCATGCTGCTCGTCTATAAAGGCAGCAATAAAATAGTGAAACAGTTTTGAAACAGTTTTGATTCGATTGCTGTTGACATTTCGCAGGATTTTTCATATAATAAAGCCAGAAAGAGGCACTGCGACAAGCGGTTGGCTTTGATCGGAACAAATTTAAGATTTACTTAAACTGCCGTCACTTTGCCGAGTGGCGGTAGTTGCTTCTCACGATAATCGTAACGGTAAATTTACCGATATGTAACGTAATCCGCATAAGCTTCACCCCCTTCCGAGGGATATTAGCCAACCGCCTGCCGCTTTGCAGTGCCTCTTGTCCTATAAAGGACACTTTTATTCTATCAATAAACTGCTTTCCCGTCAATCAGCTTTGCCTTTTAAAAAAGAGGCCAGCCGTCAGGCCAGCCTCTCCAAAATTGCTTGATTTTACTGCATTTCTGCACTTTTCGCCTTAAATTTCTATTACTGTCACTCAGA
>CANQGL010000113.1 GCA_947623185.1 uncultured Lachnospiraceae bacterium
GTTTTTGAAGGAAGCAAAAAATCTGTTTTCAAGGACCGTACCGAGTTGTCCGGCTCCCTGTTAGAACAGCTTGAGGCCGCTTTTGATTACATCGACCGCTACAACCGTACCCGTGCGGAGTTTCAGGGGCTTGACCGGCTGGACAGCCGGGATTATCCTGTGGTCGCGGTAAGGGAGGCGTTGCTGAACGCCATCATACATCGGGATTATTCCTTCAGTGCTTCGACGCTGATCAGCATTTTCGATGATCGTATAGAATTCGTGTCCGTTGGAGGGCTGGTCAAAGGGATGTCCCTGGATGATATCATGCTGGGTGTTTCTGTTCTCAGAAATCAAAACCTTGCCAATATATTTTACCGGTTGAGACTGATCGAGGCTTATGGAACAGGCATTATGAAGATCAATGAAAGTTACTCAGACTCATCCATTAAGCCATCGATTGAGGCTACGAGCAATGCTTTTAAAATCATTCTTCCTAATCTTAACTACGCAAAAGAGGACGGCAGCAAAACCGAGGAAGTCAGGCGCCCACTGACAAGCAGCTCAAAGAAGGAAGAACGAGTTGAAGCTGTTGTCAGCCTATGCCGAAAAAACGGCTTTGTTGTCCGAAAAGATATTGAGCAAGCTCTGCACATTTCTCAGGCAACAGCAATTTTGCTTCTGCGTGAAATGGTTGCCGACGGCCTTTTGACAAAAAAAGGCTTAGCGAAGACTTTGCGTTACTATTTGACGGATTTGTGATTTTTTGATGGCAAAGCCGAAACATATTCCGATGGATCAATCCAGTTGTCTTTCATGGATGACAGCGATATTGTGATTGAAGACGAATAAAAAACGGAAAACAGCCATGCCCGGTCGAAAAACCGAGTATGGCTGTTCTCCTTGCTGCACCCCTGTTTGGCGACTACCCAATGTTATATTGCTTCGATACTGTTTTATTGGAAGCTACCGATCGCGGCGCCCCTTTTTACGGTTCCGGCCCGCCGAAACGGGTCTTGAAATGTTCTTTTATAACAGCGTGTGGATATCCTTATAGTCCAGATCCAGGCTTTCCGCAACGTTCTTGCAGGTCACGGCCCCGCCGTAGGTGTTGACGCCGGAGCAGAGCACCGGGTAATCCCTGCAGGCGTTTTCCAGTCCCTTACCGGCGATCATGAGGCCGTACTTTAAAGTGGCGTTGCACAGCGCGATGGTGGAGGTGCGCGGAACGGCGCCGGGCATGTTGCCCACGCAGTAGTGGTTGACCCCGTCGACCTCAAAGACCGGATCGTCATGGTAAGTCACATGGGAGGTCTCGCAGCATCCGCCCTGATCGATCGCCACATCGACGATCAGGCTCCCCGGCTTCATAGACTTTAAGTATTCCTTCTTCACCAGCTTCGGCGCGGATCTGCCGGGGATCAGAACGGAGCCGATGACGAGGTCCGCTTCCTTTAACGCGGCCCGGATATTCTCGTCCGTGCTGTAGAGAGTCTGCACGCGGTTCTCGTACAGATCATCCAGAGCAGCCAGCCGCTCCAGGCTGATGTCCAGGATCGTCACATGCGCGCCCATGCCCACGGCGATCTTGCAGGCGTTGGAGCCGACCACGCCCGCGCCCAGGATGACCACGTTGGCTTTTGGCGTGCCGGGAACGCCGGACAGCAGCACGCCGGATCCGCCGAAGGGCTTCTCAAGGTACTTCGCGCCTTCCTGGATACTCAGACGTCCCGCGATCTGGCTCATGGGGGTCAGCAGGGGGATGCTGCCGTTCTTCTCGATCAGAGTCTCGTAAGCGACTCCCTTGACGCCGGAGGCGATCAGGGCCTCGGTCAGGGGCCGGTCGGCGGCCAGGTGAAGGTAGGTGTAAAGGATCAGTCCGTCGCGGAACAGCGGATATTCTTCCGGCAGAGGCTCTTTGACCTTGATCATCATCTCACAGGTATCCCAGACCTCCTTGGCGGTGCCGCAGATCACGGCGCCCGCGTCCTTATATTCCCCGTCGGTAAAGCCGGAGCCGTTTCCCGCTCCAGATTCCACATAGACGTCGTGTCCCGCGGCGCAGTAGGCTTTCGCGCCGGCGGGCGTCAGGCCGACCCGGTACTCATTGTTTTTGATCTCTTTGACACATCCGATTTTCATACGACCGATCCTCCTTTAAAACGTAAGTTGTAAATACAAAAGAATCAACAGGTTCATATTATCATTTTAATATATGAAAAAACCGTTGTAAATAGAAAACTGAATATTTATTACTAAATGTTTATTGCTATAACCTATGAACACGTTCTCATAATGCGGGAACGGTCAATTTGAAACATACGATTGAATAATCGCCTCCGATATGATATGATGAGTAAAACTGAATACAGAACGGACAGGTGCCGGAGCGGCCGCGGATCTGCGGACGGCTCCGGTGAAAAGGGAAACAGGTGCGAATCCTGTACGAACTCGTCACCGTAATCAGGGAGCAGGAGCCGATATGCCACTGGGAGACCGGGAAGGCGGCCGATGCGACGATCTGTAAGCCGGGAGACCTGCCTGACCGTTGTACGGAAACTATTGTTTCAGGCCACGAGTAACTGGTCGTACATATCGGAGCGGGATGCGGAAAGCTTTCTCTGCGGCTGTCCTGTCCGATCCTTTTGTGTATGAACCCTTTACCTGTACAGGAAAGGGTTTTTTTATTTCGTGGCCCATCCCCCGGGATGCGGGGGAGAAAACCGGCAAAGGAGGAAGACATGAACAGGAAAACAACGGTATTGCTGATCGCGGCGGCAGCGGCGGCGCTCTTCATGACAGGGTGCGGAAACGGTGGAAACAGCGCTGAGGCGGACCGAAAGGCCGCGGAGAATGTTGCGTCGCTCATCGACGCGATCTATGTGCAGAAGAGAACGGAGGACACGGACCGGCAGTGCGCGGAGGCGAAAGCCGCGTGGGACGAACTGACGGACGCCCAGAAGGCGATGGTGGAGGGCGAGTTCGCCGATCCGGATTATTTCGGAAGGGATACCGGGAACGCGGCGGACGACGATCCGCGCAATCAGGACGGGATCGGCGAGAACGAGATCCTGGCGGTCAGCTTCGGCACGTCCTTTAACGACAGCCGCGTCGAGGACATCAAGGGGATCGAAGACGCGCTGCAGGCGGCCTATCCGGACTGGTCCGTGCGCAGGGCGTTTACGGCCCAGATCATCATCAATCACATTCAGGCGAGAGACGGCGAGTTTATCGACAACATGGATCAGGCCCTCGAGCGCGCGGCCGCAAACGGGGTGAAAAATCTGATCATCCAGCCGACCCATCTGATGCACGGGGCAGAGTACGACGAACTGACGGAGGCCGTGGAGGCCTGTGCCGGCCGGTTTGAGACGGTCGCGATCGCGGAACCGCTACTCGGCGAGGTCGGGTCCGACGCGGCGGCGGTCAACGCGGACAAGAAGGCGGTCGCCGAGGCGATCGTCGGGGAAGCGGTAAAGGACGCGGGATACGACAGTCCGAAGGCGGCAGGCGAAGCGGGCGTCGCGTTCGTGCTCATGGGACACGGCACGTCCCATACCGCCAAGGTATCCTACAGCCAGATGCAGGCGCAGATGGACGATCTCGGATACGACAACGTCTTTATCGGGACCGTGGAGGGGGAACCGGAGGAGACTTCCTGCGAAGCGGTCATCGGGGCGGTCGCGCAGGCCGGTTATACCCGGGTCGTTCTCCGTCCGCTGATGGTGGTGGCCGGAGACCACGCGAACAACGACATGGCGGGAGAGGACGAGGACTCCTGGATCAGCATGTTCCGCGCGTCTGGAAACTTTGAGGACGTGAGCGCGCAGATCACGGGGCTCGGCCGGTCCGACGCCGTTAAACGGATCTATGTCGCGCACACCGCCGACGCCATGAAGCGCGAGGGCATGTCGGAAACGGAGGGAGCGAAGACCGCGGCGGAGCTTGCGGACGGCGTTTATTCCGCGGAGTTTAAGACGGACAGCGGCATGTTCCGGGTCAGCGAGGCGTGCGACGGCAAAGGAACGCTGACGGTAAAAGACGGCGAAATGACGATCCACGTTTCCCTGGGCTCGAAAAACATCGTGAACCTGTATCCGGGGACGGCCGCGGAGGCCGAAAAGGCGGGAGCAAAGCTCCTGTCGCCGACGGAGGACACCGTTACGTTTGACGACGGGCTCACGGAGGAGGTCTACGGATACGACATACCGGTCCCGGCGCTCGACGAGGAATTCGACCTTGCCCTGATCGGGACAAAGGGAAAATGGTACGACCATAAGGTCAGCGTTTCCGTTTCGGATGAAGCTCCGGTTTCCGCAAATATCCCACAGGACGGGACGTATACGGTCGGGCTCACATTCTCGGGCGGAAGCGGACGGGCTCAGATCCTGTCCCCGGCGGAACTTACCGTATCGGACGGCGCAGTCACGGCGACGGTAAGATGGGACAGTCCGAACTATGACTATATGCTGGTGGACGGAGAAAAGTACCTTCCCGTAAACACGGAAGGGGACTCAGTCTTTGAGATCCCGGTCCCGGCATTCGACGCGCCGGTGAGCGTGATCGGGGATACGGTCGCGATGAGCAGCCCGCATGAGGTCGAATACTCGCTTGTCTTTCATTCCGATACCATAGAACCGGCGGAGTAAGGGGCGTTTTGATATGAGAGGAAAGGCGCTTGCCGCCGGACTGATCCTGGCCGGTCTTACCGCGCTTTGTGGATGCGGCAATTTTTCGCCTATGCCCGCAGAAACTCTGTCCGTATTCGCGGAAAGCACAGGCGCGGAGCTTGTGTACGAGGACAGCGTCGAGCCGGAGTACGCGGAAAACTTCAGGATCGATCGCTATGAGGGCGGCTATACGATGCTGACCACGGTGCCGGATGGGGCGCGGTTTTTGGTGGCCCCGGAGGGGAAGGAAGTTCCGGAAGGGCTGGACGAGGAGATCCGGGTGCTCAAACGCCCGGTCGGAGACATTTATCTGGTGGCGTCCGCGGTCATGGACATGTTCGACGGGCTGGACGCGCTGGATACGATCCGGTTTTCCGGACAGAAGGAGGAAAACTGGTACATCGAAAACGCCAGAAAGGCCATGGAAAAGGGCGACATCCTGTATGCGGGCAAATACAGTATGCCGGATTACGAGCTGATCTTATCGAAAAACTGTTCCCTCGCCATCGAGAACCGGATGATCACCCATTCCCCGGAGGTCGTCGGTATGCTGGAGGACTTCGGCATCCCGGTGATGATCGAGTATTCCAGCTACGAATCCCACCCGCTCGGCAGGGTGGAGTGGATCCGGTTTTTCGGCGCGCTGACGGGGAAAGAGGAGAAGGCGGAGGAGATATTCGCGGAGCAGAAGGCCGTCTTTAACGGGACGGCGGAGGGCGTGAGGACCGGAAAGACGGTCGCGTTCTTTTTCATCACCTCGAACGGCCTGGTGCAGATCCGCGGCAGCTCGGACTACATTCCGAAAATGATCGCCCAGGCGGGCGGCAGGTACATATTTGAGGATACAGGTGCACAGGAATCCGGCCGCTCCGTCGAGAACATCCCGATCGAGACGTTTTACGACAGCGCGAAGGATGCGGATTTTCTGATCTATAACAGTTCCATCGACGGCGGAGTCGGCTCTCTCGAGGAGCTGCTCGATAAGTGCGCGGTCTTAAAAGATTTTAAAGCGGTGCGGGAAGGAAACGTCTGGTGCACGACCAACGACATGTACCAGCAGTCCATGTCGGCCGCCTGGCTGACGCGCGACATCCACAACATGCTTCTCGGCGAAGACGAAGAAGGGATGCGGTATCTGTTCCGGTTAAGATAGGGGATCACACCTCTCCGCGGGACGAAGAAGGGATGCGGTACCTGTTCCGGTTAAAGTAGGAGGGATCACATGCTGCGTGGCAAAAGAGCGAGATATACGGCGGCTTTTCTTCTGCTGGGAGCCTGCGTCCCGGTGCTTCTGGCGCTGAACGTGTGCATCGGAACGGTAAGGATCGCTCCGGGCGACATCGCGGCGGCCCTCGCGGGGAGGGAGACCGAATACGGCAGGATCCTGCGGGACATCCGCGCGCCGAGGGCGTTCGCGGCCATGATCCTGGGAGGCGCGCTGGCGCTTTCCGGTTACCTTTTACAGACGTTTTTTCGCAATCCCATAGCCGGTCCCTTTATCCTCGGGATCTCGTCCGGAGCCAAAATGGCGGTGGCGCTCGTCATGGTGTTACTCGCCGGATACTCTGTCCGGATAAGCTCCGCGGCGCTGATCCTGTCGGCGTTTGCGGGCGCGATGCTCTCCATGGGATTCGTGCTGCTCATGTCCCTTCGGACGCCGAATATGTCCATGCTGGTCGTGTGCGGCGTCATGATCGGCTATATCTGCTCCGCCGTCACGGACCTGGTGGTGACGTTCGCCGCCGACGCGGAGATCGTGAATCTCCACAACTGGTCGAAGGGGAGCTTTTCCGGCACGACGTGGGATGACGTGGCCGTCATGGCGGTGGTTGCGGCCGTCGTCTTCGCGGCGGTGTTCCTGACGGAAAAGCCGCTTGGCGCTTATCGGCTGGGAGAAGCCTACGCACAGAACCTGGGCGTGGATCTCCGCCTTCTGAAGGTCCTGCTGGTGGTCTTTTCCAGCATCCTTTCGGCCTGCGTGGTGGCGTTCGCGGGTCCGGTCTCCTTTGTGGGCGTGGCGGTGCCGCACCTGGTGAAACGGCTTCTGGGGACCGCGGAGCCGATCCTCATGATA
>CANQGL010000114.1 GCA_947623185.1 uncultured Lachnospiraceae bacterium
CTATCGTTTTACCAGCATACCATATGCGCTCTTCCTCCGTTTTAAGTTTGTCCATTAATGATATATTTGTACGCCACGGTATTTGTGCAACGACCCGTTGCACAATTTCATAGTCCGGCCAGCACTGAGCAAATTTTCGCATATACTTGATATTTCTTGGGGAAAATCCAGACATGTCAGGAAACGCTTCCTTCAAATCTTTTGCCATGCGGTCAATAACTTTGGCTCCCCATCCTTCTTCTTCCTGTTTTGCTAAAATATCCCTGCCGATATTCCAATAAAGGCAGATCATACCGGCATTGGCCTTCATTACAATAGAAACTCTCTGCTTCTGAATTTCCATCTTGATTTTTTCTATAAACTCCAAATAACTGTCACCCATTTCGGAAAGATTTGGAGCAATAGGAAATATTACTCCATCTTTATTCTTTCCCATATGTTCTCTATTATCCATTCTGCCGCCTCCTTCCTCTCTCTTTTTTGTAGTAAAATATACTTATGCATAAAGTTTGGACTTAAAAATCATGTTAACTATATCATACCATTTTAACACGTTCAACACCGCACTATGGGAATTTTTATCAAGCAACTAAAACGACATAAAGCAAAATTAGAAGTTCCGCGGTATTCATAATTATTCAACCAATAAGAACTTAACAATCAAGCCGATAGCTATTTCTACCCATCCACGCATATCTCATCTAGCAGCACATATCCCTCCGGAATTTCATCTGCAACACCGATAGTATCTCCAAGCCATGCTCCGCGTCCTGTCGCTCTTCCATAGCACATCAGAAACGGTAGAGGATCCACATTATCGCGCTCTTCATGATTCAAAGAATAAATTTTTGTCCTTTCAAGCGAATAGCATATTTTCTTTGTGTGGTTGACAGTAAATGGAAAATCGTGTCCTTCCCTCATAAAAAGCCCCTCAAATGGTTTTGACGCATCGATTCCATACTCATTGGGCAAATCTGCCATTCCTTTTTCAAGTCCTTTAAGATAAAACTGTATTTCACTCCGCACTTCAGATTCAGCTTTCCTGAAAAGGCATGAAACATTTCTATACGTTTCCACAACACTGTCAAAGGCATTTCCGGGATAGCCTGCCTCAAGAGTATGTCTATACAGGATTTTCAACGTTTCATTATCTGTATCCTCCGGGATCGGCCTCTCATCACCTATAAAGAGAATATGATCTCCAGCCCATTCTCCTGAAAGCAACTCACGCAGTGCGCAAAGAAGCGCATTCCCCGGCCATGCTGACTCATGCAGTTTATTTCCATAATCAAAATCATTCGGGCAAATATATTCGCGCTTGTCCACATTGACCCAGTTATAGTATTCGCCCATTATGATTCCCCTCCCTTATCTCTCCAAACACACCACACACTCACAGTGCACCGTCATCGGGAACATGTCGCATCCTCTCGCCTTCCGCACCTCGTACCCGCCGTCGCACAGGATCCGCAGGTCCCGTGCCAGCGTCGCGGAGTCGCAGCTCACATACACGATCCGCTCCGGCTGCATCTTAAGGATCGTCTCCAGGCATTTTGCGTCGCAACCCTTTCTCGGCGGATCGACGACGATGACGTCCGCGCGGATCCGGTTCTTTTCATACTGCTCCGGCAGGACCTCCTCGGCCTTTCCGACAAAGAATTCCACGTTCGTCAGGCCGTTTTCGCGCGCGTTTTCGCGCGCGTCCTCGATCGCGGCCGGTATGATCTCCACACCGTAAACCTGTTTCGCCTTCTGCGCGAGGAACAGGGAGATTGTTCCGATCCCGCAGTAGAGGTCCCAGACAGTCTCGTTTCCCGTGAGATCCGCATACTCGAGCGCCGTCCGGTAGAGCCGCTCGGTCTGCACCGGGTTGACCTGATAGAAGGAGAGCGGCGAGATCCGGTATCTAACATTCCCGATATAGTCCGTGATATAGCCCGGACCGTAGAGGTTCACGATCTCCTTCCCCATGATAACGTTCGTCTTTTCGGTATTGATGCTGTAGGAAACGCTCGTCATGCCCGAAAGTTTACATAATTCAGAAACCAGTCGCTCCGCGGACGGCAGTTTCCTCCCGTTGATCACCAGGCACACCATCAGTTCCCCGGTCGCAAAGCCCTTCCGGATCAGCACATGGCGGACCAATCCCTGATGAATCGTCTCGTCATACGGGCGGATACGGCACTTCTCCATATACTCCCGCACGGCCGCAAGGATCTCCCGGTTCTCCGAAACGCCCAGAAGGCAGTCGTCCTGTGCGATGATGTCGTGCGTGCGCCCGGCGTAAAATCCGGTCACGATCTCCCCGGTCTTTGTAAGCCCGACTGGAAACTGCGCCTTATTACGGTAATGCCACGGCTCGTCCATCCCGATGATCGGATAGAACGGGATCATCCTCTCATCATCCGGTCCCTGCCCGGAACGCCCCTCTTTAGGCTGTCCGTTTTCGTCCACGCGCCGGATATTACGGAATCCGCCGATCCGGGAAAGATTCCCGAGTATCTTGTTCTCCTTAAAGCGCAGCTGTTCCTCATAGCTCATCGCCTGAAGCTGGCACCCGCCGCACTGTCTCGCCACGGGGCACGGCGGCGTCACGCGGTGCGGCGACGGTTCGACGACCCGCGTAAGCCTTGCAAAACCGTACGTCTTTTTCAGCTTCATGGCCTTCGCTTCCACGACGTCGCCGATCACCGTATCCTTGATAAACCAGATGAATCCGTCGAGGCGGCCGATCCCGGCCCCGTCCTCGCTCATATCTTCGATTTGCACAGTAAACACATCGTTTTTTGCTATATCCATCGAATCACGTTCCTCATTCCCGAAGAATCCCTGTCCCGCCGGATGCCCTGCCGAATGCCGGGCGTCCCGCGGCGCATAAATTATGCCGGCCGGCATATTGCACCGGCCGGCGTCACGTCAGTCCTTTTGCTAAAATTCCGTTGTTTTTCTTACATTGCTCTCCATCAGCCGGTTATAGCCGAGCCAGCCGGTATTGTCGCCCGCGCCCTTCATGATCTCGGTCATGGTCTCCAGCTTCGCGTCCGCATTGTCCGCCAGATTGAGCGCCAGCGCCTCGATCAGTGCCGGTTTCTTCGGAGAGCCGTACTCCAGCTCGCCGTGATGGGCGAGAATACAGTGGATCAGTTCGTCCCCCAGTTTTTTCGGGAAACCCGGCATGGCGTCCATGCGTTCCTTCACCATCTGCGCACCGATGATGATATGGCCGATCAGCTGCCCCTCGTCGGTGTAATCGTTCTCCGGGAACGCGGAGAGCTCCCTCGTTTTCCCGATATCGTGGAACATGGCCGCCGCGATCAGAAGATCCCGGTTCAGCGCCGGGTACTGCTTACAGAAGTAATCGCAGAGCTTGACGACGCTCACCGTGTGCTCCAGAAGTCCGCCGACAAAGCTGTGATGGACGCTCTTGGCCGCGGAGTGGAAGCAGAACGCTTTCATAAACGCCGCGTCGTTAATGAAGAAACCCGCCGCGAGCTTGCGGAGCGGTTCGTTCCGGATCGTTGTGATGTACTGCGTCAGCTCATGCTGGAGCGTCTTTATGTCCTTCGACGTGACCGGCAGATAATCGGCCGGACGGTATTCTCCCTCGTCCGCGCGGCGGATCCGCTTGATGTTGAGCTGGAACGCGTTCTGGAACACCGTCACGTCGGCGTCCAGAAAGACATAGTCCATCGCCGAGAAATCGCCGATCCCGGGCGACCCCAGCTCCCATATTTTGGCGTCCACCGTCCCCGTTTTGTCCTGCAGCGTGAGCGATCCGTATTCCTTGCCGTTTTTCGTCAGCGCGAGCTGCTTCGTCTTGCAGAGATAAACGTCGGACACATGCATTCCTTCGCGAAAACTCTCGATAAATCTCATACTATACTCCTTCTATGTCACAGAGCCAGATAGGATCATCTGGCTCCGACGGTAACTTCATATTCGATCTCCTTATATTCGCCAAGTCCCTGCCGCGCGATCGTGGCGGTCACCGTTTCCCCGCTGATCCTCTCCTCCAGGCGGCTCCGGAAATCGTACATCGAGATCACGTCCTCGCCTCCGAACGCGGTAAGGATATCGCCGTTCTGGATCCCGGCGTTGTAGGCCGGTCCCTCCGCGATCGCGTCGGTGATGTAGACCCCTCTCGGGATCCCCTCCGACTGCATGGCCTCGGTCACATCCTGGCCCATGATCCCGAAGTAGGGGACCTCGACCCCGTTGCTCAGCTTTTGAAGAACGCCCTTGTATTCCGAGATCGACGCGGCCATGGTGATCCCGCTGTTCTCCTCGGTCCGGAAACGGTCGGTCGCCCATCCGATCAGTTCGCCCGAAAGGTTGATCAGGAACGTCCCGCCGTCCTCGTCGCATTTCAGATCCGTATATAAAACTCTCGTCAGTCCGTCTTCGACCTGCATGCCCTTTGCGACGTAGGATATGATCCCCTGGCCGATCGAATGGGTCTGTCCGGACGGGCTTCCGACCGCGATGACCGGATCGCCCGCGCGCGTTGTGTAGGAATTCCCAAGTTCAAACGCCTTGATCCGGTTCAGCGTCGAATCCGAAATATCGGCCGTGCTCACCCGCAGGACCGCCATTTTACCGATCCGGTCACGCTGTTTCAACTCGCCGGGAGCCGTACTTCCGTCGGAAAAGATCACGCCCAGGGAGTCGGCTTCCGCAACGACCCGGTCTCCCGTGAGGATCACGACCTCGCTCGGATTGATCGCCACGATCACGCCCGCGTACTGTCCCGCGCTCTCGACCGGATTGTCGAACCAGTCCACCTGCTGCCGGATCGAGGATACGGTCACGATGCCCCTGTCGGCTTCCTCCGCGATCTGGCGAATCACCTGCTGATACCCGGCGATATGGTCCGGCGTCCAGGTAAACTCCTCAAACGCCTCCTGCACGGCCTCGTTGATCTCGTCGTGGATCTCCTCCGGGCTGATCGCCGCCTCGGTCGTCTCCACCGGCGGTTCCGCCGTCGACTCTTCCTGCGGGCTAGGCTCGGTATCGCGCTCGATCGTGATCGGGATCGTCGGTTCGGTCGGTTCATGGCCGAAAAACCGCTCCGCGACCGGCCTCGAAACGACAAAGGCCACCGCGGCGACCGCACCGAAAATGACCGCGACCAGCAGGACACACACGGCGCGCCGCACCAGCCGGCGTTTGTCGACCGGCGGCTTCACGACTTTCTCCCTCATGAACTTTTTTTCTTTCGGTGTATCTGACATAGCAAACTCCCCGAGGCATGGCCCGCCTTTTTTCTATTATAGGATTTTTCCCTTGATTATGCAACAAAAATATAACTATGATATTCCAAAGATTTGTGATATACTCATAAAAGAAAGGTCTTTTGTATGAATAATAAAGTACTTAAAACGCTGGAATTTTACAAAATCATAGATAAACTGACAGATTACGCCGCGTCGGAACCGGGAAAGCGCCTCTGCAGAGCGCTCGTCCCATCCTCGGACCTCGCCGAGATCACGGCGAGCCAGGCCGAGACCGCGGACGCTGTCGAACGTGTCCGTCTGAAGGGCGGGCTGTCTTTCGCCGGAGTGCGCGACATCGGCGATTCCGTAAAGCGTCTGGAGATCGGCGGCTCCTTAAGCATCCACGAGCTGCTCTCCGTCAGCGGCCTGCTGACCTGCGCCGCGCGCGCCAAAAGCTACGGCCGCCGTCCCGAGTCCGATTTTCCGGACGATTCCCTCGACGCGATGTTCCGCACGCTGGAACCGCTTTCCCAGGTGAACGCCGAGATCAACCGCTGCATCCTTTCGGAGGATGAGGTGGCCGACGACGCGAGCCCCGGACTGCGCCAGGTGCGCCGTCAGATCAAGATCACCGCGGACCGCGTCCACTCCCAGCTGAATTCGATCCTGAATTCGAGCCGCAGCATGCTCATGGACGCCGTGATCACCATGCGCGACGGGCGTTACTGTCTCCCGGTGCGAGCGGAGTACAAGAGCCAGTTCCAGGGGATGGTCCACGACCAGTCCTCGACCGGCTCCACGCTTTTCATCGAACCGCTGGCGATCATCCGCTTAAATAACGAGCTGCGCGAACTGGAGCTGCGCGAGCAGAAGGAGATCGAGCTGGTCCTGACCGCGCTGAGCGCGGACCTCGCTCCCTGCACCGAACAGCTTCTGACCGATTTCGAGATCCTTTCGCGGCTCGATTTCATCTTTGCGAAGGCGGCTCTCGCCCGCCACTACAACTGCAGTATGCCGGTTTTTAACAGCCGCGGCTATATCAACATCCGCGACGGACGCCATCCGCTCCTCGACCCGAAAACGGTGGTGCCGATCCGCGTCTGTCTGGGCGGGGATTTTGATCTGCTGATCGTGACCGGCCCCAACACCGGCGGAAAGACCGTCTCTTTAAAAACGGTCGGCCTCTTTACGCTGATGGGGCAGGCGGGGCTTCAGATCCCGGCACTGGACGGCTCGGAACTGGCCGTCTTTGACGAAGTGTTCGCGGACATCGGAGACGAGCAGAGCATTGAGCAAAGCCTGAGCACGTTTTCCGCACATATGACGAATATCGTTTCGATCCTCGAAAAGGCCGACAGCCGCTCGCTCTGCCTGTTCGACGAATTGGGCGCGGGGACCGATCCCACCGAAGGCGCCGCGCTGGCGATCTCCATCCTGTCGTTTTTGCACAATATGAAATGCCGCACCATGGCGACCACCCATTACAG
>CANQGL010000115.1 GCA_947623185.1 uncultured Lachnospiraceae bacterium
ATGATAAGAGCCGGACTTTCCTTATTTTACGGGGAATTCCGGCTCTTTCTAATCATTCAAGTGTCGAAAACGGGATTCTACCAAAAAAAATTAATTAATACAAGCAAAACGTGCAGAATGCACAAATATTTTTGTACGGTTGACAATCCCCATTCCGTGCTTTAAAATTTATTTTCAGAGAATGTTCCGGCAGGAGGGATACGGTATGAAGGAAACAACGATCGGCTTTATCGGCCTCGGACTGATCGGCGGATCGATCGCCCGCGGCATCAAACGCGCGGATAAAAACGTTCGGATCATGGCTTATATGCGGACCCGTTCAAAGCTCGAACAGGCCAAAGAGGACGGCACGATCGACGTCATTCTGGACGGGATCGGCAGTCAGCTCTCGGAGTGCGACATCATCTTTCTCTGCACGCCGGTCGAGTACAACGCCTCCTATCTCGCGATGCTCCGCCCGCTCTTAAAAGAGGGCGCGATCATCACGGACGTGGGCAGCACGAAGACCAGCATCCACAAGACCGTGACCGAGATGGGCATGGAGGATGTCTTCGTCGGCGGCCATCCGATGGCCGGTTCCGAAAAGACCGGCTACGAGAACTCCACCGACCACCTGCTCGAACAGGCGTATTACGTCATCACCCCGACCGCGAAGTCGACTCCGGAGCAGGTCGAGCGCATCCGCGCGATCGCGCAGATGATCGGCTGCATCCCGCTTATCCTCGACTGCGAGACCCACGATTTTTCGGTCGCCGGCGTGAGCCATCTTCCGCACCTGATCGCATCCAGTCTCGTCAATCTGGTGCGCGACAACGACGGCTCCGACGAGATCATGCGTCAGATCGCCGCCGGGGGCTTTAAGGATATCACGCGCATCGCATCCTCATCTCCGGTCATGTGGGAACAGATCTGCATGACGAACGCGGAAAACATCAAGGTGCTCCTGCGCCGCTACATCGAATCGCTGGAGACGGTCTACGGCGACCTCGACCGGCATGACGGCGACGCGATCCACCGCCTCTTTGAGGAATCCGGCAAATACCGCAGCACTCTTTCGGACCGGAACCGCGGGCCGGTTGTTCCGGAATACTCGTTCTCGGTCGACGTCGTGGACCAGCCCGGCTCGATCTCCATCATCTCCGCGATCCTGGCCGGAAGCGGGATCAACATCAAGGACATCGGCCTAAACCACAACCGCGAATACGGCGAGGGCGCGCTGCGTGTCTGCTTCTACGACGGCGAGTCGCAGGCGGCGGCCTATTCCCTGTTAAAAGGATACAACTATACGCTCACGAAATAGAGGAACTGCCGGGAAGGAAAGGAAATCATCTATGATCATAAGACCTGCCAGAAACGTGCGCGGGGAGCTGAAAGTCCCCGGCGACAAATCGATCTCCCACCGCAGCATCATGTTCGGCTCGATCGCAAAGGGCCGCACCGAGATCACGGGCTTTCTCGAGAGCGCGGACTGCCTCTCGACCATTTCCTGTTTCCGGAAAATGGGCGTGGAGATCACGCGCGGAAGCGACGGGACCGTCACCGTGTACGGACGCGGGCTGCGGGGGCTTAAAGCGCCGTCGGAGGTCCTGGACTGCGGAAACAGCGGGACCACGACCAGGCTGATATCCGGCATCCTCGCGGCGCAGGATTTCGAGACCACGCTGACCGGCGACGAATCGATCCGAAAGCGCCCGATGCGGCGCATCATCGAGCCTCTTTCCCTGATGGGCGCGGACATCACGAGCGTCCTCGGAAACGACTGCTCGCCGCTTCGGATATGCGGCAGACCGCTCCACGGGATCGAATACACGACGAAGGTCGCCTCCGCGCAGGTCAAATCCGCGATCCTGCTCGCCGGGCTCTATGCGGATGGCCCGACCAGCGTGACCGAGCCGGATCTTTCCCGCAACCACACCGAGCTGATGGGACGCTATTTCGGCGCCGATATCACGAGTTCGGGGACGACCGCCACGGTAAGGCCCGCGGCCGAGCTTTATGGCCGGAAGGTCGAAGTGGCAGGCGACATCTCGTCCGCGATCTACTTTATCACGGCCGCTCTCCTGCTGCCGGGATCGGAAGTGCTGATCCGGGGCGTCGGCGTCAATCCGACCCGTTTCGGCTCCGTAAAAGTCCTCCGGGAAATGGGGGCTGACATCACGCTCTTAAACGAAAGCGGCGAGGGCGATCCGCAGGCCGATCTGCTCGTGCGGTCCTCCGGGCTTAAGGGCGTCACGATCGGCGGATCCGTGATCCCGGCCATGATCGACGAGCTTCCGACCGTGGCGCTGGCCGCCTGCTTTGCGGAAGGGACCACGGTCATAAAGGACGCCGCGGAGCTGCGCGTCAAGGAATCCGACCGGATCGCGCTGATGGTGAAGAACCTGCGGGCCATGGGAGCCGACGTCGAGGAGACCACCGACGGCATGATCGTTCACGGCGGGAAGCCGCTCCACGGCGCGCGGATTGATACCCAGAAGGATCACCGCATCGCGATGACGTTCGCCGTGGCCGCTCTCCTGGCGGAAGGAGAGACCGAGCTTGCGGACGGGGACTGCGTAAACATTTCGTACCCGGAATTTTATCAGGATCTTGACCGGCTGACCATACGGTGAGGGCATTTCCCCTCACCGTTTTTTTGCGCCAAATTAATCTTCTTTTTACGCATCGTTCCGTTTCCGGCGGCCGCTCTGTATGTACCGGCCGGTCTGCGTATATTATATAGTGTTTTGCGTCAATTTGTCGATTTACGAACCGGGAGTTTTATAATATGATAAGAATAGCGATATGCGATGACGAGGCCGAAAGCAGAGACGAGATCCGCGGTCTGCTGGAGGAATATCTGCGCAAAGACGCGGAAACGGCCGCGAAGATCTCCTCCTTCTGCAGCGGGAAGTCCCTGCTGTGGGCGGCGGAGACCGGCGGCTTCGATATTTATATCCTGGATATCATCATGCCGGACATGAACGGGATCGATCTGGGACTTGCGCTCCGAAAGGGCGGCGGGGACGGCATCATCGTCTACCTCACGTCCTCTGCGGAGTACGCCGTGCGTTCCTACGACGTGCGCGCCTTCCACTATCTGCTCAAGCCGGTCCGCGCGGAAAGTCTGGAAGAAGTCATGGACCGCGCCAGAAAGTCTCTTGAAGAGCAGAGACAGCGCGGGATCACGATCCGGTATGCGGACGGAACCAGGTTCCTGCCCTATTCCAGGATCATGTACGCGGAACTGAAAAACCGTTCCGCCGTCTACGCCTTAAGCGACGGTTCCTTCGTGAAGGGGCTGACGTTAAGGGGGCCTTTCTCCGGCGCGTGCGCCGAGCTCACGAAAGACCGGCGTTTTGCGATGTGCGGCGCAAGCTACTGTGTAAATCTCAGCTTCGTCGTCTCGCTCGACCGCTCGGGCGTAACGCTGAAAAACGGCAGCCGGATCGCGCTGCCGCAAAGAGAGATCCATCGCATCAACAGCCTGTGGATGGATTTTTGGCTGGAGGGGTAAAACATATGCTGTTCCGGGACCTGTCGGTCGTCATTTCTCTGTTTCACGTCCTGATCCTTTTTCTGTTTCTGTACGGTTCCAGATTCTCCCGCAGAAAGACGGCTGTCCTCGTCTGCACCTTCATGGTCCCGCTTCTGCTGCTGAATACGGTCCTCTTTATCCGACTCGGTCCCGAACGGTACCTGCAGAATATCATCGCGTTCTGCACGATCCCGTCCTTTCTGTTCCTTTTCTTTACCGCCAGGAACCGGGACGGCAGGTTCCTCTTCACCTTCTGTTTCTGCGACACGATCGCTCTCGAGATCATCTGCATCACGAAGATCCTTGATTTCTACCTGCCCGGGGACCGCTGCCTCTTTATGTTCTTCTCGCGTTTCTTTGCGTTTCCGCTGATCGAATACCTGACGTTCCGGTATGTCCGAAAACCCTACGCCCGCCTGCAGGAAGCCGTAAAGATCGGCTGGGGCGCTTTCTCCTTCGTGACCATCCTGTTTTACATGAGTCTGGTCCTGGAGGCCTCCGTTCCGACCCTTATCACGGACCGCAGTCAGTACCTCCCGCACATGCTGATCATCCTGATCCTGATCCCGGCCGCCTACATCACCATATTTCTCGTCTTTTACGAGCAGTCCAGGCGTTTCGAGGCGGAGGAATACTCCAACACCCTGCTCATGCAGACGCACATGATGATCCAGCGCCTCTCCGACAAGGAGCATAACGAAAACCGGCTCCGCATCCAGAAACACGACATGCGGCACCGGTTGAATACCGTCTCATCCATGATCCGGGCCCGCGACTACGACGGGGCGCTGCGGCTCATAGACGGCTCTTTGAACGAACTGGAGGGGATCCGGCCGGCTTTTTACTGTCCCGACCCGATCCTCAACTCCATGTTTGCGTATTATTTTCAGAAAGCGGCGACCGCGGGGATCCGTCTGGTGCAGAATATCAGTCTGCCGGACGCGCTTCCCATCGACGCCGTGGAGCTCTCCACCGTGTTCGCCAACGCGATCGAAAACGCAGTCAACGCCTGCCTGGAACTCCCCGCGCACAAGCGCGAGATCCGCTGCAAGTGCATCAGCTATCCGAACCTGATGTTCAGCATCTCCAACCCCTATTCCGGGACCGTAGCGCTCGATTCGGACGGGATCCCCATATCCGACAGCCCGGAGCACGGGATCGGGACGCGCTCGATCCGGGCGTTCTGCAGCAAACACAGCGCCCTTTGCGAATATAAGGTGACGGATAAGACCGTGACGCTGCGGATCGCCATGCAGATCCTATAGAGGAGATCAGTTGAACCCGAAGAATTTCTGCGCGATCTTGTATCCCATGATTGAGAGCGAGCGTCCGCTCTTTCCCGGCAGGTTCATGCCCTGGCCGAGGAATCCCCAGCGCAGTCTGAACCACAGGGCAAAATTCTTTTTCCTGACGTATTCCCAGATGTCGTGCTTCTTCTCCATGTTTTCCGGATCTCCGGACTTGATCGCCAGGATCGAGCAGATCACCATCATGATCTCCAGATAGCGGATCATGTAGTGGCGCAATTTCCTGTTCTGTAGCCTGGTCACGTCGCAGCTGTCCAGCATCAGCTTCGTGACGCGGAGCTGCTGGTCGATCCGGCCGATCATCACCTGCTCGTTGACCGACTGGTCGGAGCGGCCAATGAAGTAGCGGTAGAAATTCACGTCGAGATAGTACATCTTCTTGACATACGGAAGCGGCTCGTATACGAAGATGTTGTCCACATAGAAGGTATGTTCCGGCAGTTCGAGCCTGCACTCGCGCAGAAGACCCGTGCGGTAAATGACCGAGTGCATAAGGATATACTGCCCGGCGATGAAGACCTTGACGTCGTTCCAGGTAAAGACCGTGCCCCTCGGAAGCGCCATGCGGTAGTTCATGACTTTTTTGTGCCGCGCGCCCTGTTTTTCGTATACGAAGTTGGTGATCAGCATGTCGAGCGTGTCCTTGCCGTAGACGAAATTCCGCAGCGTATCGAGCACTTTGACATACGCCTCGCCGTTGACCCAGTCGTCGCTGTCCACCACCTTAAAGAAGATCCCCGTTGCCTCCCTGAGCCCGGCGTTGACGGCCGCGCCGTGGCCGCCGTTCTCCTGGTGGATGGCCCGGCAGATGCCCGGATACTCCGCCGCGTAGCGGTCCGCGATCTCTCCGGTATTGTCCTTCTGGGAGCCGTCGTCGACGATCAGGATCTCCACCTCGTCGCCGCCCGGAAGCAGGGACCGGATACAGTTTTCCATGTATTCGGCCGAATTATAGCACGGTATCGCGATCGATAACAGTTTCAAGCAGGTTCCCCCTTCCGCTTCACAGTCTTAAAGAAAGTATACCACAACTCGACCGTATTTGCAAAATCTTTTGTATCGTAGGGCAGGGTTGTTTCATGAAGTATTATAGACAGCTCCGTTACCCTTCTCCTTCTATCACCTTTACCAGAATCCGTCTTAAAAGCTCTCTTTGGTGTCTTGGCTTTTATCCGGAAGGCTCTCCTAATCTAATGGACCATAAAAAAGCGCAGTTTTTCCCCACTATCTTATTTACATTTTTTTCAAATCTTCTATAATGATCTTAGACTGGTCAATAATAACTGGCTATTCCGTTGAAGACATACTTTTCTCTTAAATGTGGGGCGTCACTGAAGTCATCCATGGCCTCAGTCATGATCCCCGAACAGTCCCCGGCCAGCATGGCTATGCGCAGAATGTTATAGGCGAACTTCCGCAGCAGTGCCAGGTTGTTCTTTGATTTTTTCGCCGGGGACCTGTCTTCACGGAACGTATCGTCCAATACATGATGGAGCCGGTTCTCGATTGACCAGTGATCCCTTTTTATGCGTCCCATTTCCTCCGCGGTCAGTTCCAGGTCGGAGATCATCCCTGTTTTCTGGATGTCCTTCCCCATTTCATCATTCCGGACAGGCTTTGGCCTCCTCCTTGAGCCACTTCTGAGAAAGTCCTTTATGCCGGGCGTGATGTCATTCCCCGCAGCATCCCGTTCCACTGGTATCCGTATCTGTTCCGCTAATCCTACCGTCTTCACAAATGGCCACTCTTTCTGGGTCTTTGTCAGCAGGCCGCATTCTGTACATACGCTGTACCACCGGTATTCCTGCCTGTCACGGTTGCGCTCCTGTTGGAAGATCTTCTCATATTTTTCCTGCAT
>CANQGL010000116.1 GCA_947623185.1 uncultured Lachnospiraceae bacterium
TTGCCCGCGTTCAGTTCCCGCACATAGGCGACGATCCCGTCCGGCTCCGAGAAGGTCTCGCTCTCCTCCTCGCCCGGGCGGCGGTTCTCATAGTAAAGCGTCAGCTTCGGATTCAGGTAAGCCGACTCGTGCAGGCGGCTCTTGAGCCAGTCCGCCTTGAATTTTGTCTTCTCAAAGATCTCCGCGTCCGGCAGGAAGTTGATCTCGGTGCCGGTGGCCTTCGTCTTTCCCACGACCGGCAAAAGCCCGTTTTCAAGCTTCGTGACCGGCAGGCCGCGCCGGTACTCGTCCTGATAGATCAGCCCGCCGCGCGAAACGCGCACACTCATATGTTCGGACAGCGCGTTCACGACCGAGGACCCGACGCCGTGCAGACCGCCGCTGGTCTTGTACGCCTCATTGTCGAACTTTCCGCCCGCGTGCAGGGTCGTCATGACCACCCGCTCCGCGGACACGCCCTTCTTATGCATCTCGACCGGGATCCCGCGGCCGTTGTCGCGCACCGTGCAGGAGCCGTCCGCCTCCAGCGTGACATAGACCTCCGTGCAGTAGCCCGCCAGGTGCTCGTCCACCGCGTTGTCCACGATCTCATAGATCAGATGGTTCAAGCCTTTTGTCCCAACGCCCCCGATATACATACCCGGGCGTTTGCGGACCGCCTCCAGCCCCTCGAGGACCGTGATGCTGTCGGCATCGTACTGTGCTTTCGCCATGCGATAACCTCCATATCTTGTATAGTCCATATTATTATACACTCAAAATACGGTGTTTTGCAAGGATTTTCTGTCCCGTATCCCTCCCGTTTGCGTTATTTTCGCGCCTTCCCGGGAATCTGCAACGCAGTACTTGCATTTTCCGCCGTTTTGATATAGGATTGATTTGTTAAAAATCTTATTCCGGATCAATACAACATTACAAGGAGAGGATCGTATGAATCAATATCTCGATCTCTTCCTCACGTTCGCCCGGATCGGCGGGCTGACCTTCGGCGGCGGCTACGCCATGCTGCCGATGCTGCAGCGCGAAGTCGTGGAAAAGCGCGGCTGGGCCAGTGAGGAAGAACTGATGGATTATTACGCGATCGGGCAGTGTACGCCCGGCATCATCGCGGTCAATACCGCCACCTTCATCGGCCAGCGCACGGCCGGGATCGCGGGCGGGATCATCGCGACGCTCGGAGTCGTGTTCCCGTCCCTTATCATCATCTCGGTCATCGCGGCCTTTATCCAGAATTTCGCCGATCTCGCGATCGTCCAGAACGCCTTCGCCGGGATCCGCGTCTGCGTCTGCGTGCTGATCTTCAACGCGGTCGTAAAACTCTGGAAAAAGTCCGTGATCGACAAACCGACGCTTTGCATCTTCCTGGTGATCTTTATCGGCTCCGCGGCCTTCGACATCTCGCCGATCATTTTCGTTCTTCTGGCGGCGCTCGCGGGCATCCTTTTAAAGAACAAGGAGGCGGCGGCAAAATGATGATCTATCTTCAGCTGTTTTTTGAGTTTTTCAAGGCGGGACTTTTTGCGATCGGCGGCGGCATGGCCACGCTCCCGTTCCTCTATGACATCTCCGACAAGACCGGCTGGTTCACCTACGGCCAGCTCGCCGACATGGTCGCGATCTCCGAGTCCACGCCCGGTCCGATCGGCGTCAACATGGCGACCTACGTCGGATTTACGACGGCCGGCGTCCCCGGCTCCGTGATCGCCACGCTCGGGCTGATCACCCCCTCGATCATCATCATCCTGATCATCGCGGGGTTCCTGAAGGCGTTCAAGGACAGCAAATACGTTCAAAACGCGTTTTACGGCCTGCGCCCGGCCTCTGCCGGACTGATCGCGGCCGCGGGCTTCTCAGTCTTTCTGCTGGTCCTTCTGGACCTCGACGCGTTTGCGGCCAGCGGAAACTTCGCCGATCTGGTCAGCATCCCCGGCCTGATCCTGATGGCCGCCCTCTACTACTTCACGGCGGTCTGCAAGAAAACAAAGGGCCTGCACCCGGTCGTCTTTATCGCCGCATCGGCCGTGATCGGGATCGTGTTCCGGTTCGGAGGCGTATAAAAAAGCAAAAAAAGAGGATGTCCCTCTCGCGCGGATCTAATCCGCTGTCCAAAGGGGCATCCTTTTTTCTCGATTTTTAGGGGATCACTGTTCTTCCTCTTCCGACGCGTTCAGCAGGTCATCGGCCACCGTGCGGTCCACGACCGCGATCATCTCCGAACCGTCGATCTGCACATACTTCTGCGTTTCATCCGCGTCCGCGAACCCGCCGACATAGACCACCAGCGACTTCGTCTCGCCGTTCTGCGTGAACTCCGCCGAGAAGGTCTTCCGCATATCGGAGGTCAGCTCCGCCGCGGTCCTCTCCTGCTCAAGAATGTGGTACGACGCGTACTCGGACGGCTTTAACGCGCTGATCCCTGCCGCGATCCGCGCCATCGCCTCGGAATCGGAAGGCTTGTAACTCGTCGTCTTCCCCTCCTCGGTAACGGAAACGCTCTGCAGGTCCGCCGCCGCGACCGTAAGATCGAGGCTGTCGCGCACGACGAGCGAATCGTAGTCGAAATTCAGGGACTCGGCCGTCTCCGGCTTGACCGTGTAGACCTTATCCTCGTTGACCGACAGATAATAATTTCCCGAAGCGTCCTGATTCCCGATGGAGATATCGCGCTCGCCGTGTTCGCTGTCCGTCATGTAGACCGAATATACCGGGTCGGAAAGCCCGTAGTCGGAAAGCGGACCGGGATCGGTCACCTCGCTCACCGCGTGGAGATGCAGGAAATTATCGGCCATCGCCGCGAACATTTCCTGGTTGAGGGGGATCGCGTTGTCCATCGAGTCGAGCCAGACGCCGTCCTTCATCTCAAAGATCATATCCGCCTCGTTGCTGCTGTAGCTGAAGTCGATCGGGTTGTCCATCGAGAGCACCTCGATGGGCGCGCCGTTAAAGTCCGCCGGCACCGGATCGTTGATCAGTTTCGTGAGCTCGACGCGCGGGGCGTCCGATATCGCATTCTTTGCGCCGCCCGAGCTTCCGCAGGCCGTCAACGCCATCGCGGCCGCGCAGACTGCTGCAAGACCAAACATTCTGTTCCTGTTCATTTTGCAAAACTTCCTTCCTTGTATTCTTTGTATATCTGGCTTTTGGTGCTATGATATCACAAATCTGTGTCCCTTCTGTGAAACAACAGGGCAATCATACCACAGGAATTTCAAAATTACAAGCCGCTTCTGCGTCTTATCCCTTCATATACCATTCCAGGTCGCGCGCGGGGATCACGCGGTAATTGTCCGCCCCCTCGCCCTGCCGCAGGATAACGTTGCGGATCCCGGCCTGGATGATCAGGCGCGCGCAGAGCGGGCACGGCTTGGCCTGATGGACCGAGCAGTCGCCGGGATTGACGCCGGAGAGGTAAAGGTCCGCACCGAGCGTCTGTTCGCGCGAGCAGTTTAACAGCGCGTTGGCCTCCGCGTGGACGGCCCTGCACATGCCGTAGCCCTCTCCCTGATGAAGTCCCAGCCTGATCCGCGGGCACTCCCCGATGTCGCAGCAGTTCTCGTATCCGCGCGGCGAACCGTTGTAGCCGGTCGAGATCACCGCGTCATCCTTTACAATGACCGCCCCGTATTTCCGTTTCAGGCAGGTGCTCCGGTAGGCGAAGCTCTCCGCGCAGTTTAGGTACGCGTCGATCTTTGAGATCCGTTTGTTTCCTTCCGGTTTTACCATGTTCCGTCCTCCCCGTTTCGTTTGTCTTTCGTTTACAGGCTCAGTCCTCCGCTTCCGGCTTCCAGATAACCCGCCAGCCTGCGGGCGAGCTCCGCGTTTTCCGGTTTTTTCAGATCCTCGTCCTCCGAGAGGAGCCGGTCCACGTCCTCCGACACCTGCTTTAACGTCAGCGCGTCGGTATAGATATCGGCCAGTCTGAATTCCAGATCGCCGCTCTGACGCAGTCCGAAGATGTCGCCCGGTCCGCGCAGCCTGAGGTCCTCGGAGGCGATGAAGAAACCGTCGTTCGACTTGTTTAGGACCTCGAGCCGGGCGTTCTTTTCCTGACCGCCCGCGTTCACCATGATGCAGTAGGACTGGTCCTTCCCGCGGCCGACGCGCCCGCGCAGCTGGTGGAGCTGGGCCAGTCCGAACCGCTCGGCGTTCTCGATCATCATCACCGTCGCGTTCGGGACGTTGACCCCGACCTCGATGACCGTCGTGGAGACCAGCACCTGGATCGCGCCGGAGGCGAATTCCTCCATGATCCGGTTCTTTTCCTTTCCCTTCATCTTCCCGTGCAGATATTCGATTCGAAGGTCCGGCAGCTTTTCACGCAGCTTCTTCGTGTAATCGAGCACGTTTTCGGCCTCGATCATCTCGCTCTCCTCGACCATCGGGCAGATCACATACGTCTGGTGCCCCTTCGCGGCCTCCCCGGCGATGAACCGGTACGCGCGGTCCCTGTATCCGGTATCCACCACGCAGTTTTTGACCGGCAGACGGTTCGCGGGCAGCTCGTCGATCACCGAAATGTCCAGATCACCGTAGAGGATGATCGCCAGGGTCCGCGGAATCGGCGTCGCGCTCATGACCAGAACGTGCGGCAGCTCGCCCTTCTCGCCCAGCATCCCGCGCTGCGAAACGCCGAACCGATGCTGCTCGTCCGTGATGACCAGCGCCAGCCTGTCGTAAACGATCTTTTCCTGGATCAGCGCGTGCGTGCCGATGATGATGTCGGCCTCGTGGGAGGCGATCGCCGCGTAGGCGAGCCGTTTCTCCTTCGCGGTCATCGAACCGGTCACCAGCACCGCCTTCTTTTCGATCCCGTTTTTCGCAAACAGCTCCGTCACCGACTCAAAGTGCTGCCTCGCAAGCACCTCGGTCGGCGCCATAAACGCCCCCTGGTATCCGTTCTCGGCCGCCGCCAGAAGCGCCAGGACGGCGATGATCGTCTTTCCCGAACCGACGTCTCCCTGGATCAGGCGGTTCATGACGTTCCCGCCGCCGAGATCGGCCATGACCTCCTTAAGCGTCCGTTTCTGCGCTCCGGTCAGCGCGTAGGGAAGCGAACCCTCCAGCTTCTCAAAAAGCCCGCCCGGCCGGATCACATAGCCGCTCTTTACATCCTGCCGCTTTTCCTTCAGTCTTCTGACCGCCAGCAGGAACAGGAAGAACTCGTCGTAGACCAGCCGCTTTCTGGCGAACAGAAGGTCCGTCTGATCGAGCGGGAAATGGATGTGTTCGATCGCAAAATTGTATTCGGCAAGCTCGTTGGCCTTTCGCAGCGCGGGCGGCATGTAGTCGCGCTCCATGACGCGCACGCCTAACGCCTGCTCGACCGCCGAGGTGATCGTCCGGTTCCCGAGGCCCTTCGTCTGCGCGTAGATCGGCTGCATGCGGTGCATGAGCTCCGCGTAGACCTCCGGCTTGTAGATCTGCGGCTGCTCCATCGTCAGGCCGTTTTTCTTCCGCACGACCCTGCCGCGGAAGATGTAATGGCTGCCCGGCTTTAAGGTGTTTTTGAGATACGGCATATGGTACCAGACCAGCCGCAGCTTTCCGGTCATGTCCCCCACCGTCGCCGTCACGATCGAAACGCCTCCGAAATGCCGCCCGGTCGCGCCGGCCTTCAGATACCCCTCGACCGCGCCGGTCTCGTCCTCGGCCAGCTCGCCGATCGCCTGCGGCTCGCCGAACGTGTCGTAGCCGCGCGGATAGTAATGGAGAAGATCGTCGAGCGTCCGCACGCCGACCTTTTCAAATAGTTTTGCCGTTTTATCGCCGATCCCCTTAAGGGATGCGACCGGTTTCAGGTTGTCCATTCCTTTCACCGTTCCCGTGTTTTCTTAACAAAAAGACGAGCAAATGCCCTTCACTCGTCTTTTCGATATGACAAATTTCGATTTATTCCGCCGACAGCAGGTAGTAATAGACCGGCTGTCCGCCGTCGTTCAGCTCGACTTCACAGTGCGGGAACTCCCGCTTTACCTTCTCGCAGAACGTCTCCGCATCCTCCGCCGGCACCTCCGCGCCGTAGTAGATGCTGATCAGCTCGGACCCGCCGTCCACCATGCGCCGCACCGTCTCCAGCGCCGTCGATTCGACGCTCTTTCCGACCGCCAGCATACCGGAATCCCCGATACCCATGATGTCGCCTTCCTCGATGTTCATGCCGTCGATCACCGCGCTGCGGACCGCGTAGGTGATCTGCGCGGTGCGGATCATTCCCATCTCGGAGACCATGTTCTCCATATTTTCCTCCGGCGTCATATCCGGCAGGAAGTTGATAAGCGCCGCAAGCCCCTGGGGGACCGTCTTGGACGGCACGACAAAGACCCGCTTGCCTTCGACCATCTTCTCCGCCTGTTCGGCCGCGAGAATGATATTCTTGTTGTTCGGGAGCACATAGATGACGTCCGCGTTGACCTTATCGATCGCGTTCAGGATGTCGTCCGTGCTGGGGTTCATCGTCTGACCGCCCTCGATCAGATAGTCCACGCCGAGATCCCGGAAGATATCCG
>CANQGL010000117.1 GCA_947623185.1 uncultured Lachnospiraceae bacterium
CTTTTCTGGATGGTTCCGCTCAGTAGCCGGGTAAACAAGTTTCAAGCGATCTATGATAAACAAATACAAAAGTACGGGAAATGTCTAACTATTGTTATAGGGGAATTTGACGGAAAGAAAGCGGCCTTCCTGTTGCAGAACATGTTTCCGGTAACAGAACACTATCTTGACCACATACATACCCGTAATAACAACCCCGTCCCCGTAAAACATTCTATTTACCGGGCAGTCAACACAAATATGAAACAGCTCCGGCAACTTCATGCCCGGGGGAAAAAGGTTGTATTTCCAGATATTTCACGTTTAGAACGTCTTATGCTTGCAGAATTGAAAACAAAGGATACTAATGATGAATGAAAGGAACAATTCATGTAAAAACATTTTGCACAAGTTTAAGGATATGTGCTGTTGTTTTCCATAATATAGTGTTTTGATACTTTAATTTGTTCTCTTTCAACACTTTTCTATGTGTCTTCTTGACTCAGTATCGTCCCTATTGCCTCCCCGATATCTCCGTCGATCAGTATACTTCTCTCCGCGATCTCCCGCGGGCAGACTGACTCCCCGTAGTTGATGCACGCATACATCGCCTGCGGGTTCTGCGCCGTCATGCGCCAGAACGGATACTTGATGATGACCGGCGTGTTGTAGCCGACGCCCAGTTCCAGGAACAGGATCCGACCGTTCCCCCGCATCTGCAGGAAGCTCTCGTACCGCTCCGCCGCCCTGTGCCATCCTTCGTCCTCCACGAATTTGTCGTCGGAGCGCAGATTCATCGTCATGGGCCTGCCGCAATGCGGGCATACCGGCAAAAGTTCGGGCGGGATACGCATATCCTTTTGCTGTTTCATCATCTGCCGGATCGTTCTCTCGTTATCAAAGGTCTCCTGGCGGCACGGTTCGGAGCACTGGAACAGTCCATAGTCGCCCTGCGTATAGAAAAGCCTGTCTTTGTCCACGCCCGCTTTCTGGAAACAGTGATCCACATTGGTGGTGATAACGAAATAGTCCTTATCCCGCACCAGCGCCAGCAGATCGTCATAGACCGGTTTCGGGGCGTCCATATAACGGTTGATAAAAATATACCTGCTCCAGTACGCCCAGAATTCCTCCGGCGAAGGGAACGGATAAAAGCCTCCGGAATACATATCGCAAAAGCCGTATTTGGCTGCAAAGTCAGAAAAATAGCGCTCGAACCGCTCCCCGGTATAGGTAAACCCCGCCGAGGCAGACAAGCCCGCTCCCGCTCCCACCACAACGGCGTCCGCCTTATCCAGCGCCTCCCGAAGCCGCCCTATATTATCCGAGTAATTCCCGGTAGATCTCGTAATCGACATCCTTGAAAACATTGAAGATCACCTCCGTGTCCCCTCTGTACTGCCGCACCGTGTCTACGGCGATTTTTGCGGCTTCCCCGTTCGGAAAATGAAACTCTCCCGTGGAGATGCAGCAGAACGCCACGCTCCCGATCCCGTTTTTCCGCGCCAGCTCCAGGCAGGAACGATAGCATGAGGCCAGCAGCTCCCGGTCTTTACCGGTCACGCGGCCGTATACGATCGGACCGACCGTGTGCAGAATATACCGACACGGCAGATCGTAGGCGGACGTGAGTTTCGCCTGCCCGGCCGGTTCCTCATGCCCCTGTTTTTCCATAAGTTCCGCGCATGCGAGCCGGAGCTGCACTCCGGCATAGGTGTGGATCGCATTGTCGATGCAGCCGTGACAGGGAACATAGCATCCCGTCATACCGCTGTTGGCGGCGTTCACGATCGCGCCGCATTTTAAAGTGGTGATGTCGCCCTGCCAGAGGTAAATACCCGGCTCGACCGGCGTCAGACCGGCAATGTCCGTGATGCCTTTTTGGGCGGTCTCCTCCCGCAGATATTCATCCTGCACCGCCAGAAAATCCTCTCCGATCGGGCGCGGAGGGCGGATATTCAGTAAAGAGCGAAGCAGCGTTTTCTGTCCCGCCTCGCCCGACGGGATCTGCAGATCCCGATACTGGGGATCCTCGTGCAGGAGAAAGCGAATCAAAAATATCCGTCGTTCTGTCTGGTTCATTCCGTCACCGCCTTCTTTGTCTTTCGTCTGCCAGTATTGTCAGAATCCCGGATCTCCTCATGGCAGAAATAATCTACAATAACGGGATGCCCCTGCGGAACACGCCCGTAAGGCACTTCTCCTATTCTCTCCACGGCAGCTCCACATCCGGCACTTCAAGCTTCATCACATCCTGAAGGTCGTAAGTGATGCCGTTTTCATCCAGTTCCTTCAGAAACGCGTTGACAAACAGAGGATCGGCGCAGGGCTGCGTGAAGTCGAGGGTGAATCTGCCGTTTACCGCAGATATCTCGATCAGGATTGTTCCGCCTGAGCTGCATGTCCACGCCCTGAAATCACGGATATATTGTTCCGCTTCCCGGTAGTTCGCCTTTCCTACATAACTTACCGTGGCGGAAGTAATACGGCCTGCCATTTCGCCGATCGCTTCCGCAACGGCGATCCGCTCCTGATCCGACTGTTTGGACAGGATCAGCCGGGAGATGCCCTTCTGGCTTTCCACGCTTTCCAGCACTCTTTCCTCCGTCGTCTGTGCAAGGACCATCCCGCGGTAAGCGGTCGCCTGCCGGTCTTCTTCCAGTCCCGCCGCCTTGATCGAACTCATGGCCTTTGACATCTGACGCATCCCGGAAGCGGGCAGATCCGGCATCCCGATCACGGGATCGTTCCATTCTTCTTCCGAGATCACATCGCCGGCAAGGCGGATGCCTTCTTCCGACAGTTTCACGCCGTATCTCTCGGATACATAAGTCTCAGGCAAGTCAGAATATCGCTGTCGAGTTTATCAGTACAAACACCAAAATTAACTTTCTGGAATACCTATAACAATCTGGAAAGCCTTTCCATATATCTTGACAATTCCCTGTTTTATGCTAATATATAATCAACATCTCCCTCAGGCCTCTGCGGAAACGCATGCACACTTGAGGGCGTTTTGTTTATAAGGGGAACTTGCTATGGCAGATAAAGGTTTCAAAACGATTGAAGAACAGCTGGACATACTCCGTTCCCGCGGCCTCACTATCAATGATGAAGCACAGGCCAGGGATTTTCTGCTGCGCAACAATTACTACCGCATCAGCGGCTATTCCCTGACCATCCGCAAAAACAACATTTTTTCCAAATCCGCCACTTTCCAGAACATCGTTGATATCTACCATTTTGACCATGAACTCAGGCATGTCCTGCTCCAGTATCTCGAAGTGATCGAAGTACAGATGAAATCCATATACGCTTATGAATTTACAAAAATCCATGGTCCCATCGGATATCTCAACGAAGCATTTTTTACCAGCAAAACCAAGCACGCGGAGATCATCGACAAGGCGAATCAGCAAAAACGTCAGCGGCTTCATCATGAAGCCTATCTAAAACACTTTGTAAATGATCTGCAGCAGGACATTCCACTGTGGGCATATGTCGATCTGATGACAATATCCGACATCTCCTTTTTGTATTCCATATCTGAACAGCCTGTCAAAGATGCCGTTGCCCATGCCTTTGGTCTAACAATGAACAAAGGAGCCGTCATCCTTGTAAGCTATATGCATAGCATGACGATTATCCGCAATCTGTGTGCACATGGAAGCAGGATTTACAATCGGCTCTTCGAGCAAAAACCATCCCTTAATAAAAAGGAAAAGGCACTGCTTAGAAAAAACAGCAACGGAGAACTTGATAACGCCCATTTCTATGGCTTCTTGCTCATTATGAAACGAATCCTGCCAGCGGATAAATTCAGCGAGATGAAGAATTCCATCATTTCACTGACCCAAAAATATCCATTTGTACGGATGGATTACTATGGTTTCCGTGGTGACTGGCAACAAAGACTGTAATTTCTTCAATACTATCTGTATATACTATTCAGGACTTCTCCCGCAAGCCGGTATCCGGCGCAATACAGCGGGTGGTCTGGAGCCAGGGGATCCTCTTCTGGCTCTTTTCGAATGCCAAAAATCCTATCGGATCATGTTCCAACACTTTATCAGCTCCCCGTCAAAACCGTTTTGTACCGCTCAAAACAGATTAAATCCCTATTTTACGCGATCCAATGAACACACCACCTCGCAATGGTATGTCATCGGGAACATGTCGACTGGCCACGCCTCCTGCGCACGATATCCCTTCTTCTTAAATACCGCAAGATCCCTCGCCAGCGTCTCCGGATTGCAGGAGACATAGACGACGCGCTTTGGCGCGAGCCGCGCGACCGCAGAAATGAATTCCTCCGTGCTCCCGCTCCGCGGCGGGTCCATGAACACCACGTCCGCCTTTGCTCCCTGCGCCGCCATCCGGACCATGAACTTTCCTGCGTCGTCCGCATAAAACCGTGTGTTCTTTATGCCGTTCATTTTCGCGTTCATGACCGCGTCGCGTACCGCATCCTTGTTCAGCTCGACGCCGATCACCTCTTTCGCCCGGTCCGACGCGGCGATCCCGATCGTTCCGATCCCGCAGTAGGCGTCGATCACTATCTCCGCCTCGGTCAGTCCCGCGGCGGCGATCGCCGTTTCATACAGGACCTCCGTCTGCACGGGATTTACCTGATAAAACGAGCGCGAGGAGATCCGGAACCGCTTTCCGCACAGTACATCGACAATAAATCCCGGTCCGTAGAGAATGTTCTCCCGCTCTCCGAGGACCATGCTGGTTCCGCGCCCGTTGATGTTCTGGACCACGGTCGTGATCTCCGGGTGCACCTGCCGGAGCGCCTTTACGAAATTGTTTTTCGACGGAAATACCGGCGACGCCGTCACCAAAACGACCATGATCTCTCCCGTCGCCCGCGCCGTGCGCACCAGCACATGCCGCAGGAGTCCATACCCCGTATCCTCGTCGTACGTCCGGATTTTGAACGATTTCAGGAGCCCGCGCACCGTTCCGATGATCTCGTCCGCCTTTTTGTTCTCGATCAGGCAGGTCTCGACCGGCACGATCTCGTGGGTGCCTTCCCGGTAAACGCCGGAGATCGCCTCTCCCTTCCGGTATCCGAACACCGCATGGACCTTGTTGCGGTAGCGGAACGGGTCCTCCATTCCCCGGATCGGATTTACCCGGCAATAGCCCTTTAACAGAGCCTCCGTTTTCTTCTGTTTTTTCTCCAGTTGCTTTTCATAGGGCAGATCCAGAAGCTGGCAGCCCCCGCAGCGTTTAAACACCGGACATTTTCTGTCTTCCATAGCGCTCTTTCCCCGTATTTGTTTTTCTTCTCCGGCCGAGACAACCGATCCAAAGTTTCGCGTTACAAAGCTCCGCATTGCAACGCTCCGCTGCGATCATTATAAAAGAATTCCGTTGCTTTTTCCATATATTTTTGTATAATAAAGAGAAACATGCCTTTCCGCCGCGGGTCGGCAGGAAATACATGACGTAAAACGGCATAAAACCGAACGGACAGGAGCGCTTATCATGGAAAATTTCAGACTTGACAGGACCTTATACAACGGCCGCCCGGCAGACGCCGCGGGACGGCTTGAAAAAGAAATGCGTACTTATGATCTGCTCGATTCCCTCGGGATCGAATATTTTCGCGTCGATCATGACGCCACCGCCTCGATCCCTGCCTGCGAGGAGGTCGAAACGATCCTCGGGATCCACATCTGCAAGAACCTCTTTCTCTGCAACGCGCAGAAGACGAAGTTCTATCTGCTGCTGATGCCGGGGCGCAAAAAATTCAAGACCAAAAACCTGTCCAAGCAGATCAACTCGGCGCGCCTTTCGTTCGCCGACGACGCGCATATGGAGGAATTTCTCGACATCACGCCCGGCTCCGTCAGCGTGCTCGGGCTCATGAACGATACCGAAAATCGCGTCCGGCTCATCATCGACAACGACGTTTTAAAGGATGAGGATTTCGGCTGCCATCCCTGCATCAACACCTCAAGCCTGCGCATAAAAACGGCAGACATCCTGAATAAATTCCTGCCTGCCGTTCATCATGAGCCTATTTTTGTTGACCTTCCGTGGGAGGAATGACGGTTTTCTTCCCGGCCCGCCCTGTTTTCACCGGGCACGGCGTTATGGGCGTCGGTTTTCCGCCATTCACCCGGCTGTTTCGGGAGCCGTCTCCGGCGCGCTCTCCGTTTCCGGCGCGTTCTACGCGGCCGGCACGTTTACCGTTCCCGGTCCGTATTCCATGTTCTGACCGTTCTCCGCGGTCTGTCCGTTATCCGCGGTCTGCCCGTTCTCCTCATTCTGACCGTTCTCCGCATTCTGCTCAGGCTGGGGAGCATAGTCCTTAAACGCGAATTCGATGCAGACATTCCCC
>CANQGL010000118.1 GCA_947623185.1 uncultured Lachnospiraceae bacterium
GTTTGTGGCGGTCATGGGCCATTCCGGCTCCGGAAAATCGACGCTCATGAACATACTGGGATGCCTGGACCGGCCGACGCTGGGCCATTACTATCTGGATGGCATCGACGTTTCGGACCTTTCATCCGACGAGCTTTCGGAGATCCGCAACCGCAGGATCGGCTTCGTGTTCCAGTCGTTCAACCTGATCGCGCGGACGACGGCCTTAAAGAACGTGGAACTTCCGATGACCTACGCGCGCATCCCGGCCGCGGAGCGCGCGAAGCGGGCGAGAGAGCTGCTGGAGTGCGTGGGGCTCGGGGAGCGCTGGGCCCATATGCCGAACGAGATGTCCGGCGGCCAGAGGCAGCGGGTGGCGATCGCCCGCGCGCTGGCGAACGAACCGCCTCTGATCCTTGCCGACGAGCCGACCGGGAACCTTGACACCGCGGCCTCGATCGAGATCATGGAGATCTTTTCGGAGCTCCATGAGGCCGGAGCCACCGTCGTTGTCGTCACGCACGAGGAAAACATCGCGGCCTATACGGACCGCATCATCCGCTTTTCCGACGGCCGTGTGACCAGCGACGAACTCAATCCCGCGCCCGCAAAGCGGAGCGGAAAACGCCACACACGCGGCCTTTGCGGCAGCCCGCACGGGAGAGAGGAGGCCGCGTATGCTGATTGAAAACATGGCGATGGCCTTTCACGCCATCCGCGCGAACCGCATGCGGTCGTTTCTGACGATGCTCGGGATCATCATCGGCATCGGCTCGGTGATCTCTATCGTCTCCATCGGCGATACGATGCGCTCGATGTTTGAGGACCTTTACAACGAGGTGGGCATCACGCAGGCGTATGTATACGTCGGCTACTGGGTCGAGGACCGGCGGATGAGCGACTATTATACGATCGACGAGCTGGAGCAGATCAGAAGCGTATTTGACGACGAGATCGCCTACATGGACATGGATTCCTCCACGAAGAGCCAGGTGAGCGCCGGACGCACGGCGATGGATTTCAACTTTACCGGGATCGATCACAATTACCGGGATGTGCAGCCGCTCAAAATGGTAAGCGGCCGGTTCCTCGACGAGGGGGATATCCTCGGAAGAAAGAAGAACGTGGTGATGGAGGCGAAGAGCGCGAAGAAACTGTTCGGGACCGAGGACGCGGTCGGAAAGACGTTCCGCACCACGCTTTTCGGATATACGGACGAATACACGGTCGTCGGCGTATACGAGAAGGAAATGAGCGCCTTCATGGCGTTTATGATGGGGAGCGACGACAGCGTGGGTTCCGCGTTTATCCCGTGGTCGATCTTAACGTGGCCGAACGATTATATCTATTCCTGTCACCTGTACGCGAAGAGCGACGTCGACATGAAGGACTTCATGGACCGGCTCACCGCCTACATCGCGCGGATCAAGGGACGGGAACCGGAGGACTTCCAGGTCAGCACGGCGCTCGACGAGATGGAGAGCGTGGACGGGGTCATGGGAGCCCTGTCCGCGGCCGTCGGCGGAATCGCGGCCATCTCGCTCCTGGTCGGCGGCATCGGCATTATGAATATCATGCTGGTGTCGGTGACGGAGCGCACGCGGGAGATCGGGATCCGCAAGGCGCTCGGGGCCAGGACCCGGGATGTGCTCCTGCAGTTCCTTACCGAGTCCGCCATCCTGTCGGCCTGCGGCGGCGCTTTGGGCGTCCTTCTGGCGTCCGGGATCCTCTTTACCGGCGGATATCTGCTCCGTCAGGCGGTGGTGATCCGCCCGGCCGTGGTGGTGCTGGCCGTATCGTTCTCGGCGGCCGTCGGGGTCTTTTTCGGGCTTTATCCGGCCCTGAAAGCGGCGAAAGCCGACCCGATCACGGCGCTCAGGTACGAGTAGAGATCTCCTCCAGCTCCAGCTTCGGTTCCGCCACCAGCGAATAGTTTTCGTGGTAGACCACGAAGCCCGGAGCGGCCCCGGGGACCTTCTTTAGGGCCCGGCGCTGGACGTAGTCGATCTCGACTTTCTCGTTTCCGCGGCCCTTTGAGTAATAGGCTGCGAGAGCGCCGGCCTCCTCGAAGACGCGGTCCGGCAGTTCCTTTCCCTCGGCTTTCACGATGACGTGGGAGCCGGGGATCCCCTTGGCGTGGAACCACCAGTCGCTGTTTCCGGCCAGCTTGAAGGTCACTTCCTCGTTCTGGTAATTGTTTTTCCCGACGTAGATGTGGAATCCGTCCGTGGAGAGATAATGGAAGGGACGGCTGGTGACCTTCTGTTTTTTCACGGCGGTCCCGTGCTTTTTGATGTAGCCGTATTCGGAAAGCTCCTGGCGGATCTGGACCAGGTCCTCCTCCAGGCGGGCGATGTCCATGGAGGCCGAGATCGACTCGAGATGGCTGATCTCGGCGCGCGTCTGCGCCAGCTGTTCGGTGACGGCCTCATAGGTCCGCTTCTGCTTGCCGTACTTCTCAAAAAATTTCTTCGCGTTCTCCTGTGCGGAAAGCTGCGGATCGAGGGGGATCGTGATCTCCGTATTGTCGTAATAGTTCAGACACTTAAAACTTTTCTCTCCGCCGGAAAGCCCGTAGCCGTAGGCGTTCAGAAGTTCGCCGTAGACGCGGAATTTCTCACGCTTTTCGGTATCCCTGAGCTGCTTTTCCTGCAGATCCAGCTTGCGGTAGCTGCGCTCCAGGGCGTTTGAGATGATCTTTCTGAGGTCAGCCGATTTCTGCCGGATGCGCGATACCGTGTCCTTTTCGGAGTAATAGCGCTCCAGAAGCTCGCTGATCGTGGGAAACGAAACGGCATGGTAGCCGTCCCCCTCCATCATCGTGAGCGGGACGGAGGCGAACTCGATCGGCGTTTCCCCCTGATAGACGATGTTGGGGGAGAACTTTCCGGAACGCACGTCGTCCATGATCCAGCTAAACGCATGGAACAGGTGCGTGAGCTCTGCGGCCGAAAACTCCTTCGCGGGGATATCGCCGTCGAGCGAGGCCAGATGGCAGATCTCGGCGGCCACGACGGGGCTGATGCCGGTGCAGGTCAGATAGATGGCCTTTGCGAGCGGCTGCGGAACGGCCGCCGTGCGGGCTGCAAATTCCTCCGCGGAGGCCGTGAGCGGATCCAGCTTTTCGCCCGTGTTGGGGATGAACCAGGTCCGGCCGGGCAGCACCTCGCGCACGGAGCTCATCTGCGCGGAGACGTGTTTGATGCTGTCGAGGATCATGTCGTTCTCGTCGCAGAAGATGATGTTGCTGTGTTTTCCCATCAGCTCGACGATGAGATATTTGCGGCGCACATCGCCCATCTCGTCCAGATGCTCGATCTCGATGCGGATGATGCGTTCGAGGCCGGGCTGCGTGACCGAGAGGATGCGGCCGCTCCCGATGTGCTTGCGCAGGAGCATGCAGAAATTCGGCGCGGTCATCGGGCTCGGCTTGTTCTTTGCGGTAAAATAGAGAAGCGGAAGACCCGCGTTCGCCGAGACGAGCAGGCGCAGGTTCTCCCGGTTGCCTTTTACAGTAAACAGAAGCTCGTCCTTTTCCGGCTGGGCGATCTTTGAGATACGCGCCCCGGCGAGCTTTTCATTCAGGTCGCGCACGAGGTTGGCGACCACGATCCCGTCAAATGCCATGTCAGTTCCTTTCCGTGTCCGTCCGGATCATTTCCCGGACTGATTTCCGGTCTCATGCAGGATATCCAGAAATCCGCGCATATATTTTGTCAGGTAGAGATCTTTGCGGTAGCAGGCGTAAAAGTGCCGCGGATTTTCGACGCCGAGCAGCGGATAGACGTAATAGGGCGCCGCCTCCGAGTTCGACAAATCGGCGTACGCATCCGGGCAGGCCATGACGACCGGGCTGGCCGCCACCACGTTTTTTCCGACTTCGATGCTGATCGTTTCGAGGCCGATCTTCGGATGCATGTCGCGGACGATCAGGAGACTGTCCAGGATCGCGCGCGCGGAGTGGCCGCGGGCGCTGCAGACAAAGGTCTCGTCCGCCGCCTCGCGGATGTCGATCGGAGTCCCGGGCTTGATCCGGCGGGCCAGCGCGCAGCTTTTGTTTACCAGCAGGACCATGGTCTCCTGCTGGATCAGATCGTAGATGAGCTCCTCGTATTTCGGGGAGGTCGTCAGCATCGCGATCTCGACGTCCCGCCCGAGGACGCTTTTCTCCATCGTTTCAGAGCCCTGCTCGTGCAGCTCGAGGTCCACATGCGGGAACCGCTTTTTAAACCGCGGGTAGAGCAGGGGAAGTACCTCCATGCCTCGCTGGACGGTGATCCCGAGACGCAGCACTCCGAACTGCTCGTTTTCGAGTTCCTCGATCTGCTTGTCCAGGTTGGCCGAGATGGCGGTGATCTGCTTGGCGGCGTTCACATAGAGCTCACCTGCCGGAGTCAGCGCGATCGTGGCCGAGCTGCGGTCGAAGATCGGCGCGCCGAGGCCGGATTCCGCGCTCTTTATGATCTGGCTCAGAGCGGGCTGCGACACATAGAGCTTTTTTGCGGCCCCCGTAAAGCTTCCTTCCTTCAGCACCGTCAGAACGTACTGGATGTGTTTTTCGTTTATGTTCATACTTTTATTCCCCCGTTTTTAAAGCAAAAGGTTTTCCGGGAACGCCCGGAAGCTCCGTTTCTATCTTACCATAACTGCCGGGAGTATTTCAAGAGCGGAACGCCCTCGCGGGTATAAGCCGGACGCCCGGGCGGACAAAATCGGGCCCTGCCGCCGGAGACGTGCGAATATCAGAAAAACGCTGTTGAAAGGCCGGGAAAAGTATGTTAATATAATAACGCAAAATTATACAAAAGGGGGAAGTATATCAATGTCCCAAATGAACGAAAAGAAAAAAAGCAGCATTGCCTTGGGCGGTCTTGTCTTTCTGACGGCGCTCCTGGTGTGCTGGGGCGACAACCTCTACGATACGCTCCGTCCGGCGGAAGAACCGGCGGCGGTCGTTGCGGAGGCGCCCGCGGCGGAAGCGGTCCCGGCCACGCAGTCTGCGGAAATGCAGGCAGCGGCGGAAGCGGCTGCGGCTTCCAAGGCGGAGGGCGCTCTGTTCGTCCCGGGAACGTATGAAACGACGACACAGGGTTTCGGCGGTGAGATCAAGGTCTCGGTAACGGTAACGGAAGACGAGATCACCGACGTGACCATCGTAGGCGACAAGGAAACGCCGAGCCTCGGCAGCGTGGCGGTAGCCGAGCTGGGCCCGGAGATCCTTGAGGCACAGACTCCGAACGTCGACGGGGTGGCGGGAGCCACGGTCAGCAGCACGGCCATCATTTCCGCGGCGACGCAGGCCCTTCAGATGGCGGGCGCGGACATCGCCGAGCTCGATGCGAACCGGAAGGATGCGGCCGCGGATGCGGAGCGCACGGAGGAACTGATCGAGACCGACATCGTGATCGTCGGCGCAGGCGGAGCGGGCATGACGGCCGCGATCCTTGCGACACAGGAAGGAAAGGACGTTCTGGTCCTTGAAAAGATGCCCTATGCGGGCGGAAATACGACGAAGGCGACCGGCGGCATGAACGCGGCCGAGACGCATTATCAGGCCGAACAGGGGATCACGGACAGCGTCGAGCAGTTCGTGGCCGATACGATGGAAGGCGGCCACCAGATCAACAACATCGATCTGGTCACCACCATGGCGGAACACTCCGCGGAGAGCATCGACTGGCTCGATGAGATCGGCGCTCCGCTTCCGAAGGTATCGTTCTCCGGCGGCGCGACCAACGCGAGGATCCATGCCCCCGAGGACGGATCCGGCGTAGGCGAGTATCTTGTGGGCGCGTTCGTGAAAACGCTGGAAGACATGAACATCGAAGTCCTCTATAAGACGGCGGCTACAGAGCTGATCGAGGAGGACGGCGTGATCACCGGCGTGAAGGCGGCCTCCGACAAGGTCGACTACACCATCAAGGCGGGAGCCGTGATCCTGGCGACCGGCGGCTTCGGCGCGAACGAAGACATGTATACGAAATACCGTCCCGACTTAAAGGGGACCGTGACCACCAACGCTCCTGGCGCGACCGGCGACGGCATCGTGATGGCCGAGGCGGTCGGTGCCGATCTGGTCGACATCGAGCAGATCCAGCTGCATCCGACGGTGGAGCAGGAGACCAGCATCCTGGTGACCGAGAGCGTCCGCGGCGACGGCGCGATCCTGGTGAACCAGAGCGGCAAGCGCTTCATCAACGAGATGGAGACCCGCGACGTCGTATCGGCGGCCGAGCTCGAGCAGGA
>CANQGL010000119.1 GCA_947623185.1 uncultured Lachnospiraceae bacterium
AGGGGGAAGTCCCCCGCGTTTCCCCGGCCGGGATCCCTTTCCCCTTCAGATCTCCGTAAGGGATCACGATCGGATCCGAGTTAAGCTCGCGGATAAACCGGTCCCGCCCGTACGAGGCCGGAACAAGGCGCGGGATAAGATCCTCCCGCAGACGCCGGTTCATTTCCGATCCCGGCACGAGCGCGGACACGGTCCTTTTCAGATTTCCGATCGTATATGCCTCCTGGACCCAGCCGAATGTACGCTCCGCCATCCGTATCCTCCCTGATATGCCTTAATAATTCGTCACCAAAATCTCCCGCGTGACGTTTTCGCGGTTGTTCGCGTGATAATTGCAGTTGTCGTAATTGAAATCGATCGTATGCATGTGGTAGCCGCGCTCCGTCTTCCAGGCGAGCAGCCGGTCGTTCCGTTTCCCTTTATGGTGCGACACGTTCGAGAACGCGAACCGCGCGCCCTGCCGGTCGATCCGGTCCAGCAGACCGAAGAGCGCCTCGTCGTCGCTCTCCGACCAGCCCTTAAACCCGCGTTTCCCGTCGTTGTAGCTCCCGCAGGTCAGAAGATACGGCGGATCGGCGTACAGAAAATCCCCGGCTCCGAGGCCGGAGACGTCGACCTCCGTAAAGTCCAGCGCGGAAAACTCGATGCGGTCCAGCCGCTCAAACATGCGGAGCAGATTGCCGCGCATGACCTCGTTGAAGCTGCTGCGGTTCGCCCCGAACGGGTTGTTGTACTCATGGGCCGCGTTGAAGCGGAACTGGTAGTTAAAACTGAAACACATGAGCACATAGAGATCCAGCGGGTCCTTCGTCTGATTGTAATGATCGCGGAATCGCAGATAGGCGTCGCGGTCCGTCTTGGAAAGCCCCCATCGCTCGATCGTCGCGTCGATGCGGTCCAGCGTCCGTGCGCATCCCTGCTCTTTGAATGTCTGGAAGATCTGAATGACGTGATAATTGATGTCGTTCGCCAGAATATATCCGGCGTCGGTATTGAGCGCGACGTCGCATCCGCCGCAGAACAGATCGATCATCGTTCCGATCCGGCGCGGGAACCAGCGCTGGATCTGCCCCATGATCCGGTATTTGTTTCCGATATAGTTCATCGGCGATTTGACGTACGCCATCAATGCCTCCTCAGGATATAGAGCTGTTCCTTGAGTCCCGCCCTATCGTTCGGGATCTTGTTCTTGTATCTCCGGTAATCGTACTCGTACTTCTTAAAGCTGCCCGGCACGCTGTAGCGCTCGCAGATCTCCGAAAGCGCGTCCTGCGAAAGCAGCCCCTCGTTGTTGTAGCTGATCAGGATATAGCGGCTCCGGCAGTCGCGCACAAGCTGTTCAAAAGCCCCGGCGACCGTATTCTTCCTGCAGAATTCGCTCTTCTGATCCTCGTAACTGCGCATACCGGTGACCCCGTAGATCTCCGGCCGGTCGTAGCGGGCGACCGTTTCCAGGATGTGGTAGTTCGGCAGGTATTCGCGCGAATTGTACGGCGGGTCCGCGTACAACAGATCATACTCGCGTCCGAGCAGCCGTCTGTAATCCACGCAGAAACACTGGTTCCTGCGGCGGTTGGAATAAATAACCGGCTCCTCCAGTTTCAGCTCATTATAGGTGCGCGCATCCCAGAATTTCAGATACGCCGCATAGACGCCGGTGATGTTCGCCACATACGGGACCGCGTTTATGAGCGCCGCCAGCAGATAGTAATAGCCGCCGTCGCCGATCAGTCCCTCCGTCCGCCATTTTTCGATCGTCTGGCGAATCACGTCGATTTTGATCGCGTTCCCGTTCTGGAAATACATGCGGTTACAATCCCCATTTGGGGAATAATTCCGATATATGAAACAATCGTCGAGATCGATCCCCGCTTCCTCCCGGGTCAGGCCGTTCAGGTACGCGATCGGATCTTCGATCCCCAGTTTCCGAAACGGCGGCTTTCTGTTCAGCCCCACTGTCCCCCGCGCGAGCACATAGCAGAAGTACAGGAAGTCGTTGCTCGCCACCTGCATGCCCTGCCGCTTGAAGTTGTCGCTCACGATCGCAGAGCCCGAAAAAATATCGACCACGGAACCGACCGTGCCGATATTCTCCCGGATCACCTCGTTGATATGTTCCAGCATCAGATTTTTACCGCCGATAAAACGCATCGCAATTCTCCTCAGTGTTCCGACTTAAGCCCCGCGCCGCACATCGGAAGCAGCGCATCCCTTATTTTTCCGTGTTTTTTGCAGTACGCCAGATATGCGGCGTAGGTCGCCGCCGTCGTATGTTCGCAGAAGATCCCCCGTTCGGCCAGAGCCGCGCGCGCGGGCAGGATCTCCGCTTCGGGCGCCGTCTGCACCTCCATGCCGTAACGGTAGATGTACGACAGGATCTCTTCGCCGCGCATCGGTTCGGCGATCGCGATCCCCTCCGCGAGCGTTGGGCGGGAATCGGCCTTCGCGGGCGCTTTTTCCCCGGACTGCGCCGCCGCATAGAGCGGATCGCAGTGCTCGCTCTGAACGGCCACAATATGAGGCATTTTGTCGATCACGCCGCTCGCCAGAAGATGTTCCAGCGCTTTGACCGCTCCCAGAAACAGCGTTCCGTTTCCGGTCGGGATAAACAGATACGCCGGGATCCGGTGAAGCTGCTCGAAGATCTCGTAGATATAGGTTTTGGTCCCTTCATAGAAGAACGGATTGTAAACATGGCTCGCGTAAAAGATCCCCGTATCGCGCACCTTTTTCCGACAGGCGTTTGCGCATGCCTCGCGGTTTCCGGGGACGATGTTCACCGTCGCCCCATGCGAGCGGATCATGGTGATCTTTTTCGGGGACGTCCCCTCCGGGACGAAGATCTCGCAGCGGATCCCCGCTCTGCCGCAATACGCCGCCACGCTGTTTCCGGCGTTTCCACTGGAATCCTGTACGACCGAATCGACTCCGGCCGCCTTGCAGTGCGCGATAAGAGCGGCCGCGCCGCGGTCCTTGAAGGAAAGCGTCGGCATATAGTAATCCATTTTTAAAAGCACGTCGTCATCGAGCGGGATCACCGGCGTCATGCCCTCTCCCATCGTGACGCTCCGCCATTCCTCGCCGGTAAGCGCCATAAACGCCCGGTAGCGGAATATGCCCCAGGTGTCCCTCTCGATCTTATCCGGATCGTATTTCGGCGGCTCATAGTCCAGTTTCCACAGGCCGCCGCATTCGCAGCTCGCCGCCCTCGTCGCGGTGGGAACGCGCCGCCCGCATTTTGTACAGATAAAATCCATATTTCAAACTCCGTCGATGATCTTCGCCGCTTCCAGCGCGCGCCTGATCAGATAACGATAATGCTCCGACAGATTCTCGTCCGCTTTCTCGGGAACAAACGGCTTGTTCTCCAGAAAAGCGCTGGAAAGCTGATACATGCGGGCCTCGCCGACCGCGTGCTCGTCCATGTTGATGTCGGCCATCAGATCGCCCTGGATCCGCATATCCACCGTATCGCGCTCCCGCCCGAGGGCCATATCGTTCAGCGTCTCCAGCATGACCGCGAAATGTTCGTCATCCCATGCCGAAAGATACATGCATTTGCAGAGTCCCTTCGTAAAAAACGGATACCCCGAGTAACAGTCCAAAAGTTCTTTAAACCGCGTCATATGCCCGGAATCCTCAAACATCCCCGCGGCGCCCAGCGCCGAAATACACTGCTCGTTCCAACCCATGATCCCCGTCTCCTTTGTTTATGAAGCCTTATCCTTTGTGTCCGTATCTGTCATCCGGCGGCTGCCACGGCGGTCTGCCGCACATTCCGGCCGGATAATCACAGTATACTCCATCCGCAGCAGGGAAATCAAGCATTTTCGCATGTCCTGCGGTCCTCCCACCGGCCGGAAACTTGTTTTTTGCGCGTCGTTTCGGAATTACCCTTATTTTGATACCTCGCCGGTCCTTCGGTTCAGGCCTATCAGGCCGATGGTCAGTATCAGCGGGAATACGGTGGCGACAAGCAGCCCGCTCTTAAGATCGCCGCCGGCCAGATTGGAAACGCCGCCGACCATCGCGGGACTCACGGTCGCGCCCAGATCCCCCGCAAGAGCCAGAAACGCGAACATCGCCGTGCCGCCCTTCGGGCATTTCTGCGACGAGATGCTGATCGATCCCGGCCACATAATGCCGACCGCGATACCGCAGAGGGCGCATCCTGCCAGCCCAAGGACCGGCAGCGATGCCAGGGACGCCGTCAGATAACATACCACGCACAGCAGACCGCAGGCCGTCATCGTCCGGACCAGATCCAGCCTCTCGCTCATTTTGCCGTATATGACCCGCGCGATCCCCATAAACGCCGCAAACAGACAGGGTCCTGCCAGATCGCCGACGGTCTTGGAAACGCCCATCGCCGACTCCGCGAACGCCGACGCCCATTGCGCCATGGATGCTTCGGAAGCGCCGGAGCAAACCATGAGCAGGATCAGCAGCCAGAATAACGGTAACCTGAGCAGCTGACCGGGGCTCATACTCTCGCCGTCTTCCGTCAGCCGCTCGATCGGGCAGGCAATAAAATTGAACGCGTTATATAACGGCACCGCTGCCCAGATCACTGTGAGGATCTTCCAGTTTGATATGCCAAATACCGTAAAGAAGAGCGTCGATCCCAGGATCACCCCGACCGCGCCCCAGCAGTAAAAGGAGTGCAGCAGGCTCATCGTGCCGTCTTTGTTTTCAAAGGGGCAGGCTTCGACGATAGGGCTTACCAGTACTTCGACCAGACCGCTTCCTATGGCGTAGAGCACGACTGCGATCAGGATCCCCGAAAACGGGACCGGAAGCAGTTCCGGCAGAACAGCCATCAGCACGAGTCCTGCCGCGGAAAGCACCTGGGATGATACCACGCAGATGCGGTAGCCGATCTTATCGACGAACTTCGCCGCCGCAAGGTCGATCAGCAGCTGCGTCAGATAAAACGCAAACGGGATCAGCGCAAGTTTTTCAAATCCGATCCCGTAGGCGCTTTTGAACGTTAAAAATAAGAGCGGCGTGAAGTTCGAGCATATGGCCTGGGTGACAAAGCCGAGATAGCATGCCGTAAGCGTTTTCCTGTAATTCTTCTGCACGTTCGTGACTGCTCCTTCCGGGTCGGTGTAATATGGCAAGGACATGAAAATAAGGCACAGAAAACCATCTGTGTCTTTCTTTATATCCCGCGGGATACCATTATTATACGGTACGCCCGGGTGAAAAGCAATAAGATTTACGGGATCCCCCGATCTGAAAAAGCTTGTAAATTTTTTCCGCTCATGTTTACTTCCTTCTGCTTTTGGGATATAATAATAGTGATCTCAAGTTTTCTTTAGATCTCAAGAATGAAAGGGGGTATTTTATGAACCTGGCGAAAGTCTCTTCCAACGGTCAAATCACGGTCCCGGTAGAGATCCGCCGTTTGCTCGGTCTCAAGTCCGGGGATAAGATCCTGTTCTTCCAGAAGCAGAACGGAGAAATCGTTGTCAGCAATGCGTCCGCGCAGGCGATCCGCAGGGCGCAGGCCGCTTTCTCGGGCGCTGCCGAAGCAATGGGAGTTTCAGATGAAGATGATGTACAGGCTCTTGTAGACGAGGTGCGTTACGGGAAAGGACGGTAAACGTGCGGATATTGGTCGATACGAACATTCTTTTTTCCGCGTTGCTCTTCCCTGATTCAAAGCCTTCACGGGCTTTGCTCCATGTAGCCGAAAATCATGAGATGATCCTGTGCGATAATAATATCGCAGAATTGCGGGATATCCTGCTGCGAAAAGCACCTCAATTCCTGCCTGATGCGGAGGTTTTGCTTGCGCAGATGTCCTATGAATTGATTCCGGCGGTAGATCATGCGGAAAAGCTGATACGCGATGCAAAAGACCAACCGATTCTTAACGCGGCCATTGTGTCCGGTGTGGATATCATCCTCACCGGGGATAAGGACTTTTTAGGTCTGAATATGGAATATCCCAAATGTATGACAGTGGCGCAGTTTTTTGAATACGAAGGCACGAAAGAATAAAAATCCCGTTTGATTTGCGATCGAACCGGGCCAGCGATGAATCACGGGCTCCTCCAAACGAAACCACCGCCGTACAGGAATGATCTCCTGCACGGCGGCTCTCTTTATTTCTCAAAGATCTTTCTGAACTCCCGGATCTGGCTGCGCCCGATCGGGAGCCGTTCGTCCTCGTAATATTTCAGTTTCACGCAATATCCGCTGT
>CANQGL010000120.1 GCA_947623185.1 uncultured Lachnospiraceae bacterium
CAGCTCAGCACCTATCAGACCATGCGCACGCAGGTCCGCGGTATCATCGAGAGTACGCAGGCAGAAAAGAACTCTCTGGATGAGATGATCCAGAAAGGCCAGGCCGTCCTGAACGAAAACGGGTTCACGGACCGCGCATCCGTAGACGCTTATCTGAATTCCTGCGAGGATCAGTACGATAAGTATATGGAAGCGGAGCAAAAATACGCGAAAAAATCGCGCATCGTTTTTTCAACGCTGGCCCTCGTTCTGGCAGCCGCCGGAGCAGGGATCTCCGCATTCCTCGGTATTACATTTGCGAACCGTTTTCTTCCCGTATGCGTTGCGCTTGCCGGGCTGGCAGTCGTGCTCATCATTTGCGGACTGATTGGGTTTTCCCGTGAGCGCCATTGGAAGCAGGTTTCGGATGAACTCCGAAAAGGACTTTCCGAGAGGCTCGGAAAACATCTGGGCGACAGCACCGTTTCCTACGAGGCAATGGAAGTTTTCCGGAGCCGGATGGCCGAGTTCACGCGCCTCTGCGACATGGTCTCCCAGTCGGAAGCCACTGTCAAACAGTTTATGGAAGATATCAACTCCCTGCAGGAGAAGCAAAACTCGTGCAGCGAGATGATCGAACAGCAGCAGCGCTATCAGTGGGAGTTGGAAAAGAAACTGGAACGTCTCAATGTCTGCCGCACAAAGGCAAGGGAGTTAAAGCGGGTGCTTGCCGAAAACGATCGGATCCGTGAAGAGATCGATGCGATCGATCTCGCGCAGGAGACCATGACCGGGCTCTCCGCCTCGATCCGCAATTCTTTCGGCCTCTACCTGAATAAGGAAGCGTCCCGCCTGGTCGAGGGCATCACCGGAGGGATCTACGACAGCATGAGCATCGACGAGAACCTGAACGTGTTCCTCAATACCAAGACCAAGCTGGTCCCGCTCGATCAGGTCAGCAGCGGCACCATGGATCAGGTATATTTGGCGCTGCGTCTGGCGGCCGCCAGGCTGCTTCAGGGGGAGAAGGAAAGTTTCCCGCTGATCTTCGACGACAGCTTTGCCCAGTATGATGACGAGCGTCTGCAGTCCGCGCTCAACTGGCTTGCAAAAGCGTACGGCGGGCAGATCATCATCTTCACCTGTCATCGCCGCGAAGTGAATCTGCTGCGGGCGGGCGGCATCGATTTCCAGGAGATCCGGATGTAAGGTCTCCGGACGGAAATTACGAGATTTTACAAAATCAGGGCGTACCCCATAATGATCGAAATCGGTCACTGTGCGGTACGCCCTTTTGGTTGGAAGCGTTTTCTTTTTAATTAGGCCTATGATCGGTCTATAACCACAACATCTGGTATAAAAAATACCTGTCGTTCATAATTTGTTCAAAATACTTTTAAAATTCTTTCATACCAATCACATAATTTCTTCATGTTTACCCCGTATAGTATTAACATAAAGTAAGAGATGCTGCTTATAAGATTTTTTTCATAATACTCGGGCTGATACTGAGTATCAGCTCTCCTCCCTTTTTCAAATAATCATTTTGTAGGAAAAAGCACCCGGCGGGGTGCTTTTTTCTTTCCCTTATTTCCGGTCTGGGGAATATTTTACACGTCCGGCGGCGGCCACTTTATCTGCCCGGGACCGATTGTTTTACCCGCCCCGCGGCGGCGGCCGCTTTATCTGCCCGGGGCCGGTTGTTTTACCCGCCCCGCGACGGCGCCGCTTTATCTATCCGATGGCGGACGCTTTACCTGCCGGATCAGGATCATCACCGCGGCAAGATTCGGGATCGCCATCAGCCCGTTAAAAATATCGGAGGCCGTCCACACCTGCTCCATCTGTCCGAGACTGCCGATAAAGACAGCCAGCAGATAGCCCGCCGGATAGAGTGCGGGAAGGCGCAGCCTCGTTTTCTCCTCAAGGTACGCCGCCGACTGTTTTCCCATATAATACCATGCGATGATCGTCGCGAAGGCAAAAAGCGCGGTGCACAGCGACACGATCTGCCCGCCGGCCGGTCCGAAGCCCCGGCTGAAAGAGGTTCCCGTAAGCTCCGCTCCGTTGCACGTCAGACTGCGGGGATCCGTTCCGGCCGCACAGAGGATCGCAAGCGCTGTCAGTGTGCAGCATACGATCGTGTCGATAAAAACCTCAAATATCGCCCACTGTCCCTGCAGGCCGGGCGCGCCTTCCTCCGCGCCTCCGTTCAGGACCGCCAGGCTGCCCAGTCCCGCTTCGTTGGAAAACACGCCCCGGGCGATCCCGTAACGCACGCATCTGCTCACGCCAAAACCGGTGATCCCTCCCGCGGCGCTCCGAAACGAAAATGCGTCCGTGATGATCATTCGCATCGCAGCCGGCAGATTCTCCCGGAAACGGAATACGATCATCAGCGCGGCGGCGATATAGAGTATAGCCGAGAACGGCACCAGCCGCTCGGCCGTCCGGACGATCCGTTTTGCGCCGCCTGCAAGGATCACTCCCGCTGTCAGACTTAGGATCACTCCGGTCAGAAGCGCGGGGACACCGAACGAGAATCTCATCGCTTCCGATATCGCGTTCGCCTGGACCATGCTGCCCATTCCGAACGAAGCCAGGATGCAGAATGCCGCGTACAGAAACGCTCCTATGGAACTTTTCGCACCGTACTCCAGATAAAACATCGGTCCCGCGAGCCAGTCTCCGTTCCTTCCGCGCCTTCGGTAACGGATCCCCAGCTCTGTCTCCGCGTAGGCCGTCGCCATTCCGAGTAAGGCCGAGACCCACATCCAGAAGATCGCCCCCGGGCCGCCCGCCAGAAGCGCGGTGGCGACGCCGGATATGTTTCCGGTCCCGATCGTGGCAGCAAGCGCGGTGCACGCTGACTGAAACGGGGAGAACCCGGCTGTTTTCTCTCCGCGTTCCCCTCCGCGCAAAATCGAGCACACCGTGTTTTTCCACCAGCGGCGAAAACCGAATATCTGGAAGAAACAGATGCGGATAGAACAGAAAAGGCCGACGGCCAGGAACAGGACCGGCGTTCCCGGCCCCCAGACGATGTGATGAAGGAATCGGAGCATAAGACTCTCCCGCTTTTTCTTATTATGTTTTATTCCAATTTCCGGTCAAGTATGCTATACTTAAGCTATACATCCAACCGGAACATACCGATGCGGCGCGGTTCTCGCACCGCATCCACCGACTTGAAAAGGAGATAGACAATGCCGGGATTCACGACACACTACCTCTTTGGCGTGAAGGCATACAACAACCTTCCGAGCAATTATCTGAAGCACATAATCTCAAAATACCGCTGGCTCTATCAGCTCGGCCTTCAGGGACCGGACATTTTTTTCTATAACATTCCGATCCTGCGTCACCGCGATTACCGAAACGTCGGCTCCTATATGCACGAAAATTATGTAAACCTATTTTTCCGCAACTGTCTGACGGAGATCGCACGGATCCGGTCACGGCAGCAACGCGAGGAGGCGCTTTCCTATTACGCCGGTTTTCTCTGCCACTATGCCGCGGATTCGATCTGCCATCCCTACATCTACGGGCGGATCCAGTATGAGACCGAGGGCAAACGCGCGCGTTTTCACGGTCTGCATGCCGAGCTGGAGAATGACATCGACGCGATCCTTCTCTACCGTTTTAAAAGAAAGAAACCGTCCAAATTCAATCAGGCGGCCACGATCTGTCTGAACGGACAGGAGATGCAGTTTATCTCCGGATTCTTAAGCAGGTGCATCAATGCCACCTTCTATCAGATCACGGAGAGCAACAATTTCCAGGTCACGGAAGGCATGGTCCGCCGCTCGGTCTATGCGGTCCGCTTCGGCGGCCGCCTGCTCTCGGATCCGACCGGCCACAAGCAGAGCGCGGTCCGTTTCTTTGAGGCGGCTTTGAGGCGCAATCCAGTCGCCTCCAAAAAGCTGATAACGGACAGCGCGCCTTTAAGCGTGCGGAAAGCGCTGAATATCGGTTGCGAGGAGTGGAGCAATCCGTGGGATCCGTCCCTGGTCTCCACGGCCTCTTTCCCGGAGCTCTACCGGCTCACTCTGAAAAAGTGCGCCTTGATCTATGAACATTTAAACGACCTGATCACGGGCGATACGCCGCTCGAAAACCGCGACTGGGAGCCGTTCCTTTCCGTGCTCGGAAACGACTCCTATCACAGCGGGCTCGACGTCGGCGGCGATCCATGAACGGGTCGAGGTCAGTATAGCAAAAAGGAAAAGGAGAAACTGTTATGAAACCGATTATCTTATTGAGCGGAACTACGTCGACGGCTCCAAACGGCACGCCGGTCTGGGCGCTTAATCAGGACTATGCCGAGTGTGTGAAGCGCGCCGGCGGCGTCCCGCTTCTCGCCGTGAACGCGGACTGCGTGCGGGAATATGCGGAGCTTGCGGACGGCCTGCTGTTAAGCGGCGGAAAAGATGTGTCGACCGATCTTTACGGGCAGGAGCAGAAATATGATTCCGTGATCACGGATCCCCAGCGCGACGACCTCGAATGGAAGCTGGCAAAAGCATTTATCGAGTGCGGTAAACCGGTCTTTGGGATCTGCCGTGGGATCCAGGTGCTCAACGCCTATTTCGGCGGAACGCTCTGGCAGGACATTCCCGATCAGCTCGGAGGCGACCACTCGAAGGGCGTCTGCCATGCGGTCGCGCTGAAAAAGGATTCCATCCTCGGAAGTCTGTACGGGGAATCACTTGAAACAAACAGTTACCATCATCAGGCCATCGACCGGATGGCGGAGTGCCTGACCGCCACCGCATGGTCGGATGCTGGCGGACATAAGATCGTCGAGGCCATCGAGCATAAGTCGCTCCCGATCTGGGCCGTCCAGTGGCATCCGGAGCGAATGACCGGCCCGGTCACGAACCCGAAAAACTGTACCGACTCGCTTCCGATTTTTGAGTATTTTGTAAATCAGTGCAGAAAATAAACGGCCTCTGCGGGAACGCCCCGCAAAAGCCGCAGCACCGGCATAACATACATGAAACAGAAACCGCCCGGAAGACCTGATCTCATGATCCGATCCACCGGGCGGCGTTATGTTCTTTATTCAGTTTTGTAAAAATCAGGTCTTCTTCGGAACGTCTTCTTCCACGACGTCCTCCGGGCCGTCGTCGCCATAGACCGGAAGCGGAAGGTCGATCTTCTCGCCCGCTCCGTAGCTCTTGCTCAGCAGGACCGAACCGTCGTCTGCCTTGAGGATCGTTACCGTCAGGGCAAAATCATTCCAGAGTCCGCCGAATGTCTGATCGGAAGAGGGCTCCATGTCCTCCGTCTGGATCGCAACGATGTCGTTGAACTTCATTACCATGTCGCGCGCATATTCCACTGCGTCCTCCTCGGTCGCCGCAGCGTCAAGCGTCCATGTCAGATCGACGGTAAACGCCTCCTCGTCTGCCTTGTAGCTGAATGAAGAAGCCAGCGGGTACGTTCCTTTATCATAGAACAGATCGTTCGTCTCGCTCGTGACCTGGTCCCAGTCGTAAAGTGGCTGCGGTTCCACATCGTCCTCGATCAGTTTGTTCAGTTCTCTCGGGATCGTCTCATCATCGTCTTCCAGCGCCATCGCCTTGGCCGGATCCATCTCTCCGCTGTCGATCACGGGAGCCTCATCTGTGATGCTGCTCTTTGTACATCCGCCAAGTGCCAGGACGACCAATCCCAGTACCGCCATTCTCTTTAATAACCGCATTCTATCTCCTCCTGTGGTTTGTCTTGTATTGGAATACCTGACCTATTATAAACGATTCTCCGCGATTTTTGTACCCCTTTTTTTAAAATGTTATAATTTTTCAGGAAATCTTAATAGGTTAGGTCCCGGAAGCCCGGAAAGCCTTGGCTTGATAGTGATAAGGAACTAATCGAACTTATCAATTGTCAGCCGACAGTTTCGGGTGCAGAAATGCTACTGTGTAAGTTTCATTCATACACAATAGCATTTTTTATATTCACTCTTTTATTCTCTTTAATATATCTTGTAACCTCGAGTTTTAAAAAGTCTATTTCCAGTTTTATTTTGTTGAAATACATATAAATGCACTATA
>CANQGL010000121.1 GCA_947623185.1 uncultured Lachnospiraceae bacterium
CGGTAGATGTACTCGCCCTCGCGCCCCGAGTCGGTACAGACGTAGATTGTGTCCACGTCTTTGCGCGTCAGGAGCGATTTCACGGTCTTAAACTGCTTTTTGACGTCGTCGATGACCTGATATTTGAATTCCTTCGGAAGAAACGGAAGCGTCTCCATACTCCAGCGCCTAAGCGCCGGGTCGTAGGCTTCCGGATAGCTCATGGTGACCAGATGCCCCACGCACCAGGTCACGATCGTATCGTCCGACTCGATGTAGCCGTCGCCCTTCTTCCCATTTACCTTCAGGGCCCTGGCAAATTCCTGGGCGACGCTCGGTTTTTCCGCTATAAATAATGATTTACCCATTCCGTTCCTTTCAGGGTCTTATTGCCGGGATGCATTCTTTCCCGCAAACAGTTTCCCGATCTTTGCGGGGTCGGTCTCCGAGAGGATGACAGCCAGAAACATAAGCGCGCAGCCGGCGATCATCCGCCCCGTCATCTCATCGTGCAGGAAAATGACCGAAAAGACCGCTCCGAACACCGACTCCAGCGAAAGCAGGATCGACGAAGTATCCGCGCTTAAGTACTTCTGCCCGACGTTCTGCAGGATGAAACAGATCGTCGTGGAAAACAGCGCCATATAGCAGAGCCCGAAGATCAGGCTGCGGTCCGTAAAAGCCGCGGCCGGGAACGCGCCGTCCAGAAACGGCGCCAGACACCAGCCCATCACCGCCGTGACCATGATCTGGATCACGCTCAAAAGGATCGGATCGTGCTTTTCGGTATAGCGGTCGATATAGACGACCTGAAACGCAAAGCTGACGCCGCAGATCAGGGTCAGGAGATCTCCGAAATTGACCGAGAGATCGCCCTGGAGCGACAAAAGCGCAAGACCGGCGACCGCCAGGAGCGCCGCCGCGATGTTGACGCCGCCCGGCCACTTTCGGTTCAGAAATCCGTGCAAAAACGGCACGATGATCACATAGAGCGTCGTGATGAACGCATTCTTGCTGGCCGTCGTGTATTTCAGGCCGTACGTCTGAAACAGATAGGCGACGCCAAGCATCAGTCCGATCTTGACGCCGCAGACGAACGTCTCCCTGTCCATCGTCCTGATGCGTCTGAAAAAGACCGCCGCCATGATCGCGGAAGCGACGGTAAACCGCGCCGCGATCAGCCAGGTGGGAGGAAGTACGTCCAGAGAGTTTTTCATTACTACAAAGGCGCTGCCCCAGATCGCGGTCGTAACGATAAGACCGGCGGCGGCGAGCGCCTTTGTATGACCTTTGTATTGTGTTTCCATTTTATGCTCCGTGGTGAGGCCGTTTCGGTCCGTTATCATGCGGCTTTACCGCACATAGAAACGGTAGCCCGTCTTCGATGTATAGACCTCGCCCGGATGCAGGATCGGCGACGGGAAATGCGGTTTGTTGAGCGAATCCGGATAAAACTGCGTTTCAAAGCAGTACGCCCCGCGGGGCCCGTAGGCGGTCCCGTTCTTTCCGCACTCCACATGCAGCGAATTTGAGGTGTAGAACTGTACGCCCGGAAGATCCGTGTAAACATCCATCGCGCGGCCGCTTTCGGGATCGTAAGCCCGCGCGGCAAGATCGTACTCGCCCGCCGCATGGTCCAGGCACCAGTTGTGGTCGTAGCCGCCCGCCTGTTTCAGCTGGACGAAATCCGCATCGATCCCGGCTCCGATCTCCTTTTCCTCCCTAAAGTCCATCGGCGTTCCCTCGACCTTAAGGATCTCGCCCGTCGGGATCAGTCCTTCGTCGCAGGGCGTATACAGACCGGCCACGATCTGGACGCGCTGTTTCAGGACGCTTCCGCCGTCGTGCCCCGCCAGGTTGAAATAAGAATGGTTCGTCGGATTCATCGGCGTCGTGCGGTCGGTGACGGCGTGATAGGTGATCTCCATGCAGTTGTCGTCCGTCAGGCGGTAGATCACGGAGACCGTGACGGTCCCCGGGAATCCCTGGTCGCAGTCCGGGCTTACGAGCGTAAACATCACGCTGCGCTCATCTGAGCCCTGCGCCGCCTCCCACAGGCGTTTCTCGTAATAATCCGGACCGCTGTGCAGATTATTGAGCCCGTTGTTCTGCGCGAGCGTATACTCCGTGCCGTCGATCTTAAATTTCCCCCCGGCGGTGCGGTTCGCCACGCGCCCGACCACCGCGCCGAAATGCGGTCCCCTGGCCAGATAACCGGCCGTATCGTCAAAGCCCAGGACCACGTCGGCCATGTTCCCGTGCCTGTCCGGCGCAAACATGGTGACCCAGACCGCTCCGAGATCCGTGACCGAAGCGGACAGGCCGTTCGCGTTCGTGATCGTATACAGACTGATCTCTCTCCCGTCCGGCATCGCGCCGAACCGTTCTTTTCTGATCGCCATAATACCGTCTCCTATTCTTTTGCCGTGATATAGCCCTGCTTCGTCAGAAGCTCCGCGCACAGAACGGCCCCGCCGGCCGCGCCGCGCACCGTATTGTGCGAAAGACCGACGAATTTCCAGTCGTAGACCGTATCCTCTCTCAGACGCCCGATCGAAACGCCCATTCCGTTCTCAAAATCGACGTCAAGCGCCACCTGCGGGCGGTCGTTGTCCTCGAGATACTGGATAAACTGCTTCGGCGCGCTCGGAAGCGCAAGTTCCTGCGGCAGCCCCTTATAGTTCACCAGCTTTTCGATCAGCTGCTCCTTCGTCGGTTTCTTTCTGAATTTGACGAAGACCGCCGCCGTATGCCCGTCGAGGACCGGCACGCGGATGCACTGACAGGTGATGACGGGCTCGGACGCCTTAACGATCTCGCCGTCCACCACCTTTCCCCAGATGCGAAGCGGCTCCTTTTCGCTCTTTTCCTCCTCGCCGCCGATGTAGGGGATCACGTTCCCCACCATCTCCGGCCAGTCCCTAAAGGTCTTTCCCGCGCCGGAAATAGCCTGGTACGTCGTCGCCACGACTTCATAGGGCTCGTATTCCATCCACGCGGACAGGGCCGGGGTGTAGCTCTGGATCGAGCAGTTCGGCTTGACCGCGATAAAGCCGCGCTTCGTCCCGAGACGTTTTTTCTGGTGTTCGATCACCGCAAAGTGCTCCGGATTGATCTCCGGGATCACCATCGGCACGTCGGGCGTCCAGCGGTGCGACTTGTTGTTGGAGACCACCGGCGTCTCGGCCTTCGCGTAGGCCTCCTCGATCGCCAGGATCTCCTCGTTCGTCATATCGACCGCGCTGAACACGAAATCGACCGACGCGGCGACATGTTCCACGTCGTTTACGTTCATCACGGTCAGTTTTTTAACGCTTTCAGGCATCGGGGCCGCCATCTTCCAGCGGCCGCCGACTGCCTCTTCATATGTTTTTCCGGCCGACCGCGGACTGGCGGCCACCGTCGTCACTTCATACCACGGGTGGTTTTCCAGCAGGGAGATAAATCTCTGGCCGACCATACCGGTCGCCCCGAGGACTCCGACCTTCAGCTTTCGTTCCATAATCATGCATCTCCTCATTGTGCGTGTTTTGTCCTATCCTATCGCACTTTGGAGAAAAAATCAAGTGTCAGATCGCGGTCAGCGCGACTTCCATCATGTCGCGGAACGTCGTCTGGCGCTCCTCCGCCGTCGTCGCCTCGCCGGTCACCAGAGAATCGGAGATCGTGAGGATCGTGAGTGCCTGCGCGCCGCCCAGAGCCGCGTTGGAATAGAGGGCCGCCGTCTCCATCTCGGCCGCCAGGACGCCCATGTCCGCGAAGGTAAGTCCACCCTCGACGGTCTTCGGCGTATAGAACATGTCCGAAGTCAGGACGTTTCCGACATGGTAGCTCAAACCGCGCTCTTTGGCCGCCAGGACAGCATGGATCAGAAGATCGAAATCCGCGATGCAGGAATAATCGCCCGGGAGTCCGAACTGCTTCACATAGCCGGTCGCCATGCACGCGCCCATAGCGAAAACGATGTCGCGGATATGCACCTTCTCCTGCATGGCCCCCGCGGTGCCGACGCGGATCAGTTTTTTCACGCCGTACTCGTGGATCAGCTCATGGGAATAGATGCCGATCGACGGGCAGCCCATGCCGGTCCCCATGACGGAGACCCGTTTTCCGTTGTAAAAGCCCGTGTAACCGAACATGTTGCGGGTGGAGTTGAACTGCTTTGCCTCATCCAGGAACGTCTCGGCGATGAACTTCGCGCGCAGCGGATCTCCCGGAAGAAGAATGGATTCGGCGATGTCGCCTACCTGTGCTCCGATGTGTGGGGTTGGTGTGTTTGCCATACTGTTTTCTCCTTTTCTCTATGATGCTTTGTTATAGCCGCCTGCCGTTTCGGATCCGCTCCGTGCGGAGCGTCTGTTCCTCCCTCATGATCTACGACAGGCGCGCCTTGCTCCCTTTTCCGTCGCGCTTTGCGCACTTTAACCGGTTCAGATGGACCTCTTTCCCTTTGTAAAGGATCGGGGACTCGCTTGCGGGGAAGTATACGGCTTCGAGCAGGTCCTTCTTATCGAGCCGGATGCCCCGCACGCCGCGGCTGTTCTTCTTGAGGACCGGGATCTCCTCCGCGGCGAAGCGCAGGAACATCCCCTCCTTCGTCTGCAGGACGACCTCCTTCTCCCCGTCGGCCGGGCGCACCGCGGCCAGCCGGTCTCCGTCCGCCAGCTTGGTGGCCGCCACCATACGGTTCGCGGTCACGAATTCCTCGCCCGGCACCAGCTTGACGATGCCCTGCTCCGTGGCGAAGAGGAACGTCTTTCCGGCCAGCTCCGAGGCCGCGCTTATGAACAGGATCCGCTCCTTCGTTCCGTCAAAGCGGCTGATATTCTCGACCGGCGTGCCCTTGTCGCGGATCTTCGCGGCCGGGACGTCGGCGATCCGCACCTGGTACATGGTCCCGGCGTCCGTAAACAGGCAGAGCCTGTCGTCCGTCATGACCGGCAGGATGTGCACGTTCTCCGCCTGCACCGTCTCGGCGTTTCTCTCATAGGCGGTCTTATCGAGCGTCTTGCAGTAGCCGAAGCGGTCCATCACGAAGACGACCTCGCGCGCCTCCTCCTTTACCTCCTCGACGACCGCCTCCTCGCCATCCTCGATGAGCGTCTGCCGATCCGTGGCGAACTCGGCCCGGATCGCGTCCAGGTCCTCCTTGATCACCGCATCCATGTTTTTCTGGTCGGCCAGGATATGACGGTACTCGCGGATCTTCTTCAATGTCTCCTTGTACGCCTTCTGGAGCGCCATGATCTCCAGTCCTATCAGGCGGTAGAGGCGCATCTCCAGGATCGCGGTCGCCTGCCGCTCCGTGAAATGGAGCTGCTTTGCGTCCTCCTCAAAGCCCTTGGCCCGGAAACGGATGTTTTTGGTGTTTCCGGTCATCAGGCAGTCCTTCGCGTCCTTCATCTCCTTGGAGCCGCGCAGGACGGCGATGATCAGATCGATCACGTCGCACGCCTCGATCAGGCCCTCCTGGACCTCCTTTTTCTCCAGCTCCTTGTTGAGAAGAACGTTGTATTTCTTCGTCATGTTCCGGTACTGGAACTCAAGGAAAGTGTTCAGGATCTGCTTCAGATTCATGGTCTCGGGACGTCCCTCGTCGATCGCCAGCATGTTGACACCGAAAGAGTCCTCGAGCTTCGTCTTCTTATATAAAATGTTTTTGATCCGGTTTACATCCGCGTCCTTTCTCAGTTCAAGGACGATGCGGATCCCCTCTTTGTTCGACTGGTTGGAGATATCGACCACGTCCGGCAACTTTCGGCTCTCCACCAGATCGGCCACATCCGAGAGAAATTTGTTGATCCCGGCCCCGATCATCGTATAGGGGATCTCGGTGATCACCAGCTTGTCCCGGTCGGATCTGCGGCGTCCGAGCTCGACCTCGATCTTGCCGCGCAGCTTGATCTTGCCGACACCCGTCTCGTAGATCGAGAGCAGCTCGCTCTTGTTGGCGATGATCCCTCCGGTCGGGAAATCGGGCCCGTGGAGGTACTCCATCAGGTCCTCGACGGTCAGGAGCCGGTTGTCGATATAGGCCTTTAC
>CANQGL010000122.1 GCA_947623185.1 uncultured Lachnospiraceae bacterium
GTGGGAGGCGGTGTTAAGCGCGAGGAACGCGTTCTGCTCGATGAGCAGGATGCTGGTCCCCGATTCGTTGATCTGCCGGATAATGCGGAAGATCTCCTCGACGATGATGGGCGCGAGTCCCATGGAGGGCTCGTCAAGCATCAGGAGGGATCCGTTCGTCATCAGCGCGCGTCCCAGAGCGAGCATCTGCTGCTCTCCTCCGGAAAGCGTTCCGGCGAGCTGTCTTTCACGTTCCTTGAGCCGCGGGAAGATATCATAGACGCGCTCGAGGCTGTCGGATATCTTTGCGCGGTCCTTCACGACGTTCGCGCCCATCCGGAGGTTCTCGTCCACGCTCATGCGCGTGAACACGCGGCGTCCTTCCGGAACATGGGCGATGCCAAGCTCCACGATCTGGTGGGGCTTCATCTTCGTCAGCTCGTGGCCCTGGAATACGATCGAACCGCTTTTGGCCTTCTCAAGACCCGAGATCGCGCGCAGCGTGGTGGACTTGCCGGCTCCGTTCGAGCCGATCAGGGCGACGGTCTCGCCCTCGTCGAGTTTGAAGGAGATCCCCTGGACCGCCTTGATCGCGCCGTAGGACACATGCAGGTCCTTGACTTCAAGCATTGCCATTTAACGCACCTCCCAGATAAGCCTCGATGACCTTCGGATCCTTCTGGACCACTTCAGGCACGCCCTCCGCGATCGTCTTTCCGAAGTCCAGTACTTTGATACGGTCCGCGATCGGCATGACGAAATTCATGTGATGCTCGATCATGATGATGCTGACGTTAAAGTCCTTGCGGATCTTGACGACGAGCTGCGCCATCTCCTCGAGCTCCGTCGTGATCATGCCGGCCACCGGCTCGTCGAGGAGCAGGATCTTCGGATCGGTCATCAGCGCGCGGGCGATCTCCAGACGGCGCTGGTCGCCGTACGGCAGATTCTTCGCGAGCAGGTCCGCCTTGTCCGCCATATTGAGACGCCTAAGGAGATCCATGACCTTCTCGTCGAGCTCACGCTCGTTTTCGACCATTTTGGGCGTGCGGAGGAAGCTCTGAAGCAGGGAATCCTTCGCGTGCATCGTCGCGGCCATCTTGACGTTGTCCGCAACGGACGCGTTCGCAAAAAGCCGGATATTCTGGAACGTACGCGTAATGCCGCGCTGGGCGAACTGATACGGCTTAAGGCCGACCATGTCCTCCCCTTCCAGTTTGATGGTCCCGGTCGTGGGCCGGTAGATGCCGGTCAGCATGTTGAAGATGGTCGTCTTTCCGGCGCCGTTGGGGCCGATGACGGCCACCAGCTCGCCTTTTTCCAGATCCAGGTTGAAATCATCCACCGCCACCAGGCCGCCGAATTTTATGGTAAGATTTTTAACTTCCAGTATCGTACTCATCTCTCCGGCCTCCTATCCGTTCTTGGCGGCGTTCTTCTTTGCGCCGAATATGGGTTCCTTATACAGAGAGGCACGCTTTACCTTTAAGAACGGCACTTCCTTTCCGCCGCAGAGGCCCTCGCTGCGGTACAGCATGACCGCCACAAGGATCAGGGCGTAAAGGACAAGACGCCAGTCGGCCAGGAAACGCAGCATCTCCGGCAGGATGGTCAGGAGCACGGCGCCGATCACGGAACCGGTCAGGGAGCCGCTCCCGCCCGCATACAGGTATACGAGGAAGTCGGAGCTCTTGGTGAATCCGAACGAATCCGGCTGGATAAAGCAGAGGACATGGGCGTAAAGTCCGCCCGCAACGCCCGCGATGAACGCCGCGATGCAGAAGGACAGGATCTTATACTTGGTCGTATTGATGCCCATGGCGTCCGCCGCGATCTCGTTGTCGCGGATCGCGATAAAGGCGCGCCCGAACGGCGAATAGATCAGGTTGCGCACCAGCCACAGCGTGAGGGCCACAAAGAACAGGATGCGGCCGAAGCTGGAATAATTGGGGATCCCGATCATGCCGCGCGCTCCGCCGATCGGCTGGATCAGACGCAGCAGTGCGCGCACGATCTCGCCGAACGCCAGCGTCACGATCGCCAGATAGTCGCCCTTTAATCTCAGAGACGGGATGCCGATCAGGCAGCCGACCAGGGCCGCGACCGTACCGCCGCAGAGAAGGCTTAAGAGGAACACCGGAAGCTGCGCGACGCCGGTAAAATGCGATCCCTTAAAGATCAGGGTCGTGACGACCGCGCTTCCGTATGCGCCGAGCGACATGAAACCGGCGTGTCCGATACAGAACTGGCCGGTAAAGCCGTTTACCAGGTTCAGACTGACCGTCATCATCACGTTTACGCCGGCGAACATCAGCACCTGCATGTAATATCCGTTGATGATCTTATGGCTGCGCAGGACGGTGACGACGATGTAAAAAATCAGGCACCCGATAAACGGGGAAAGCTTTTGTAACAGGAGGACGATCTTTTTCATGATTTCCGCTCCTCCCTTCCTAAACCTTCTCGATGGTGAGCGTGCCCATGATCCCGGCAGGCTTCACGAGAAGGATAATGATCAGGATTATAAAGCCGACGGCATAGCCGAAGGTCGAATTGATCGCTGTGGCGAAGATCTGGGCAATACCCAGGATAAATCCGCCCAGCATCGCGCCGCGGATATCGCCGATACCGCCGAGAACCGCCGCCACGAAGGACATGTTGCCGAGCCAGGAGCCCATATAGACCTCGACCTGAGGATAGGCGCTCGCATAGCAGATGCCGGAAACAGCGGCCAGAGCGCCGCCGATAAAGAACGTGATGGAAATGACCTTGTTTACGTTGATCCCCATCAGATTGGCCGCGTCCTTGTCCATGCTGACCGCGCGCATCTGACCGCCGATCTTCGTCTTCGCCACGAAGCGGTCCAGCGCGATCATCGTGACCGCCGAAAGAACGATCATGATCAGCTGCGTGGACGTGATGCTCGCGCCTAGGACGTTAAAGGTCCGGTTGATGAACAGCGTCGGGAACGGACGGGGGTTGGGGCCGATAAACGGAAGCGCACGCGGGAAGTTTTCCAGGAACATGGAAACGCCCACGGCGGTGATCAGTGCGATCATACGCGGTTTGTACCGCAGGGGCCGGTATGCGATCGCCTCTACGGTGACGGCGATGCCGCCGGTAAACATCATGGAGATCAGGATGATAAGGCCCACGATGAGCATCGGATAGGTCCCGTCCGCGTTGATGCTCTCGAAAGCTTTTGCAATGAAGAAGGTACTGAGCGCTCCGATCATCAGGAAATCGCCGTGCGCCGTATTGATCATGCCGACAATACCGTACACCATGGTGTATCCCAACGCGAGCAGGGCATATACGCTCCCAAGTTGCAGTCCGTATACCAAAAATTGCAGAATTGAAGCCAAAGCAGTAACCTCCAGGGAAATATTGTCTCACAGAAAGGGATGTGCCGGACAGTGCAAAGCACAGCCGGCACATCTCTGAAGTTTATATGCAACTCAAGCGATAAAGATCCGTTACGGATTGACGGAGGATACGAAGTGGGTCACGCCCTCGGAGTCATACTGCATGATAACGCCGCCCTTGATCGGGTTGCGGGTCGTCGCGTCCATTGTCATGCTTCCGGAAGGAAGTTCAAGCCCGTCGATGGCTTCGATCGCGTCACGGACGCCGTCGCGGTCCAGGGTCTTCGCGTTCTGGATCGCCGAAACGACCATCTTGGTCGCCTCGTAGGTCAGCTCGGCGTTGGAGTTCGGAAGTTCATCCGGATACAGGGCAACGTAAGCGTCTACGAATTCCTTCGCCGCGGGAGCCGTGGACTCTGCGGAGAAAGCGGATACATAGGCAACACCGTCGATCGCGTCGCCGGCTACGTTCGCAACATCGGGCGTATCTGCGGAGTCACCGCAGACGATCGGGCAGGTAAGTCCCGCGGAACGGGCCTGCTGGATCTGAAGGCCGAGCTCTACGTTCAGGTTCGGCAGAAGCAGCATGTCGGGATTCTGAACGGCCAGCTTGGTAAGCTGTACGTTGTAGTCCTTAACGTCGGAACCGGAGTACTCTTCGATCCCAAGGACCTCGCCGTCAAAGTTCTCGATGAAAGCGTCCTTTAAGCCTACCGCATACGCGTCGGCGTTGTTGAACATGATGCAGGCGGTCTTGTAGCCCTGCTCTTCGCAGTAAGCCGCGGCAACGGAACCCTGGAAGGGATCGATGAAGCATGCGCGGAAAATGTAGTTACCCGTCTCGGTAACGGCGGTATTCGTTGCGAAGGTGGCAACGTTCGGGCAGCCGGCGTTCTGCGCGATCGGTCCGGCAGCCAGCGCGCACTTGGAAGCATCCGGTCCTACGATCGCGATGACTTCTTCTTCCTCGATGAGCTTCTGGTAAACGTTGGTGGTCTTCTCCTCGGAGCCTTCGGTATCGGCGTAGATAAACTCTACGGGATGCTCGACGCCGTTCACTTCGATGACGCCGCCAAGGGCTTCCTTCAGGACGTCGGCACCGTGGGTGCTGTACTTACCTGCCATGGCCGCGGTACCGGACATCGGGAAAGCGAAACCGATCTTGATGGTCTCGGCCGGCTCTGCGGAAGCTTCAGGAGCGGCTTCCTGCGCGGCTTCCGTAGCGGCAGCGGCGGCAGCCGTCGTCGACGTTGTGGAAGACGAGGATCCGCATGCGGCCAGGGACAGGACCATAGCCGACGCTAAGAGTGCTGCAAGTAACTTTTTCATGATGGTAGTTCTCCTCTCTTTATCTTTTTTTGTTATATATATTGCGGAAATTGTTCCGCAACTATATTCTTTCCCTTGAGTTTCATAATATGGAACCATGTTCTGATATATTTATTATACAAAAGTTAGATATTTTTGTCAATAAATTTATATTTCAAACCTAAAAAACAGACAAAATGCCTTAAAATCCCGTCGCCGCGTAGATCACGGCGCCCATGACGCCGCTCAGAAAGATCGACTGCACCGGTCCGAGCTTTTTCTTCTGCAAAATAATGAGAAAGACGAACGTCAGCGCCAGCGCGACCGGATTCGTACCGGCTGCGGAGATGTTTTCGCTTCCGCCCCACCACGCGTTTACGATCAGCTTTACGGCGGCGGCCAACACCATGGCCGCGACCGCGGGACGCAGGCCGTTTAGGATCTTCTGGACGATGTCGATACTGCGGTATTTGTAATAGACCTTCGCCAGGATGATGACGATGAACAGCGCGGGCGTCACATAGGCGACCGTCGCGCACAGCGTGCCGGGTATCCCGGCCAGACGGGTGCCGGTGAACGACGCGAGGTTGATCCCCAGCGGCCCCGGCGTCATCTCGGAGATCGAGACGATGTCCGTGAACTCGCTCGTCGTCATCCAGCCGTAAAAGCCGACCACGCGGCTCCGCATCAGCTCCATGTTCGCCATGCCGCCTCCGAAGCTGAACGCTCCGATCAGCAGAAACGTTTTGATCAGTTCCAGACAGATGTTCATCTCACGCCTCCTCTCCCGCTTTCGGCCCGTGGCGTTCCGCGAGCGCAAAGACCGCGCTCACGATCCCGCATACCAGGATGATCAGGATCACGTCGACGCCGAAGATCACGGCGGCGACCGACGCTCCGATCAGCATGACCGTCCCCAGGACTTCCTTCCGCGACAGCACGTTTCTAACGAGCGTGATCGTAACGTTGATCACCACGGCGGCCACGCCGGCCTGCATGCCGCGTAAAAGGAGCGCGATCACCGCGTTGCTTCGGAACTGCTCGTAGCAGGCGGAAATGACCGTGAGGATGATCATCGGCGGCAGGATAGTGCCCGCGACGGTCGTCAGCGCGCCCGCGACCCCGGCCACCCGGTAGCCGATGATGATCGAGGCGTTGACCGCCATGACGCCCGGACACGACTGGGCGATCGCGACCAGGTCCATCACCTCATCCTGTTCGATCCACTTTAAGTCCTCCACAAATTTTTTCTGCAGCAGGGATATGATGACCATGCCGCCCCCGAACGTGCACCCGCTGATGACGAAGCAGGTGCGGAACAGCGTCGCGAGCGTGCGAAGGTCCGCTTT
>CANQGL010000123.1 GCA_947623185.1 uncultured Lachnospiraceae bacterium
CGCGGCAAGAAACGTGCCATCATTGCGATCGCCCGGATGATCCTCACTGCCATCTACCAGATGCTGTCTACTGGAGAGGCATGGAATCCGACCGATCTTTACAAAGTTGATATGCCTGAACCCTTGAAAAATAAACAGAAGGAAAAGGCAATTAAACAGGCTATGAAACTCTTAATTGCAGAGGGGATTATGGAACAACCCCTGCTTGCTTCTTAGCTTATCTCTATAAAATCAACCTTGTTTCAAAGGCTATTTTTCAATGGCTTGTTTCAGTGCGCCATTTTTTGGCCTTCCTCTACTTTCTTTCACACTAACCCTCCTATAATTTCGATCGGAATATTTGGATAGATCTCCGACAGGCTGTTTTGGATCGATTCAACAGCAAAATCAATAGTCTCCTGGGAGAAAAACCTTCCTTTTACGTCAAGCACGATCCGCTGGGTCGTTCCTTGTGGACAGTTGATGATTCGGTCTTCAACTTCTTCTTTCAATACATTGCAAAGGTTATTTACATTGTTTTTGTTCCCGAGATTATAATTTTTCACTTCTACGGCCTCTAAGTGACCGTCTATCTCGCGGATCAAATCGGGCCGGGTCGAGCCTGGTGTACTATGAGGAACTTCTTTCCCTGCAAGAAATGATCTTTGAGAATCACCACCCAATGCTTTACGCACCCGTTCTTCCGATTCCTGCCATGTGGGTATTCCGGTGACTGATGCAACCTTCGAAACACCGCCAATTACCGCCCCAGAAACTGCGCCCCACTTGAAACCCTCGCTTCCTGCGACCGCGGCGGCCTCGATCGCGTCATCCATCTTTCCGGTCTGTATGCCCGTGATGATCCCGGCCGCGGCTCCGCCAAGCACGCCGCCCTTTAACGCGAAACCTGCGGCTGTCTCTGCGGAAGCGGCAAAGACTGCGCTTACTACCGGCGCGGCCCCGACAGTCGCAACCGAAACCGTTACACAGATCAGGATCACGCCGGAGCCGATAGCGACATTCCGGATCACGCGTTTGTAAGCGTCGCTGCTGTAAGCGGAAAATTCCTCTACACCCGTTTCCCCGTCTTCCGACAGAGTAAACACATACCGTGTTCCCTGAAACTGAGCGTCTAGTTCCTCAAGGCTGTATCCAAAGAAAACATTGGACTGAGAGTTGAAAGCAACTTCCTCCAGATACTCTTTGGAAATATAAACCGTGCTGATATCTTCAATATGATAGTCCTCACTGGGAAGCATGGCTTCCAGCTCGGCGTAAATGTCATCCTGCGTATACTGAAGAAGATTCGGATCGTCCAGTCCCGTAAAATCCGGGATCTCTGCAGGCTCATCCGCGGTGCGATCCACAGCGGTTTCACTGCTCTCTGTCGTAGCTGTTTCAACAGAGACCGACGCTTTATCATCCGAGCCGGGTGTTCCTGCCTGCCCGGAGCATCCGGAAAGAATGATCGCGCAGGTCAGAAGGAGAGATAAAAACCGTTTTGATAAACATCTTTTCATTGGTCGTTCTCCTCCTCAACGTTTTTTGTGTCCGGGATCTCTTTTCCGGAGTCACGCTTTTTCATGATCAGGAAACCGCCGACACATAAAACTGCCGCGGCTAATGCGCCAAACAGCGCCAAAGGAGTTTTTGCACCGGATGCCTCGCCGGAAGCTGTTGTTTCAACTGCCGGTTCGGTTCCTTCCGGAGCACCCGAAGGACTCTGCTTTTGCTCCGGGCCGGATTTTTGCCCCGCTGCCGGTTCCTGCCCTGCAGAGACGGGGAAGACCAGAGAGCCGTCTTCCTGCACGGCGGCGCCCTGCCCGAGCTGATCGTTCAGCTCCGAAACGGAGACCCCTGACTTTGAAAGCGCGTTAAGGTACTTTTCCGTTCCGACATAGACGGTCTTTTCTGTTGATTCCCCGGTATACAGATTTTTGACCGTAAAGGTATAGATCCCCGGATCCGTGTAAGTTTCCCCGTCCTTTGCTGGACGGTTGAAACGGACGTCTGCAGTTAAAAGTCCGTCCGCGCCTTCTTTCAGCACGGATCGCGTCACGTCGATCGTCCGATACCTTGAACGGGCCATATCAAGCATAAATCCGTTTGCGGTGATCGCACGGTCCGCCAGCTCCGCTCCGGTCTGACTGTCGAACGGATATACCATACAGTTGCCGTTCCGAATCGAAAACCGGAACGCGATCTTATAGTCCGTGTACGTCGGGACAACGGACACGGGACCGATCCTGCGCGGATCGTTTTTTATCTCATAATCAAGCGAAACTTCATAATCGCCTTCCTCAAACAGAACGACCCGCGTATCCGCGCCGGTCCTCGCTCCGGCGGCGAGATAATTTGTATAGATCACGGGATCTTCCGAGACGCCCTGCTCGTTGGTATAGCGGATGATCAGAGTTCCCCGCTCAAAATTTGTCTGCGGGACTTCGAACGCCCTGTCATATGCTTTGGTGTTTTCTGCAATCGTAAGCGCGCCGTTTCCGTTAAGGCAGTCGATATCCTGTTCCAGACGGAACCAGAGCGTGACTTTGTCTCCTACGTTTTTAAGAAAAACCGGAACGCCATCCTTTTCGGTCTCGCGCGTGTAGCCGTTTACGGTAAAACTCCCGATATCCCAGCCATAGTGCGGATCGTTCTTATCGATCTCTTTCTGCCCGGAATAGCCGCTGTTGTTTTCCGTCCGAATCTTCGATCCCAGTTCTCTGCGCGGCGTATCGGAAGCAGAACCGGCGTTTTCTCCGGCAGACGGGCTGTATAGGTAGAATTCATACACACCTGCTATTTTTTTGTACTCTTTTTTGTCTACCGAGACGACCGCCAGCTTGCGGCTCCCGGTTTTCCGCACCATCTCACAGACGGTAAGCAGCCTGAAATAACACCCGTTTTCCTGCTGGATGTATTTTGATGTATAGAATGGCTCGGAAAAATCGGCATCTTCTCCAAAGATATCCGTTCGGATCACATCGGTCGTCCAGGTTTCTCCGTCCAAAGATGACTGCAGGATCAGCGCGCCGCTCTTTACGTCGGATTCCAGGCTGATACCGTCGACCTGCTTCGTTTTGTCATCCGTCGAACGCCATTCTTCGTCGGATGCCCCGAAGATCGAGGGATCGGGAGAATACAGGAATGAAACGGTTCCCGACCCGACCGTAAAGGAAGATATTTCGTCTTTTCCTTCTGACTCTGCAATATCTCCGCAAATGGAAAAATCTCCCGGAACCGGCGCGGCGGAAACGGCGGCCGCAGAGGAGATCTCATATCCGCTGTCCTCGCCAAATTCGTATACGGCCGGTTCTATGCGGACCGTCCGATCCGACGCGTATGCCGCCGGCGCAAAAATACGGCAGTTCATGAAAACTGCCGTAAGAAGAAGGAATACGGCAGACTGTAAAGAAAAAAATCCGTACTTTTCCGGGCGCTGCGCAGCTTCCGTTTTTTTCTGTTTCACAATAGCAAGTTCTTTCGGCGGTTCTCCCGCATAGCGGGCAGATACCGGCAGCAGTTCACTTTTGTATCCCAACATTTGTTCCCCTCCAGAAACGGTAATATTACGGAACTTTCTGCCGTCGTGTTCGAGAACACATGACATCTTATTCCGATGTTTTCATGATATCAGAAATCACCTTATAATTCAATATTAACCCATCAGTTTCTACATTTTCGCCCCGTTTCCGCCTATAATATACAGAGGTGATAATATGGCTATTGATTATCCGCTGATCGGGCAGCGCATCGCCGCCTGCCGCAGAGAAAAGCACATCACGCAGGAACAGTTGGCGGAGCACCTGGATGTCTCCACGGCCTTCATCAGTAAAATCGAACGTGGCAGAACGCAGATCAGTCTTGAGCGGCTGGTGCAGATCTGCCATTATCTTGACACGACACCGGCCCGGATCCTGGAGGGAACAGACCGGGCTTCTTCCATTTACCTGCTTCCGGAGATGTCGCGGCTGCTCGAACAGTGTCCAAGGGAATCGCTTCCGCTGATCAAATCCATGATCGAGGATGTGATCCGCCTATACCCGAAAGCGCCGTGACGGACGGCGGCTCAAACAATTCCCCAGAAAAAAATGTCAGCGACCGTATTTCCGGTATCGCTGACATTTTATCATTTTTATATTCTGTTTTGGTGTGCCGTCGGCACACAATCCGGTTTTTCTCCTGCGGGCGCATACCGAAAAGCGTTTGTAGAACAATACTTCGTTCGGCTTATACCGAGAAGTGCCATGGAGAAAATACTCTGTTCGGATTTATATCGCAAAGTGTCCATAGAGAAATATTTCTATCCGCACCAGTACTAAAAGGCTTAAAATCCCTACCGCAATGCCCGTTGCGACGCGTGAAAGCGGATGCCGGTCCCCCATCAGCGGGAACAGTTTCCCCATCCCCAGATAATTAGTTGCTACGGCCACTCCGAGAAGAGAGCTGACGGCAAACTCAATGCCCTCAAATAATCCCCAGCTAGAGATCAGAGGTTCATGAATTATATCCATCACAAAGACGAAAATTGAGAAATATCCAATAGAGGCCGCAATAATATTTACCGGCTTGCCGCTGCGGAATCCGGGGATCGGCCACGGAGACTGCCTTTGCTTTTTGGACTTTTTCTTTCCGTTTCCCGTCTCTGCCCGGCCTTTCAGTGCATCCAGAAGCAGGTCGGCCGACTGGTAACGCTTGTCCGGATCCATTTCCACGCACTTTTTTATGATCGCACCGTAGCGTCCGCCGGCTGTCTTTTTACTGACATGTTCCCCGGTCAGCAGGTAATTGAATACCACACCGAGCGCGTATATGTCTGTGCGGGCGTCTGTCTGGGAAAACCCGAACTGCTCCGGCGCCGCATACGACTGCGTGCCGATGAAGGTCGTATCCTGGCTGAGATTCGGGTCGTACAGCCGGGCCGCGTTGAAATCGATCAGCTTCACGATCCCGTCGTGCGAGATCATCACGTTGGACAGCTTCACATCGCGATGGATAACGGGTGGCGTCTGCGCGTGGAGGACCCGGAGCGCCTCGGCCAGCTGGATCATCGTCTCTACCGCTTCCTGCTCCGAAAATTGATATCCACGGCTTAACCGCTCTTCCAGTGTTTCGCCGTTTATGTATTCCTCGATCACATACAGCTTTCCGTCGGATTCCGCGGCCTCCACAATCTCCGCGATATGAATGTTATGGACCCGCATGACGCTGCGGTACACATCCCGATTATATACGTCCAGACATTTCCGCACGTAAATCCGGCCGGTTTCCCGATGGAGTACCAGCTTGACGTTTTTATATTTTCCGGCGATCGCGATCTCCTGATAATCGTCCAACGGATTTCCGCCGTTCATGCGCCCGTTCCTCCTGTTTTCCTGCTTGCAAAATCGCTGAATCAAGTGTAACATAAAACTCAGACAAAGGAAAGGGGCGATCTGTATCATGAAGAGCACAGAAGAATCCGGAAACGAACGGCGGGACGAAAAAACGACCGGCGAGCTGCTCCATATCCTGAGAGGGACCCATTCCGAAAAGGAACTGAACGAGTATATCGCGCGCCATACGCAGCCGGACGGGGAAATGACCTTTGCGGCGAGATTCAGCGGCCTGTTGGAGCAGAAAGGACTCTCGAAGAGTGATGTGATCCGGAAATCTCTGGTGGAACGAACATACGGATATCAAATCTTAAGCGGAAAGAAGAATGCCGGAAGAGATTACATTCTCGCCCTTTGCATCGCTGCCGGTTTCACGCTGCGCGAGACGCAGTCCATGCTGGAGGGGGCAAAGGCGGGGGTCCTGTATTCCCGCTCGTCCCGGGACGCGATTATTATTTACGGAATCGAACACGGTATGAACATGATGGACCTCAATGAATTACTAAGCGTCAAAGAGGAAAAGCCGTTTTTTTCGGAAGCGGAAGGATGAGACGCGAAACGCGCAGACCTGAAATATAAGGAGAGATCGCTATGAAACAGTATATTGTCGATGCATTT
>CANQGL010000124.1 GCA_947623185.1 uncultured Lachnospiraceae bacterium
ATGTCACCGCGCTTGATGTCCCCGATGACGACCAGGCCTTTTTCCCTGCAGTAATCGACCGTCCGGGCATATATTTTAAGTCCCTCAATGCCAAACTGCTCATACATGGCAATCTGCGGTTTCACTGAGGGAATCAGATCATAAGTATTATCGACGATCTCTTTGTTGAACTGCCAGACGGCCTCGGCAGCGCCTTCCAGCGTCTCCCCGTACTCGCGGAACGCCTTCTGGACAATGTGCGACGGGATGTATCCCAGCATCGGGTCAAGACCGACACAGATGGGGGCCTTCGTTTTCTGAATCTTCTGTATGAGCTGATTGATCATGTTATCCTCCTTAGTCGTCTGTCCTGCGGTTGCTATTTGCTTATTGTATCAAGTTTATCATAAGAAAGGCCCTCTTTCAAGTCAAATGTCTCCTGCGAAAAGAAGTCCAAACACTCGGAAAAATTGGCAGAATAATGCGACTTTTCAAAAGTCCCGGCCGGCTTTTCGGGGGCTGCGGCAAAAACCTCTTGTAAAGGAGCGGTCCGGCATATTATACTGGAAACGGTACGATACCGAAACCGGAAAGGAGACCTTATGAGATCCGTGATCACCGAGACCCTGGACCCCAAGCGGCAGGATGCGGTCCGCGCCCTTGCCGCCGCATGCAGCCGGCACGACTGCGTATCCCACTCGTTCCCGCTCGACGAGGAGGGCATCTTTCTGCTCAGAGAGGAAGAATGCGTTCCGCTCTCCGCACCTGCGGTGCGCGTCGGGGATCCGGCGGAGCAAGGCATCTGTCCGAAAGAGCATGGCGGAGATCCGGCGGAGCAAAGTCCCCGTGTTTTGGTCAGCGCCGCGATGGCTCTGATCCCGGCCGGCGGAGCCGACTATGAGTGTTTTGCCCTCACCCATCCGGATCACCGGAACAAAGGTCTGTTTTCCGGGCTTCTTGAGAAAGGGATCGAACGGATCGGCGACGATAAAGAACTTTTATTCTATGCGGACGCATCCTGCCGGGCCGCGCTGGAAACGCTCGATGCGATCGGCGCCGAGCGGACAGGTACGGAATGTATGCTCAGGCTCCCCGCGGAGGATCTGCCCCGGGCGGCGCTCTCGGGGGGATCTTCCGCCCCGCTCGCGATCCGGCGCGTTACGGCCGACGGAGAACCCACCCTGCAGTACGAAAACCCGTACGGCAGCCTTTTCATCATCGTCCGCCCGGCCTCCTACTATCTCTTCGGATTTGAGATCCGCGAGCAGGAGCGGGGACACGGGCGCGGCACGGAGCTTCTGGATCAGGTCCTCTCCGATCTCGCCCATCGGGGCCCCCGGCCGGTCGTTCTCGAAGTCTCGGGCGAAAATGCGCCCGCGCTGGCGCTTTACAAAAAGACAGGGTTCCGAACGCTCGAAACCCTGTGCTGCTACGTTTACTGAATGTCAGCTTCTTTTAATTGACGTCAAATTTCAGCGGATCCTCCGGGAATATTTTATCCTCGATCTTCTGGCGGATGCGCAGCATCTTGAGGTCGGTCTGCGCGATGACCTCGGCGCACTCCTTGAGCTCTTCGCTGATCTCTTCGGAAAAGTCATCCAGATGCTTTTTGTACTTCATCTGATGGTCGAGGCTCGCCCAGAAATCCATCGCCATGGTCCGGATCTGGACCTCGACGCGCATCTTCTCTTTCCGGTCGCAGAGGAACACCGGGATCTCGATGATCATATGGTAGCTGCGGTACCCGTTGACCTTCGGGCTGCGGATATAGTCCTTCACCATCAGCACGCTCACGTCATCCTGATGCGCCAGCATCTCGGCCACCGTATAGATGTCGTCCACGAACGAGCAGATCACCCGGATGCCGGCCACGTCGTCCAGGCAGTTGGCGACCGACTGTACCGTGAGCGGGAATCCGCGGCGTTTCAGTTTTTCGAGGATACTGGAAGGCTTTTTGACGCGCGATTTGATCATCTGGATCGGGTTCCTCTGATAGCGGACCGCGAGATCGTCGTTTAGGACTTCCAGTTTTGTCTTCACCTCGCGGATCGCGCATGTATACATCATCAGAAGCTCCCTGAACTGCTCCGCCTGGTCGAGGAACATCTCCGGGACCTCGATCATCTCCGGCGCATTGACGGCGGACTGGACCAGCTCGCTGTTTGGATTCAGACTGAAATTCATTCGTATACCTCGCAATCTGTACTTTAGTCTTCCACGATATTGAGCATATTTGCCCTAACTTTTATTATAATCGAAAACATCCCGCTCCCGCAAGATAACAATTCTGAATAATTCATAAATTTTTTGTTAATGGAGGTTTCTCTTTACTTCACTGCCGTTTCATGATATGATGCTGATACAAAACGGTAAAACACCATTATTCTGAAAGGGGTATTGCATTGAAAACCTTAGGTTACTATAACGGGAAATTCGGACCGCTCGAGGAAATGACGGTCCCGATGAACGACCGCGTATGTTATTTCGGCGACGGCGTCTATGAGGCGACGCTCGCCAAAAACGGAAAGATCTTCGCTCTCAGCGATCATCTTACCCGTTTCTTCAACAGCGCCGGACTGCTGCGGATCACGGTCCCCTACACGAAGGATGAGATCGCGGGGATCCTGTACGACATGCTGGCGAAGATGGATGATTCCGAGATCTTCGTCTACTGGCAGCTTACCCGCGGGACGGCTCCGCGCACGCATCAGTTCCCGGCCGAAGACGTCCGGCCGAATCTCTGGATCTTCATGCGTCCCGGAAAGCACGGCGACTCCTCCCACTACCTGAAGCTCACGACGATCGAGGACACGCGTTTTCTGCACTGCAACATCAAGACGCTGAACCTGCTGCCGAATGTAATGGCGGCGCAGAAGGCCGAATCGCTCGGCTGCGACGAGTGTGTGTTCCATCGCGGCGACATCGTCACCGAATGCGCGCACAGCAACGTTTCCATTATAAAGGACGGTATTTTCATCACGCATCCGACCGACCACTACATACTCCCGGGCATCACAAGGATGCACATCATCCAGATCTGCAAGGAGAACGGGATCCCGGTGGACGAGCGGCCGTTTACCGTACAGGAAATGATGGACGCCGACGAAGTGATCGTCTCCAGTTCCACCAAGTTCTGCGCGCCCGCCTGCGAGATTGAGGGGCAGCCGGTCGGCCAAAAAGCGCCGGAGCTTGTCCGGCTGATCCAGGAAAAATATCTGGAAAAATTCGATAAGGAAACCGCATAATATCCGGTAATGACCGGACAGGCAGCCTACGGCCGCAGGGCCCCGGCTGCCTGTTTTTTTCGCGAGCAATGAGCCAGGCTGACAAGCCTGTTTGTCGATCTGGCGAATGCCGCGATAACGAGATGAAACTCGCAGAGCGTGTTTCATCTCGTTACGTCATCTTAACTCCATTCTTTTCGCAGATATCCGCCAGACAGCATCTGTCGCAGTACGGTTTCGTCCGGGCGGTGCAGACCTCGCGCCCGTGCCAGACGAGCCGGTGACAGAAATCGCTTCCCTCCTCCGGCGGAATGATCTTCCAGAGCGCCATCTCCACCTTTTTCGGCTCTTTTATGTTGTCCACCAGCCCCATGCGGTTCACAAGGCGGATGCAGTGCGTGTCCGTGACGATCGCGGGCTTGCCGAACACGTCTCCCATGATCAGGTTCGCGCTCTTTCTCCCCACGCCCGGAAGTTTCAAAAGCTTGTCGAAGTCGTCCGGCACTTTCCCGTCGTATTCCTCCAGAAGCGTCCGCATACACGCGCTGATGTCACGCGCCTTGCTGTGTCCGAGGCCGCAGGGGCGCACGATCTCCTCGATCTCCTCCACGCTCGCTTCGGCGAGGGCTTTCACATCCGGGAATTTCCGGTACAGATCACCGACGACCACGTTCACACGCGCGTCCGTGCACTGGGCGGCGAGACGCACGCTCACCAGCAGCTTCCACGCGTCGTCGTAGTCCAGCGTGCAGTCCGCGTCGGGATATTCCTTCTTCAGTCTCTCGATGATCTCGAGCGCGAGCGCTCTCTTCTTATCCTCCATGATTTTTTCTCCTTTGCAGCGCGGCCGTCCGCGTAAAAGTCCGGCAGGATCGCGGCCGCCTTATTCCGGGATCCGTCTTAAAAGTCCCTGTAATTCGCGGACATCCTCCGAAACTCCGGCATCAGCGCCTCCAGCTTTGCGCGTTCCTCCAGATGGTCCGCGAACAGAAGCTTATGGCCCTTCACGAGCTGTTTTCCATCCACCCATACGCTGTCCACGTTCGACGGATTTGCCATATAGACGACCGCCGCGTACGGCTCGTAGATCGGGAACATGTTGACGGACTGCGTCTCGATCAGCGTCAGGTTCGCCCTCTTTCCGGTCTCGATGGAGCCGATCTCGTTCTGCGCGCCCAGTACCTTCGCGCCCTCGATCGTGCCCATAAAGGCAGTCTCCTTTGCGGAAAAGATCGTGTTGTCGTGGCGGCGCGTCTTCTGAAGCGGCGGGATGATCCTGAGCTGTGTGAGCAGGTCGATCGTATTTCCCGAGGACGGTCCGTCCGTTCCGACGCCGACCGTCACACCGGCCTGTTTTGCGTCGTAGGCGCGGCAGACGCCCTTTCCGGACTTCGCGTTCGCGATCGCACAGTGCGCGATCTTGGCGCCGCTCTCGGCAAACAGTTCGATATCGTGGTCGGAAAGGTGGATACAGTGCGCCGCGACCGTTCTGGGGCCCAGAACACCGATCCCGTAAAGGAACTCGACCGGCGTCTTGTCGTATTTTTCGCGGAACATCGTCATCTCGTAGTCCATCTCGCAGACGTGCAGCGTGTAGGGAACGTCGTATTTCTGCGCCAGTTCATATGCGGCCTGAAGCGTCTCGGGGCCGTTGGTATTCGTGGCGTGCGGAGCGACCACCGGGTGGATCCGCCCGTGTCCCTTCCATTTTTTTATCAGTTCCTCGTTCAGTTTCAGGGCATCCGCGGCGTTTCTGCTGTCACAGGTCTCCATTTCGATGATCGTCTGGCCGGTCCATGCGTCGATCCCCATCTCGTCGCAGGCCTGTGCGACCGCGTCCTCAAAATAATACATATCCATGACCGACGTCACGCCGCCCAGCAGAAGTTCACAGACCGCATACCTGGCACCCTGACGGACCAGTTCGGGCGTCAGCGCCTCGCGTTCGAGCGGGAAGAAAAGCTTGCGCAGTCTGTCCTTTCCGTCTTCTCCCAGCGACCGGAAGGGGATCATGGAAATATGGCTGTGGGTATTGATCATGCCCGGCATCAGGATCCCGCCCTGTCCGTCGACCGTCTGGTCCGCATCCTGCGGGCCCGTTCCCTCCCCGACGCCGGCGATCTTCGTTCCCTCGATCACAACATAGCCGTTTTTGTATACGTTTTCCGCCTTATCCATCGTGAGCACGGTAACATTGTTGATGACTGTTTTCATGATTCCCTCCGCAATTTTATTTTCCATAATGATACCATACGGACCGGCCGATTACAACCAGAGATTTGGGCGGAGGAGAAAAATCGGAGGCTAAATCGTGCAAGCGTATTGACTTTATCATAAAATGAGTGTAAGATATAGATGGCTGGAACGTAAATAATGAACAAGAACTTCAAAGCGAAAAGACCAGAGGGGTTAGCTCTGGTCTTTTCTATTCCGTTTATGCAGGGTGGCTTAGGCCCTTTTCAGGCTGTGCTGTCATTCGCTCCTGTCCAGCCATTTGCAAATATAGTATCCGACCATACTTGCTGCGACAGAGACAAAGAACATAAACAATGAAGCAAACAAGAACTTCACCTCCTTTCTGCTGGAGGCCCGACAGCAGGTTTATTATAACATGACATTTTCGACATTTCCAGACATTTTTCCAATCACGGGACTTGACAATATCTCGAAACTGATGTAATATACAGACAGCCAAAAAAGGCGAACAATGGCCATGGGTAAAACAGCGAAAAGAC
>CANQGL010000125.1 GCA_947623185.1 uncultured Lachnospiraceae bacterium
GTCCCGGCGCATTTCACAAAGAGGTTTTCATACGATATGTTAAGTCAGGGTACGCATAAGTTTACGGGCCTCTCTCTGCGCGTACAGAGTATCCCCCGTCTCGCAGATCTCCGCAAGGAGCTTTTCCGCCGTCTTTCTGTCCCCGTCCCGAAGTCCGGCCTGCGCGAGCAGGAGCCGCATTTCGTTTTTGTGGATCAGGTTTGCGGCAAGCGTGATCTCCTCGCCGATATAGTCCCGGTCCAGTTCGCCGCCCTCAAGGAACGAAAGCCATGTCCCGAAAAGCGTCAGGCACTGTTTCAGATTCGCCGCCAGAGATGGTGCACGCACTCCGGCCGCCTCCGAAAGTTCCTCCAGCTTTCCGATCTCTTCCTTCGCCCTTTCGGTATCCCCCGTCAGGAGGTACAGGCGCGTCCTCTGGTTCGAGACCAGCGAACTTGCCGCCAGCGAGTGGAGTTTCAGGTTCTCCGGTTCCAGCCCGGAAAGTACGGAAAGGCCCTTGTCAAATTCTCCCAGCGCCTCATGGGCGTAGGACAATTTATTACAGCCGTCCACATATTCGACCGTCTCCCTCGGCGTCCGCTCAACGATCGGTGAGAACCGCCGGATAAATTCCTCCGGCTGCGCTTTCTCATAGAGCAGGGCGTTCAGAGCCTTGAGCCTCCGGTTGGCCCAGACCGCCGCAAAGAGCCGTCCGAGCACGATCCCGATGATGACGGCGATCGCGATCGCAAACGGTTTTGCGGCTCCGGCGGCCTCTACGAAACCGCCCCGGCCAAACCACGCGGCAAGCGCTCCCAGAAGAGCTCCGGCCAGCATGAACAGGTTGTTTTGACGTTTAAAGTAAGCTACCATTTTTTACAGCATGAACGAGAATACGAACGATGCGATGATCAGCACGATGCCGCCGCCCAGACGGGAGGACAGCTGTGCGTACGCGATCAGATCCATACGGTCTGCAGCGCCCAGGCAGGCGAGGTCGCCGTTTCCGCCACGGTTCGCCATGCAGAGGCCGGCGGTCAGAGCCGCATCGACCGGATAGAAGCCTACCAGGTAGCCGACCGCGCCTGCGCCGATGATAGCGCCGATAACGATCATCAGAGCCATCATGACGTTGCCCGGGGTAAGGGCCTGGAACAGCTCAGCGATATCGAAATCGCAGCCCATGCCGACCATGATGATGATCCCCATGTAGCCGGACATGAAGGACTGGATCTTCTTCGCGCCCGCACGGATGTTGTCCGGGATAATGCCGAGGCCGGCAAGCAGGACGACGAACAGGATCATGTACGCATATGCGTGGATCTCTGCGCCCGCGATCGTCGGCAGGATGACCTTGTTCATCAGACGGCCAACGCAGTAGCAGGCAAGACCGACGAACATCGCGCCGAACAGATCGTCCGTGGTGACTTTGACTTTCTTGTCGTCTCTGGCAATGTTGGAGCCCTTGCGAAGCAGGGTCTTCTTATCGCCGGTCAGCTTCGGCCAGATGGTGCCCGCGGTATTTAAGAGCGCGGAACCGATGATGGCGAAGATGTTGGCGATGGTCAGGATAATGATGGCGAAGCCGTAGTACTCGGCCTTCGGCTGTCCCGTTACGTTCTCATAGATCTGGCTCAGCGGGACCGCGCCTGCGCCGTTGCCGCCGCCCATGACCGGAAGAACATATTTGATCAGGGAGTTCGCCGGATCGACGCCGAAGATCAGGCCGGTCACGACGCCCAGGATGCTGGCGACCGCAAGACCGCCGAGGATAGCCGGAAGATAACCCGCAAAGGAACGAAGCAGGATATCGCGGTCCAGGGCAAGTACGGAGCCGACGATCAGGCAGACGATGAAGAACTCCAGGAAGTTCGCGTCATCGGAAATGAAACTGTTTACGTTCGCGACCGTTTCTTCCGGAAGGATCCCGAAGTATTTCATCAGCGCAACGCCAAAGAATACCAGGAGCAGGCCGCCGCCGATATAGGTGTTCCAGATCGGGATACGCTCGCCGATCTCATTGAGCACGACCGCCAGCGCAAAGCAGGTAGCCAGCGTGCCGGTCATGCTGTTCGACTGTACGCCGAGGTACATGGTGACGCCGCAGATCAGAACGGCCGCGACAGCCAGATACCACGGAAGCCCGCCGAGCTTCAGCACGTTTTTCTCTTCGTTAGACATCTTTAAATCCTCCATTCAATATTTGTATCATGACTTTGTATCATGGCACGGGGGACGCCGGTTCTCACGCGCGCGCGTCCCCCGGATAACCCGTTTTAGAACTCAAAATCCTTGATCTTTCTCACAACGTCGATGATGGTGCCGTCGCGCGCCTCGATCACGCCGACGACGCGGTCGTCGAACTGGACCGGATCCGGCTCGCCGACGATGGCGTACGCCTTATCGCGCAGCTCCTCGATCGTGCAGAACGGAAGATCGACGTCCTTCATGCACTCGATCAGGTCCTGGCGGCGCGGGTTGATCGCGATGCCGTAGTCGGTGATGACCACGTCAACGGTCTCGCCGGGCGTGGTGACCGTGGTAACGTTGGTGCAGATCGCCGGGATACGGCCCTGAAGGAGCGGCGCGATGACGATCGTGCACTTCGCTCCGGCCGCGGTGTCCGGGTGTCCGCCCTGCGCGCCGGTGATCATGCCGTCGGAACCGACGACGACGTTGCAGTTGAAATTCACGTCGACCTCAAGGGAAGCGAGGATGACGAAGTCAAGTTTGTTGACATACGCGCCCTTGTTGAAGGGGTTCGCGTACTCGGACGCGGAGATCTCGATGTGGTTCGGGTTCGATTTGATCGACTCGATCGCGCCCATATCGAAGTCCTGCGTATCGACCAGCTTATTCACAAGGCCCTTGGCCAGCAGGTTGCACATCGGAGTGGTGATGCCGCCGAGGCCGAGGCCCATGTGGATCCCGCGCTCCTCCATGATCTTCCCGAGGGAGATCGTGGATGCGATGGATGCGCCGCCGACGCCGGTCTGGTAGGAGAATCCCTCCTTGAAGTACGGCGTGTTGATCACGAACTGGGTGCAGTAATCGGCCATCATGATCTTTCTCACGTCGGTGGTCGGCTTTGCCGCGCCGGAAGCGATCTTCTTCGGATCGCCGATCGCGTCGACAACGCAGACATAATCGACATGGATCATGGAGATGCTGGCCGGGATGTTCGGGAACGGAACGAGGCAGTCGGTGACCGCCACGACCTTGTCGGCGTACTCGGCGTCGACGACCGCGTAGGAAAGAACGCCGCAGTCGCTCTTGCCGCCGTTCGCGCGCATGTTGCCGTAATCGTCGCAGGTCGGCGCGCCGATGAAGGCGATGTCGATGTGGGTCTCGCCGGACTCGACCGCACGCACGCGTCCGCCGTGCGAACGCATGATCGCGAGCTTCTTCAGACGGCCGGTGGAGATCGCCTCTCCGATCTTTCCGCGGACGCCCGAGGACTCGATCCCGGTGATGGTACCGTCTTCAATGTAGGGGACGATCGGATCGTTCGCCTTGCCCAGGGAGCTGGCGCAGATCGTGATGTCCTTGATGCCCATTTTATGTACTTCTTCCATGACCATGTTGACGACGTAGTCGCCCTCACGGAAATGATGGTGGAAAGACAGGGTCATGCCGTCTTTGATCCCGCACTTTACGAGCGCTTCGTGGATGCTCTCGACGACCTTGCTGCGCTTCGGGTCGCATACCGCGTGTACCTTCGGGGCGGCCTTGGTGTATTCGTGATCATCGTAAGCGTAAGCGCCTTTGAACACTTCTTTTCCGGTTGCCTTTAAGACTTCTTCCGGAATGTCTCTGCCAACTGCGTTAATCATATTACAAATCCCCCTTATATACGCCTGCGGCTTTCGCCATTGCCAGGGTCCTCTTCGCTCCGTCATAGAAAGCGATGTCGATCATCTTGCCGTCGACGGTAAATACGCCGATGCCTTTCGCCTTCTTGTCGTCGATCTCTCTTACTACCTTCTCCGCGAAGATGATCTCCTTCTCGGCCGGAGTAAAGATCTTATGGACGATCGCGATCTGTCTCGGGTTTACAAGGGATTTTCCGTCAAAGCCCATCAGCTTGATCATCTGTGTCTCTTTCTCGAAACCTTCCATGTCGTCGAGGTTCGTGAAGACCGTATCCCAGCACTGTACTCCGGCCGCTCTCGCCGCCATGATCATGTGCTGTCTCGCTCCCATGAGCTCGACGCCGGTCCCGGTGATCGTCGTCTGAAGGTCCTTCGTGTAATCGCCGCCGGAAAGGGCGATACCGATCAGACGGTCGGACGCTCTGCAGATCTCATAGGCGTTTAAGACGCCCTTGCAGGATTCCAGAGCCGCCATGAGGAGCGTGCTGCCCTCCGGACGTCCGAATTCCTTTTCGGCCGCAAGGACATGCTCTTCGACCGTTTTGACGTCCTGCGCGCTCTCGGTCTTCGCGATACGGATCGTATCGGCTCCGCCGGCTACGCAGACGCGGATGTCCTCTTTCCAGTGCGGCGTGTCAAGGCCGTTGATGCGGACGACGCGCTCAACGCCGTGGTAATCGATCTCCTGCAGCGCATGATACAGGGAATAGCGGGCCGCGTCCTTCTGGTTCTCGGCGACCGCATCCTCCAGGTCCAGCATGATGGAGTCGGGTTTGTAAATGTAGGGATCCTTGATAAGGCCCGGCTTCTGGCAGTTTAAGAACATCATGGATCTTCTTAAACGTTTCTTGTTCGGATGGCTCATTTGATCACACCTCCCCACGGAAGATTCTCGGTGATACCGTTGGAGCGGTACACGGCGCATTCCACTCTCGCCTTGAGCGTGCAGTCGAGCGCGCCCTTGTCGAAGATCGTCACCTTCGCGTTCTCAACGCCAAGGCGCTCCATCGTCTCGAGGACGACGGCGCGGATCTGCTTGCCGTACTGATGCATCACGCTGCTCTCGAGAGTCAGCTCGATCCCATCGGTCCCCGGCTCGACCGTGACCTGTGCGTCGCTGGATTCCAGTGTCCCGGCCATGGCTGTCTTCAAAATTTCCATAACCAACCTCCTTGCTTATTTTTGTGCATAATGCATAATTTACGTTCCGGTTTGCACACTAAGCCCATCATTTTCTTACCGTCAATCATAACACTTGTATTTTTTTAAATCCAATATAATGTTTTTAATGCGGTTATAAGGAAAAACTTATACCCGCTTCCGAAAGCTCTTTTATGCGCCCGCTCAAGCATAAAAATACCCCGCAGGTCCGGGGCGCATATGCGTCCCGGTCCCCGCAGGGTATTCCGGTCTTAAATTAATTGTTTCCGGTCGGCCGTTTCCGGATCATCGCTTCCGATCTCCGGACAGCCGTTTTCGGCTTTACTGGTTCGCGTTCACATAGTCGACCGCGGAGGACGCCGCGATGCGCCCGAACACTACGATGTCAGCCACCGCGTTGCCGCCGAGACGGTTGCCGCCGTGGACGCCGCCGGTCACTTCGCCCGCGGCGAAGAGGCCCGGGATCGGGTTGCCCTCGGTGTCGATGACTTCGGCCTTGGTGTCGATCTTGACGCCGCCCATCGTATGATGGATGCCGGGAGCGATCTTGATCGCGTAGTACGGAGCCGTCGTCAGATCGGCCTCCATGCCGGTGTCTCTGCCGAATTCCGCATCGTTCTGATCCGCTACCGCCTGATTCCAGGTATCCAGCGTCTCTTTCAGAGTCGCCGGCTCCACGTCGATCTCTTCGGCCAGGCCCTCGATCGTATCGGACTGGACGGTGATGCCGTTTGTGACGTATTTCTCGATCGCCTTAAGGTTGTCGCGCAGATGCTGGTCGAAGATGACATACGCGTACTGGCCTTCCTGCTCGAGCTCGGCCGCCGATACGACGTCGCGGGTCTCCATCTCGTTGATGAAGCGCTTGCCGCTCTGGTTCAC
>CANQGL010000126.1 GCA_947623185.1 uncultured Lachnospiraceae bacterium
AGCTTAAGCAATGAAACGGTTAGTCCTAACTGGCTGTTAGGTATCTAACCACCACAACTTTATTGTAGGAGGAGGAAGAAGTATGCTGTTTACGACAAGCGAGAAACACGAAGAGCTCCGCAAGATCATCCGGAAATTTGCGGAGACCGAGATCAAACCGCAGGCGTTTCTTCTCGACAAAAACAATGAGTTCCCGACGGAGGCCATCGCCAAACTCGGCGCGATGGGCTACATGGGCATCCCGTTTCCGAAGGAATACGGCGGCGCGGGTCTCGATGCTTTAAGCTATGCGATCGCGGTCGAGGAGCTTTCCAGAGTGGACGGCGGCGCGGGCGTTATCCTTTCCGCCCATGTGTCCCTCGGAACATGGCCGATCTTCGCGTTCGGAAACGAGGAGCAGAAACAGAAATATCTGGTTCCTCTGGCAAAAGGTGAAAAGATCGCAGCTTTCGGCCTGACCGAGCCGAATGCAGGCTCCGACGCGGGCGGAACGGAGACGACCGCGGTCTTAAAGGGCGACTATTATCTTTTAAACGGCAACAAGATCTTCATCACCAACGGCGGGGTCGCGGATACCTACGTCGTGTTCGCGGTCACCACGCCCGATATCGGAACGCGCGGGATCTCGGCCTTTATCGTGGAAAAAGGCTGGGAGGGCTTTGAGTTCGGCGACCACTACGACAAGATGGGGATCCGTTCCTCGGCGACGGCCGAGCTGATCTTCAACGACGTCAAGGTCCCGAAGGAGAACCTGCTCGGCAAGGAAGGCGAGGGCTTCAAGATCGCCATGGCGACGCTGGACGGCGGCCGCATCGGGATCGCGGCGCAGGCACTCGGCATCGCGCAGGGCGCTTACGAGAACGCGCTTGAGTATTCCAAGGAGAGGATCCAGTTCGGAAAGCCGATCGCCGCTCAGCAGGGCATTTCCTTCAAGCTGGCGGATATGGCGACGAAGCTGCGCTGCGCGCGCTTCCTTGTATACAGCGCCGCGGAGCTCAAGGAAGAGCATGCTCCCTACGGCATGGAGGCCGCGATGGCAAAGATGTACGCCTCCGACATCGCGCTCGAGGTGACGAACGACGCGATGCAGATCTTCGGCGGCAGCGGCTTCCTCAAGGGCATGGAAGTCGAGCGCGCGTACCGCGACGCCAAGATCACCACGATCTATGAGGGGACGAACGAGATCCAGCGCGTCGTCATCGCCTCCCATATCATCGGAAAGATGCCGAAGGACAAGAGCGCGGGCGGCGGCTCCAAGGCCGTCAAGAAGGCGGCTCCGGTCACCGGCCTCAGAAAGAACATGATCCTTAAGGAGGGCAGCGCCAAGGAGCGCGTGGACACGCTGGTCGCCGCCTTAAAGAAGGACGGCTACGACTTTACGGTCGGGATCCCGATCGACACCCCGATCACGCAGGCGGAGCGCGTCGTCTCGGCCGGCGTCGGCATCGGAAGCAAAGAGAACATGAAGCTGATCGAGGAGCTCGCGAAACAGGCGGGCGCGGCCATCGGTTCCTCGCGTCCGGTCGCGGAGTCGCTCAAGTATGTGCCGCTCAACCGCTACGTCGGCATGTCCGGCCAGAAATTCAAGGGCAACCTTTACATCGCCTGCGGCATCTCCGGCGCGGTCCAGCACTTAAAGGGCATCAAGGACGCCTCGACGATCGTCGCCGTCAACAAGAACGCGAACGCGCCGATCTTTAAGAACTGTGACTACGGCATCGTCGGCGACGTGAATGAGATCCTGCCGCTTCTGGCGGCGGCGCTCGATACCGGCGAGAAGCAGCCGGCGCCGCCGATGGTGAAGATGAAACGGCCGCAGCCCCCGAAGGAGAAACCGATCGGAAAGACCTATGTCTGCGGCGGATGCGGTTACGACTACAACCCGGCAATTGGGGACGAGGACGCGGGGATCGCGCCCGGGACCCTGTTTGAAAAGCTGCCGGACGACTGGGTCTGCCCGGAGTGCTCGGCCTCAAAAGACATGTTCATTGAGAGTTAATCGAAAAGGAGAGTTGATCTATGTATAGCGTAAGAAAAGTGACGGAAGATTTATACTGGGTGGGAGCCAACGACCACAGGCTCGCCCTGTTCGAGAACGTCCATCCGATCCCGAGGGGAGTATCCTACAACGCGTACCTTCTCCTCGACGAAAAGAGCGTCCTCTTTGATACGGTCGACTGGTCGGCGTGCCGCCAGCTCGTCGAGAACGTGGAACACCTGCTGGACGGAAAGGAACTGGATTATCTGGTGATCAACCACATGGAGCCCGACCACGGCGCTTCCATCGAGGAGATCCTGATCCGCTATCCGAACGTGAAGATCGTCAGCACCCCGAAGGCGTTCATGCTGATGCACCAGTTCGGCTTCCACATCGACAGTCATGAGCAGATCGAGGCGAAGGAGGGCGAGACCCTGAGTTTCGGCTCGCATGTGGTGACCTTCGTCTACGCGCCGATGGTCCACTGGCCGGAGGCGATGGTGACGTTCGATACCACGAACGGCGTCCTGTTCGCGGCCGACGCGTTCGGCTCGTTCGGCGCTCTGGACGGCAAGCTGTTCAACGACGAGGTCAATTTCGAGCGCGACTGGCTCGACGACGCGCGCCGCTATCTGACCAACATCGTCGGAAAGTACGGACCCCACGTCCAGGCCCTCTTAAAGAAGGCGTCGACGGTCGACATCAAAATGATTTGCCCGCTGCACGGCCCGGTCTGGAGGAGCAACCTCGGCTGGTTCATCGACAAGTACGATCACTGGAGCCGCTACGAGCCGGAGGAGAAGGGCGTCATGATCGCCTACGCCTCGATGTACGGCAACACCGAATCGGCGGCACAGGCGCTGGCCGCGAAGCTCTGCGACAAGGGCATGACGAACGTCGCGGTCTACGACGTATCCAACACCCATGTTTCCCAGCTGATCGCCGAGTCCTTCCGCTTAAGCCACATCGTGCTGGCCTCCGTGACCTACAACCTCGGGATCTATCCGGTCATGCACAACTTCCTGATGGACATGAAGGCGCTCCACCTGCAGAACAGGACGTTCGCGATCATCGAGAACGGCTCCTGGGCCTGCAAGTCCGGCGATCTGATGCAGAAGTTCATCGACGAGGAGCTCAAGAACATGACGGTCTTAAACGAGAGGCTGTCGCTCGCCTCCGCGCTCCATCCGGAGAAGGCCGGAGAGCTCGAGGCGCTGGCAGACTGCATCATCGAATCGATGAAATAAGCCCAAAAGGCCGCGCGCGAAAGGAAACGGAGGGGATCCAATGAAGATCGTTGATATGCACTGTGACACGATCGCGGAACTTTATGCGAAAAAAGTCAGAGGGGAAGAGAGCGGGATCCTTGAAAACGACCTGCACATCGACCTGAAAAAACTCGAAAAGGGCGGATACGCGGTACAGAACTTTGCCATCTTCGCCCATATGGAAGAACTGCGCGGGAAAATGCCGCTTCCGGAGTACGCGTTCAGGCTCGCGGATCTGTTCTTTACCGAGATGCGCCGCTATCCGGAACGGGTCGGGATCGTGCGCAGTTATTCCGATATCGAAGAGAACATGAAGAAGGGACGCATTTCCGCGCTCTTAACGATGGAAGAAGGGGCGATCTTCGAGGGAAAGCCCGAATACCTGCGCATCTTTTATGAGCTCGGCGTGCGCATGGCGACCTTCACATGGAACTTTGAAAACGAGCTGGCGTATCCGAACCATGCCCATGTGGACGGTCTCCGCATGGGAACGTTCGTGCCCGAGACGGAGCGGGGGCTGACGGAGACGGGATTTCAGTTTCTCGAGGAGATGGAGCGGATCGGGATCATCCCCGACGTATCGCATCTGGGAGACAAGGGGATCCTCGATGTGATCGCCCATGCGAAAAAACCGTTTGTGGCGAGCCACTCCAATGCGAGAGCCGTCTGCGGCCACGCCCGCAACCTGACCGACGAGATGATCCGAGGGATCGCAAAGAAGGGCGGCGTGATCGGCATCAATTACTGCCCGTCGTTTTTGCGCGATAAGGAGCGGTGGGGCGATCCGATGAAGGTATCGCTCGACGATATCGTTCTGCACATCCGCCATCTGATCCGGGTGGGCGGAGCGGAATGCGTGGGCCTCGGCTCCGACTTTGACGGAACGAACATTTCGTTCGAGATCAAAAATGCCGGCGATATGCCGCTTCTGGAAGAGAAGCTGCGAAACGAGGGCTTTACGGAGACGGAGATCGAAAAGATCTTCTGCGGCAACGTGCTGCGCGTCTACCGGGAGCTTTTGTCCTGACCTGCGTCCGGCGCTTCTTACGGCGTACAACGGGACTGCGGCCGCCGTTTCCCGGATATAAAACGGGGAGGATCTGCCGCCGCGTTATACGGCTTTCACACGAAAAATCAGTTGACAGATTCGTGATCATGTTCGATAATAGTAACGAATCTTAATGATGATCCTGCCGAATTCTGATGATTGGAAAACGGCGGACTTAAAATTCAAACATAAAGGAGAGAACGACTATGAGCAAGTATGCAGGAACACAGACCGAGAAAAACCTTGAGGCCGCTTTCGCCGGTGAGTCTCAGGCAAGAAACAAATATACCTATTTTGCCTCCAAGGCGAAAAAGGAGGGATACGAGCAGATCGCGGCCCTGTTCTTAAAGACGGCCGACAACGAGAAGGAACATGCGAAACTGTGGTTCAAGGAGCTCGAGGGGATCGGCGATACCGCGGCGAACCTTGCGGCGGCTGCCGACGGCGAGAACTACGAGTGGACCGACATGTATGAGGGATTTGCAAAGACGGCCGAGGAAGAGGGCTTTACCGAGCTGGCCGCCAGATTCCGCGCAGTAGCGGCGATCGAGAAACACCATGAAGAGCGCTATCGCGCCCTGCTCAAGAACGTCGAGACCGCGAAGGTCTTTGAGAAGAGCGAAGTCAAGGTCTGGGAGTGCCGCAACTGCGGACACATCATGGTCGGCACAAAAGCTCCGGAGGTATGCCCGGTATGTGCGCATCCGCAGGCTTACTTCGAGGTCCATGCAGAGAATTACTAAACAGCGGTTTTGACTAAATAAGCGAAAGCAGAGAACGGGCCGGACTTTTTGTCCGGCCTGATTTTTTGGGGTTCAAAAGCCGTCCGGACGCCGGGATAACGGGCTGGTCCGCCGAAAGAGCGGTGCGGCAGTCAGCCGGACTGCCCGTTCTCGCTTTCCCTCATCAGCCTGCGGATGTTCCCTGCGGCTGCAAAGTAGGCGATGAGGACCGGGATCAGCGCTCCGAACCATGACAAAGGCGTTTCCACGGAAGCGCCGAAAAATCCGAGGCGCGGCACCAGAAAGAAAGCGGAAAAGGCCCGCATGGCGAGCTCCATCAGTCCGGCGACCGTGGGTATTTTCGCGTCGCCGAGGCCCTGCAGCGTATAGCGGTAATCGAAAAGCAGCGCGAGGATGAAATAAAGGACGCCGTGCACGATGAGGAACATATGCGAGAGTTCCAGGATCTGAGGTTCTCCGTTTCCGATAAAGATCGAAGTCAGAAAGCGCCCGAAGAAAAACATGACCAGTCCGAGCAATGCCGACATGACGGCCGAGATCAGGACGCATTGGCGCACGCCGGAAAGGATCCGCCCGTACTGCTTCGCCCCGTAGTTCTGGGCGGTGTAGGTGGTCATGGTGATGCCGAGCGAGCGCAGCGGTTCCACGGCTATGGCGTCGATCTTTTTCGCCACCGCGTAGGATGCGACGGCGACGGTCCCCATTCCGTTGGTCGCGGACTGGATCAGGATCACGCCGAGGGATATGACCGAATTCTGGAACGCCATGGGGATCCC
>CANQGL010000127.1 GCA_947623185.1 uncultured Lachnospiraceae bacterium
CTTTCCGATCCCACGATTGCTGCCGCTGATAAATACAGTATTTTTGTTATCCATCTTCATGCAACACTCCTCTTCTCTATGCCAATAATAAGCGAATTTAACTTTGCTTTCGTGTGTAACTGTCCTATAGCAGTTAACACAAGCCTTCTATAGGTACATGCACTTGCTTACAACCAGATTAATTCTGGCTAGTAAAAGCAGCAGATCCAGACCATTCATTTGAAGTTGCTGAAAGTCGCCACAAAAACAGTGTGCTCAGCAAAATATATCACATTCGTGCTGAGTAGCAGTTGCTCACATAAGACCACCCTGTCGAATACTTGGGAGTTGAACCGCGTATGGAATAAGATGAAATATTGTCTTTTGAGTTTTGAGTGACAAATCTTATATAGAGCTTTCCTTCATGAATAATTTAGGCCACCCATATTTAATTATTGATAAGGACTTGGCATTTTGAAAGAAAATTCATTTTTTCAAGTCATGTTAAAATCGATATGAATACATAACAATGCTTTGATTCACGGAACTGTTGCCTAACTTCTCAAGTCCCATCCAATTTAAACATGTATGCATATGTTACCAATATAGTTTCTCTATTTAAAGCATCTGCGTATGATTTCAATCACTCTATCTTGTTCTTTGGTCGTCATCTTAATATCACTCGGAAGGCACAATCCACGAGCAAAGATATCCGCTCCCACATCAGGCTGCTCATTACCGCTTATGTACGCATTCGTTTTCGCCCGTCCGTCTCCCTCCCTGGTGATGAACGGATTGTTCCGATAGATCGGCTGCAGATGCATCGGCTTCCAGATCGGACGTCCCTCCGCATTGTATTTCGCAAGTGTCTCAAGGATCTCTGTCGGGCAGCTCTTTCCGCACTCACTTATGTACAATGCCTCTCTTTCTCCCCTCACCTGCCTGCACATCGCTTCCTTATCAATTAACAGGCAGCTCAGCCAGAAGTTCGGCTCCATGATCCCCTCAAGATACGGATTCATACTCACCGGAAGATCCTTAAAGCCCTCTTTGTACCTCAGATAGATCTCTTTCTTTCTCGCGATGTGTTCCTTAAGATGCAAATACTGGCCTCTTCCGATTCCCGCTATGATGTTGCTCATCCGGTAGTTGTATCCCAGTTCCTCATGCTGATACCACGGCGCATTCTCCCGGCTCTGTGTCGACCACTTCCTCGCCTTATCTGCCGCTTCCTTCTCATCGGTTAAGAGCATTCCGCCGGAGCTGCAGGTGATGATCTTATTTCCGTTATAGCTGATTACGTTGTACTTTCCAAAAGTACCCGTCTGCCTCCCCTTATATGAAGCTCCCAGAGACTCAGCTGCGTCCTCAATCAATGTCGCTCCATGCTCTTCACAGATCGCTTTAATTTCGTCCAGCTTTGCAGGCGTCCCATAAAGGTTCGCAACCAGCACCACCTTCGTATCTGGATAAAGTTCAAAGGCCTTCCCAAGTGCTTCCGGGTCCATATTCCAGGTTTCGTACTCGCTGTCGATAAAGACCTGTTCACCCTTTTCATACGCCACAGGGTTGACCGTCGCGCTGAAGGTCATATCGGAGCAGAACACCTTATCCCCCTGTTTCACTCCCGCTAACTTCACCGCAAGATGGAGCGCTACTGTTCCTGCGGAAAGTGCTACCGCATATCTGCATCCGATCTGCTCGCAAGCCAGTTTCTCCAGTTCGTCCAGATTTTTCCCAACAGTGGAAACCCAGTTGGCATCAAACGCCTCCTGCACATAGTTCTGTTCTTCGCCATGCATGGTCGGCGACGCCAGCCATACCCGCTTCTCAAACGGTCTGATCTCCTTCATTCGCTCCTGTTCCTTCCTCTCTGTCTACCGGTATCCGGATCTCCTTAAATCGCGGCGCTCTCCTGCCGTTCCGATCCGCTCCCGATCCGGTATGTCGGTACGATCTCCTTCACCAGTTCCCGCACCTTCTCCGTATCCTGATTTGCTACTTCATACAGCTTATCCAGCTGTTCTCTCAATTTCTCCGCGTCGAACTCGATCGGCTTCCCGATATGGATCAGCCTATTCGGCGTCTCCTGCAGGCCCTCTTCATCCATCAGGAGTTCTTCATACAGCTTCTCCCCCGGTCTTAATCCAATGAACTTGATCTGGATGTCCGTATATGGCTCATATCCCGACAGTCGGATCAGGTTCTCCGCCAAGCTTAAGATCTTTACCGGCTTTCCCATATCCAGAACAAAGATCTCCCCGCCTTTCGCATATGCCCCGGCCTGTAAGACCAGAGATACCGCTTCCGGGATCGTCATGAAATACCTTATGATTTCCGGATCCGTCACCGTCACCGGTCCGCCCGCCTCGATCTGTTTCTTAAACAGCGGGATCACCGAACCGTTGCTCCCGAGAACATTCCCGAACCGTACCGCCACAAAGTCTGTCTCCGACTTCGCGTCCATCATCTGAATGATCATCTCGCAGATCCGCTTTGATGCTCCCATGATGTTCGTCGGGTTTACCGCCTTATCCGTAGAGATCAGGACAAACCGTTTCGTCCCGTATTTATCGGCTGCCTTCGCGGTCTTGTATGTACCAAATACGTTGTTCTTAACCGCCTCGCACGGGCTGTCCTCCATAAGCGGCACATGTTTGTGCGCCGCCGCATGGTAGACGATATCCGGCCGGTACTTCGCAAACACGCTCTCCATTCGGTGCGTGTTGCGTACCGAACCGATCAGAACAACCAGATCCAGTTCCGGGTACTTCTTCTTTAACTCCTGCTGAATGTCATAAGCGTTGTTTTCATAAACATCAAAGACGATCAGCTGTTTCGGATTATGCCCCGCGATCTGTCTGCAGAGCTCACTCCCGATGGAGCCGCCTCCGCCGGTAACCAACACGACCTTCCCGCTCACATAGTCCAGGATCTCGTCCAGGTTGACCCGGATCGGCTCCCGTTCCAGAAGGTCCTCGATCTGCACTTCTCTAAGCTGTGAGACGCTGACTTCATCGTTTAGCAACTGATAGATCCCAGGCAGGATCCGCACCTTACAGTCTGTCTCCCGGCAGATCTCGATGACCCGTTTGCGCTCCTGTGCGGTGGCGGATGGCATCGCGATATCAATCTCATCCGCCCGGTATTTCTTCGCCAGCCAGGGAATATCCTCGCAGCTCCCCTCGACCGGGACGCCGTTTAAGATCTTCCCAATTTTGTTTCTATCGTCATCCACGAAACAGACCACCGTATCGTCCACAAACGGACTGGTGTGTATCTCTTTTAAGATCACAGCCCCGGAAGTACCGGCTCCCGCGATCAGAATCCTCTTTCCTTCGCGGTTATGCGAGCCTTTATGGTTCAGTCCGGGAAGTCCCTGTCCGAAGAGTGACAGCCAGATCCGGTACGAGAGGCGTACCGCCAGCGTTCCCGCGCAGAGTACCGCAAAGGAAAGGATATAGTAGCTCCTTGGGACTTTATACTGCAAGAGCATCATGCCCGCCGTCTGGATCAATGCGGCCATCGCGCTGGTGGCAACGATGTTCAACGCTTCCCGTACTCCCGCCACACTCCACATGGTGGCATACAACTTGCGCACAAAAAAAACTGCCAGTGTGGCAGCGATATAAAACGGCAGGTAATTGAGGACCGCTTCCCGATATACAATGTCGACTTTTTCCCAGCTTAAATCAAAGCGGAGAAGGAGTCCCAGAAAAGCGGACAGGCTTACGATAAGTGAATCTATGATCAGCAGACAAAGCGTTCGGATCTGCCTGTTTTTCGGTATGTGTCCTTTTAGAAAACGGTTATCTTTCATGTGGCTGGTGCACGCAAATCCTCTCCAAATAATTAAGAAACAAACCGGTCTGTTCCGTCTGCTTTTCAGCTTACAAGGTCGCAAAGCTCTCTGTTTTTCTCTCTGCTTAAAGCCTCGATTGGATCCCGGTCCGCGTAAACCTGCGGGCCCTCAAGGTATTGCTTGTTTCCGTCCGAATCCGTTCCGATCTCCAAGACCGTATAATGGTCCGGAAGTTTTTCGATCGCAACCGGGCCCTCATAAACCGGTTTCCGGCCCAGATCTTCATTGGCAATGATCCCCAAAACGATTTCCTTGTCCTCGCCCCAGAGCTTTTTATGCGTCTTGACAGTCCGGGTGCGGAATCGGATCCCCTCGATCCCGTCGATCAGATATTCGAGCGGTCCGGAAACGAGATAAGTACTGCTTCCTTCGTCTTCCCGCAGCATATAGGACGTGCGGATCACATGATCCCCGCCGGATATCGACTCCAGAAAATTCGCATCCTGTTCCATTAGCGGAAAGATGGACAGATAGCCGGTCGCGATCTGACGGGACATGGCCGGGATCCGGTCAAACCGGCGAAACAACGGCTCTGTCTTCTGGCAGGTAAGAAATACGCATCCTTTAAACAGCGGTTCGAGCCGGATAATGCTCTGGCCCTGTCTGCGCCAGATCCGTTCGTTATATATCACAAACGCATCCTGATACATATACGGCGGGACCGTCCGGCGTATCTCTTTCACAAGCTTTTCTTCTCCGCCTGCCCATGTCTTTATCAGGTACCACAACATCCATCCACGCTCCTTCCTGTTCTGAACTGTCAGTTCTTTCAAAAAAGTTCTGCCTCTGGCGGTCTGTCCGAATACTTCCGTATAAACGAACGTGAGGGAGACGTCGTTTACGCGGCGATCTTCCTCACGTTTTCGATTGGTTCTTCAGCTGTTATATCGCGTCCGAAAAGATGTACTTTGATTTTCACGGAGCCTTTTTTTATCTGGCAGACGGTCGCGGTCATACCCGAGAACGCACCTGCCACAATCATGATCCTGTCGCCTTCACAGAACGGGAACTGAATCTTTTCCCGTGTTCCTTTTCCTGAATCTTTCGAGGCATTTCCGTGAGTTCGCGGCAGGTTCCCGACCTGGTAGCGCTCCGGCACTACAATCGGCGCCTCCACCTTCCCGTAAGACAGTTCCCTGCGGATATCGTCATTCAAAATGATCCCCATCCGCACTTCCTTCTCCTGTCCGGATATATGAAGACGGACGGACGCGTACCGTTTCCGGAACTGGTATTGCAGGATCCGCTCCCCGCAGACCTCCAGCGGTCCGCAAAGATAATTCACATGGTCCCTTCCGTCGGTCGCCGCATAGGAAAGACGGATCACATGATCCTCATCCATAACGGAATCAAGGAATTCCGCCTCCGGCGTTTCCAGCGGAGTAAAACAGAACTCTCCGGCAGCCAGCATTTTCGACATGGCGGGGATCCGTTTCAGCTGAAAAAACAGCTCGTCCGGGTCATCGGAAGTGATAAACGCATAGCCGGGGAATACCCGCTCAATGTGGATCTGATTCTCCTGTTTCCGGTTCCTGAGCTGTTCATGATAGACCACAAAGCAGTCCCCGTACAGTCCACCGGGAACCACTCTCCGGATCATCTGCATCAGCCGCTCTTCCCTGCCTGTATAGGTCTGTATCACATACCACAGCATCTTCTCACCCATTTCCTGTTTTACCGTAACGGTTCAGTCCGTCTTTCGGAACGCAAACGCTGTTCCGGGTTTACGGCCCGGTTTTCCTTCACAAAGGGTAAGCTTCGCCATTTCGCCCCATCCCTTTCGGACGGCCGAAATAACTGCTCCCACCGCAAAATGCCGTGGCTGGATATGACCCCTTTCAGGAAAACGCTGTCTCAAGGCCCACGAATTCCGTCCTGGTTTTATATGGCTCCGGCGTCCCGTATCATACAAGATCTTGTGACGCCGGAAGTCCGGGTTCAACACAATATAACAATGTGTTGAACTCA
>CANQGL010000128.1 GCA_947623185.1 uncultured Lachnospiraceae bacterium
GAGACTTGAAGAAAAGGATAAAGAGAAATTCCGGGCATTGCGGGATTACAGTATGTCGGAGCAGACGATGACGGACAGCCTGCGGACGCTTTGCCGCCTTTTAGAGAAACACTACGGCCGCAAGACGGTCCTGCTGATCGATGAGTACGATGTGCCGCTGCAGAAGGCTTTTTACGCCGGGTATTACGAAGAGATGGTGGGGCTGATCCGCAATATGTTCGCACAGGCGCTAAAGACCAATGACAGCCTGGAGCGGGCGGTGCTGACCGGGTGCCTGCGGATCTCGAGGGAGAGCATCTTCACGGGAATGAATAATTTGCGTGTGCTGACGGTTGCAGATCCGCGGTTCAGCAGTTATTTCGGATTTACTGATTGCGAGGTCAGGCAGATTCTGGAATACTATGGCCTGTCGGATGCATGGGACGTGGTTCGCGAGTGGTACGATGGGTACCGGTTCGGGGATCAGGAGATCTACTGCCCGTGGGACGTCATCAACTATATGGACTTGCTTCAGGCGGATCCGCAGGCCCTGCCGCAGAATTTCTGGGCCAATTCCAGCAGTAACGACGCAGTGCGGGAGTTCGTGCGGCGGATGGACGCCGGTTCGGCCCGGCGGGAGCTGCAGGTTCTGGTTGACGGCGGAATGGTGAAGAAACGGATCCATCAGGAGCTGACCTACCGGGAGATGTATACAACGGTGGAAAACCTGTGGAGCCTGCTTTACATGACGGGATACCTGACGAGTGCCGGGAAACCGGATGAAGAAGGGACACCGTTAACCATCCCGAACCGGGAGATACGCGCGATCTTTGCGGAGCAGATCATGGAACTGTTCCGTGAAGAAACAAAGAATGGCGGGGAATCGCTGAAGAGGCTGTGCGATGCATTCGCGGCCGGAGATGCGGCCGGTGTGGAGAATGCCTTCGGCGGCTACCTGCGGCGTGCGATCAGCATCCGGGATACGTCTGTACGGAAGGCTCGGAAGGAGAACTTCTATCACGGGATCCTGATGGGGCTTCTGGCGTACAAGGCGGACTGGATCGTGACCAGCAACCGGGAGACCGGTGATGGATACGGAGACATCCTTGTGGAAGCCGAGGACGGCAGCCTGGGGATCGTCATCGAGATGAAATATGCGGAGGATGGCGATCTGGAGTCTGCGGCTCGGGAGGCGCTTGCGCAGATCGAAACGAAGCGCTATGACGAGGCGTTTACAGATGATGGCATCGGGAAAGTACTGAAATACGGCATTGCCTGCCACAAGAAACGCTGCAAGGCTGCGCTGGCGGAAAAATAATAGTCTGTTAGTGAAGAGGCGTACAGGGAATAGGAAACGGCCTCAGAGTATATATGATAATCAGCCCTCTTTATCAGACAGAATATAAGTCTGATGAAGGGGGCTATTCATGTCTACAGGAAACTCACAGGGATTATTTTATCCGCGCCCCGGAGAGTGATGAGCTTATCATACAGGCAGACCACTCCGCCCGGGCCGCGCTTTACGCCCGGGACCTTATCCAGCAGATCGAAGGCTTCCACATCCTTTTTTTGCGGATCGGCGTGTTTTTTCATTTCGATCGGATACAGAATACCGTTTTCTTCGATCAGAAGGTCGATCTCATTCATATCCTTGTCGCGGTAAAAGTAAAGTGGCAGATCCAAGATCCCCCGGTTGTAATAGCTCTTCACGATCTCAGACAATACAAAGCTCCCAAAGAACGCTCCCGCCATTGCGCCGTTTTTCAGGACATCTGGTGTGTTCCATCTGGTCAGATAGGCGGCAAGCCCCGTGTCAAGGAAATACAGTTTCGGCGTTTTGACCGTTCTCTTTGTAATGTTATTGGAATAGGGCTGAAGGAGATATACGAGGTTCGATGCCACAAGGATCGAAAGCCAGCGTTCGGCAGTGGGCTGACTGATGCCGACATCCCTTGCCAAGGACGCCAGATTCAGGAGCTGTCCCGCAGAAGCCGCGGCCGCGACCATGAATTTTGTAAATTTTACGGTATCCCCGATCTCCGACAGCTCCCGGACATCACGTTCGATGTAGGTGCGTACATACGCGCCGTAAAACATCTGCCAGTTAAAATCGGGATCGTCGTACAACTCGGGCAGGGAACCGCGCTGGATCGTATTCCATACTTCATCGTAGGGAATGCTCGCCGTGTGTAACTTTCTCTGTGAAAAATACTCCTCTGTGGGCAGGAACGGAGCATCGAATGCGATCCCGTGGGACTCACGCATAGAGAGCCCAAGCAGTGTGATGAGCCCGATGCGTCCGGCAAGGGATTCGCTTACTCCCTTCATCATTTGGAACTGCTGGGAGCCGCACATAAAAAACTGCCCCTTTTTTCGCTCCCGGTCAAGAAACAGTTTGATCTGTTCAAACAGAGCCGGCGCCTTTTGAATTTCATCTACAAACACAGGAGGCGGATAATCTTTAAAAAAGGTCCCGCTTTCCTCCTCGGCGCCTGCTCTGAGTATGGGATCATCCAATGTGGCGTAGTTCATTCCGCCGGTCAGCTTTTTCAGCATGGTGGTCTTGCCGACCTGTCTCGGCCCGGCAACAAGCACCGCTCCAAACATTTGCGCCAATTCCTGTACGGTCCTTTCAGCGTGTCTGTTGATATACACAGCGCAGAGCCCCCTTTCGGCTGATTTAACATTTGATATTATTATAGCCGAAACAAGTGCATTTATCAACCTGTTTCACGAAAATTCTCACTTCTTTTGAATATTCCGGTGCGGAGAAACCGCTTAACCGGACCGACGGGGCCACACGATATTAACTGTTAATGATTTACTTCGCCTGTGTCGGATTCAAGCCATAGATTTCTCTCATAGGATATCCTTGGAAGGATCAACGCTTTTGATCGCAATCTAGTAGGAATCATCAATTGCCTTAATCCACAAAACCTCTTTCGGAAAGACATGGAAAAATCTCTGCCGTTTCAATATCAGGAGATTGTTGCGGATTCAGGATATGAGAGTGAAGAAAATCATGTGTTCATAGGAGAGAATGGTCAGATAGTCTACGTTAAGCCGTTGGATTATGAGATTAAAAAACACAGAAATGCATGAAAAACATCAGGTGTCGGTAAAGGTGAGCCTTTTTTGATTTTATGGTAGCAGGGATGGAAAAACAACTTTATAAGGATAGAAATAGTGCCATTGATCAGCTAAATATTTTTGGCTAATGCGACAGCCCCATATATTCGATATTCCAGTCGCAAGGCGGAACTGTTACATTGTGTGTAATTCCGTAAAAAAGATACGATATCCGTTTACAAACCGCTGCCCCTATGCTATGATTGGATATGACAGAGTTCCTCCCGGGCAGAACTGCTTGGAGGAAATTGAATGAACAAAAAATTTCAGGATCTGAATCTGTCCAATGCGTTCCTGTTCGCCGCGGCGATGGAGGACGAGGAGACCTGCCGTTTTGTCCTTGAGACGGTGTTAGGGATCCCGGTCGGGAAGGTGAACGTCCATACGGAACACTCGCTTCTGTATAATGCGGATTTCAGGAGTATCCGCCTTGACGTTTATGCGGGGTCGGAAACGTACGTCGAGTACAACTGCGAGATGGAGAACCGGAACGATAGGAATCTTGCCAAGAGGAGCCGGTTCCATCAGGCGGAAATGGACGTCACGTTACTGCAGCCGGGAGAGGATTTTTCCCAGCTACGTCCGGTCTATGTGATTTTCATCTGTACGTTCGATCCGTTTGGGAGAGGGCTGTTCCGATATACATTTGAGAATCGGTGCCATGAGACGGGTCTTCCGCTTGAAGACGGCGCGGTGAGAGTTTTTCTGAACACGAAGGGAACAAGCAAAGGCGAGGTACCGGTGCCGGATACGCTGGTGAACTTTCTGAAGTATGTGGAGGATTCGAGCGACACATATGTAAGAGAGGTCGATGATCCGGCGGTGAAGGACCTGCATGAGAGGATCCGGAAACTGAAGGCGAGCCGCAAGTTGGAGGTGCGCTACATGAAGTTTGAGGAACTGCTCCGGGAGTCAAAAGAAGAAGGCTATGAGATTGGCCGAAATGACGGTTATGAGACTGGTCGAAGTGAAGGCTATGAGACCGGCCGAAACGACGGCTACGAAACAGGTCGAAGTGAAGGCTACGAGACTGGCCGTAGCGACGGTTATGAAACCGGTCGCACGGAAGGCCAGATGCGTCTTCTCCGTCTAATCGGCATGATGGCGGTGGCCGGAGAAGCGGACCAGATTGCGCGGTTGGAGCGCGAGCCTGAGTTTTTGGAGCAAATGTTAACAAAACACGATCTGTAATTTCTGAAACGATCTGAAGTATCTTGCTGCGAAAACAGTATTTTCGGCAGGGAGCCTGCTCCCTGCCGTCTGCAACAAATCAACGGTCAATGAAATGATGTCCGGAGGAATTCTGTCAAACCTGTCTCTGTGAGCTTCATCTGCCTGTTTTATTTTACCTGGCTTTCCGCAGCCGGTTATTCCGTTGAAGGTCTGATCGTGCAAGGTATTCCGGTTTCTTTTCAAAGGTTTAAGAGAATACTATGATTATTGACGGAGATGCTTTCATGATTATTCGTTTGTCTGATGAAGGGGGCTTTTCATGTGAACAGGAAACTCGCAGGGATTATTCTATCCGCGCCCTTATCAATTTGTACTATAAAATTAAGATATCCATTGACAGGGTTGCATAATATAGATATAATTTGACTATAATAATACTATGATTATTGACGGAGGTGCTTTTATGATTATTCGCCCGTCTGCTGCAATTAGGCAGAATTACAATGAGATTGCCGATATATGCCGAAAGACGGCAGAACCAGTCTTTCTTACCAAGAATGGTGAAGGAGATTTGGTTGTTATGGATATAGAAACTTATAGCCGACGGGAGAAACTACTGAAACTTCAGGAGAAATTGCTGGCAATTGAAGAGGACAGACTGGCTGGCCGTTCTGACTGTACGGTAGATGAACTAGAAACCTATCTGGATGACGTGATTGCCGAGGCATAGCATTATGAAGAATAAATATCATGTTCTTATTTCGGATAGAGCAAAGAGGATGCTGGGTGAACATATTCGGTTTATGGCGCAGGTCAGCAAGGAGGCCGCATTGGAAAAAAAGAAACGGATCTTGGACGGAATAAGGTCCCTTGAGCAGATGCCGGAGCGTTTTCCTTATTTGGATGAGCCGTATATACTGCCGAACAAGTATCATAAGATGTTCATAGGAAACTGGTATCTGGTACTTTTTCAGATAAAAGATAAGACCGTTTTTGTGGATTATATATTAGACTGCAGGAAGGACTACAGTTGGCTTGCTAGATAGAAGCGGGGAATAACATTGTCATGTTTTTAGACCGAAAACTTGCCAGGATGTGGAAAACAACATGCTATGAGGAATTAGATAATATGTCCCTTGCAGTAGTATCTTGTTGCTCGATATGCCAATACTGTATTGTTCGAAACTTTTTTTAGGGAGAAAAGAAATGCTCACTTTGCCAGGCAGAGCATAAGCCTGATGAAGGGGCTTTTTATGTATAAAAGCGATCTTTTGAAAAATTCCGGAACAAATGGGTTGTAATTATAAGGTTTCTGTGTTAAAACCCGAGTTTGCCACTTGTAAACGCGAAATGGAGCCTTCTTTCGGCTCCATTTCCTTGTATCTATGCGGTTTTCCCGGTATTTATGCGGGTTGAGGTATTTTGAAAAAATGTACCTACATTTATGACCTACATGAAAATCTTTGTCCCCGTCTTTATCGATTTCAGTTCTGCC
>CANQGL010000129.1 GCA_947623185.1 uncultured Lachnospiraceae bacterium
ATCGTATCCGCAGCAGCACTGCTGGCATTGGGCGCTTCCATCACTTCCTTCGCTGCCGTTCGCGGCACCTGGCGCATGGAAGATGGCGAGTGGAAATGCTACGACAAGAACGGCGAAGCATATGAGAACGTATTCGCTGTCAGCAATGGCAAAGAGTACTATGTAGGCGAAGACGGACTTCTGGTTCGTTCCGATTGGGTCGAGTACGACGGTTCCTACTACTTCGTAAACAGCGCCGGTCAGAAGATCACCAACGACTGGAGACTGACGACTCCGTATGATGAGGAAGACGGAGAAGAAGAGTGGTATTACTTCCAGTCCTCCGGTAAGAGAGCCGAGAACAAGAAGATCTCCTGGAAGGGTAAAACTTACTACTTCGATACTGACGGAAAGATGTTGACTGGCTGGGTTACTGCTGAAGGCAACAATGCTGTTAATGAAGCAAACAACTTTGAAGCTGGAAATACTTACTTCTGCGATGAGACCGGCGCTCGTGTCGTGAGTGACTGGGTCGAGTATACGGAGCCGGGCGTAGGAGAGGATGACGCCGATGCTGACACTTATTTCTACTACATGAAGTCCAGCGGAAAAGCTACTACGGGCAAAGCTGCAAATGTCAAGGGACAGACCTATTTCTTCGACGATCAGGGCCGCATGCTTTCCGGCTGGGTAGCACAGAGCGAAAGTGCCACTAACAGCTATTATCAGCTTTATAAGGAAGATGAGTATGTAGAATCTATCGCGAGCTACTTTGAGGATGTCCCCAACGGCGCAGTTTACTACTGCGGTGCTTCTGATGACGGCCATGCCAAGAAGAACAAATGGTTAAAGACCTGGGCTCCGGCTACGATTGAAACCGAAGAGGAAAGCGACCTGAAATGGTTCTGGTTCGACAAGAACGGTAAGGTGTATGCTCCGCTTAAAGGTACAACCAACAATGCTGTTCAGTATGCATTTGAGGATGGAAAGCTTAACTATAAGGACGGAACCCGTACTGAGACATTTATCGCCAAAAAGAAAATCAACTCTAAGGATTATTGGTTCACAACTGAAGGCACAATGGTATCCGGTTTTTATATGTACGGTGATGTTACAGGTGCTGTAGGGCAAGACGATACAGATATCCATATGTTCTACTTTGGTGGCGTTGACGATGGCTCCATGAAGACCGGATCCCAGTCGATTAAAGATGATGCCGGAGATACCTATAAGTTCTACTTCAGCAGTAAGACTGGAACCAAAGGAGAAGGTATCACCGGTAACCAGAGCAACAAATTGTACTACTTTGGCAGACTGGTTCAGGCACAGGACTATAAGTATCAGATCGTAGGCATCGATATGGATGGTAACGACGAGGATACCTATTTCATAGTCAATGCGAACGGTTCGATCCAGCATAATAACTCTCAGTACAAAGAGGATGGTGACGTTCTGATTGACGCTAGAAATGTCAAAACGACTCAGGATCCTGACAAAGAAAGCGATACTTCCGTTATCGGTCAGTATGTAGAGTTTAATACTGCTACGACTGCAGGCACAAAGAAATACGCAATCGTTGAACACGAGCAAGAAGATGAGGCTCCGACAGGTTATAATCATTACGCTGATGCAGTTTCCATCAGAAAGCTTGGAGATACGATTGATGTGAACGACCTCATCGATCTCAGTAAAGATTGATATTAGGACGCTCATAGTAACATGCCAAATTGAAAATTTTCTAATTGCACATACTCCGGCGAGGATTTCCCCGCCGGAGTTTTCCCTGATTGCACTATTCAGTAGTGGCGGGGAGCTTGACTGATTAGATTACTTCAGCTGGTAATGGTAGCGTTGATACTATTGCCATTTTTAACAAAGACATATTTACTATTAACAGTCACCGACGCCTACCACTGTTTATTTGCAGTGGAATTTAAAGTAACATTCATACTATTAAACAAGCAATGAGAAAACCCGGTGAGGATCACTCCCCACCGGGCTTGCGTGCAATTAGAAAATTTCTAATTATTGAATAACGGAATTAGTCAAGTTCGATAACCGTGCTGCCATCAAGAACAACTTTACCGCTTTCAATGATGTCATCAACGGCATCTACAGTAGAGTCGGGGTCGGTAAAGTCAATAGAATATTTTGTTGCTCCGGTAGTATTATCAAATACAACCTTCTGTCCAGCGCGCGGATCAAGTTCTCCATCCGTCATCTTATCAGCAGCAACGTTTCTGACATCGATCAGAACATCACCGTCTTCTTTGTACTGAGAGTTGCTGTGCTGGATCGAACCGTTGGAGTTAACGATATAGCAATAATTGCCGATCTGTGCAAGCTGATACTTATAATCCTCCGCCTGGATCAGTCTGCCATAATAGTAAAGCTTATTGCTCTGATTACCGGTAACGCCCTCGCCCTTTGTTCCGGTCTTCGTATTGAAGTAGAACTTATAGACATCGCCGTTATCGTCTTTGATCGACTGTGAACCAGTCTTCATGGAGCCGTCGTCAGAGCCTCCGAAATAGTACATAGCATTGTCGATCATGTAGAAGCCAGAAGCCATTTCACCTTCGGCGTTGAACCAATAATCTTTAGAGTTTACTTTCTTCTTGGCAAGCTTGCCCGGATCACCGTCTTTGAGAAGCTTGGCGTCATTAAATTTATATTTCTGAACATCTTTGACATCCGTGCCTGCCTGTGCAGAGGTATAAACCTTACCGTTCTTATCAAACCAGAACCATTTCAGATCGTCCTCTTCCTCATCGGCCTTCTTTAACGGAGCCCACAGTTTGACCCATTTGTTCTTCTTTGCGTGTCCGTCGTCAGAATCACCGCAGTAGTATACATCACCAGTCTGGGAAGCGATAGATTCTTCTTCATCTTCTTTGTCGATCTGTGCGTAGGTAACATCCCCCTCGGACTCAGAAGCAGCAACCCAACCGGAAAGCATACGGCCCTGATCATCGAAGAAATAGGTCAGGCCTTTGATGTTGTTTCTCTTGCCGGTAGCTGCCTTGCCGTTGGACTTCAGATAGTAATAGTAAGTATCAGCATCAGCATCGTCTTCTTCTACGCCAGGTTCAGTGGTCTCGACCCAGTCGCTTACAACACGGGCGCCGGTTTCGTCACAGTAGTAGGTATAATCAGCCTCGAAGCTGTTCGCCTCGTTGACAGCATTGCTTCCATCAGAAGTAACCCAACCTGTGAGCATCTTTCCGTCGGAGTCAAAGTAGTAGGTCTTACCCTTCCAGGAGATCTTCTTGTTCTCGGCTCTCTTGCCGGAAGACTGGAAGTAATACCACTCTTCATCCTCATCCGGCTCGTCATAAGGAGTCGTCAGTCTCCAGTCGTTGGTGATCTTCTGACCGGCGCTGTTTACGAAGTAATAAGAACCGTCGTACTCGACCCAGTCGGAACGGACCAGAAGCCCATCATCGCCTACATAGTACTCTTTGCCATTGCTGACAGCAAATACGTTCTCATACGCATCGCCGTTCTTGTCATAGCATTTCCACTCGCCATCCTCCATACGCCAGGTGCCGCGAACGGCTGCGAAGGAAGTGATGGAAGCGCCCAATGCCAGCAGTGCTGCTGCGGATACGATCGCAGCGATCTTTGTCTGCTTTCTCATAATGAATGCACTCTCCTTTTTGTTTTTTGAAACTCTTTTTGAAATTCCTAATTGCATTACGAGGCCATTATACTTCTTATAAGGGAAATTATGGTTTACATAACATTGTTATAGATGAGAAATGGAGTGTAACGGGGTAAAGGAGAACAAAGGGCTGTGCAATAAGCAGGAAGATATGATGAGGTGCATATTACTACTTACAGATAATCTAAAAAGCAGGAAGTAGCAAAAAGCCCATAGACATGGGAATATTATCTGCAACACTCAATCCATTTAAAAGTTAAAATACCTGCATATGCCATTAATTTAATCGTCAGTTCGAAATGAGAACACAATTCGTGTGAATTTGTGCGGACTCGTGAGTATTTTCGGCGCATATTAATGTGAAATAGCGAAATAATTTCATTGATTTTTACATGAATATATCTTATAATATAAAAACAAGGAGGTGCCCCGATGTATCGAAAAATCACCGGCTTTTTCAAAGAGTGGAAAGAAAGCGGCCATCGAAAGCCTTTAATCCTGCAGGGAGCGCGGCAAGTGGGCAAGACTTATTCTATTTTGGAGTTTGGACGCACTTATTACGAAAATGTGGCGTATTTCAATTTTGAAACCACTCCTCGATTAAATGAAACATTTGAGGAAAGCATAAGCCCTGACTACCTGATCCCGATTCTGTCGCACATAGCCGGTCAAACGATAGTAAAAGAAAAAACACTGATTGTTTTTGATGAGGTCCAGCTTTGCGAAAGAGCACTTACTTCGTTGAAATATTTTTGCGAAGATGCGCCAGATTATCATATTATTGTGGCAGGAAGCCTTCTTGGCGTTGCCGTAAGTAGAGCAAAATTCTCATTTCCCGTAGGCAAGGTTGATATAAAAACGCTTTATCCTATGGATATGGAAGAATTTATGATCGCCTTAGGGGAAGAGGCGTTGGTTGAACGGATAAAAGAATGCTTTCAGACGAATACACCATTGCCGTCTGCATTACACGAAGCAGCTATGCGGCTTTATCGCCAGTATCTTGTAATAGGCGGCATGCCTGAATGTGTCAAGCAATTTTCAGAAACAGCCGATTATATCCTTGTTCGTCACACTCAGGACACGATATTATTAAGCTATTTGAACGACATGAGTAAGTACAATAACCTGAATGAGATCAAGAAAACAAGGCTTACTTATGATAACATTACTGTACAGCTTTCAAAGAAAAACACTCGTTTCCAATATAAGTTGATCAAAAAGGGCGGACGGGCGTCTGAATTTGAAAATGCAATAGAATGGCTTTGTCTGTCGGGTATTGTTTCACGCGTGTTTCGAATCGAACAGGTGAAAAAACCGTTAGAGAATTATCGAGACATTGATGCATTTAAGATCTATGTTTCCGATATGGGGTTGCTCGCCGCGAAGAAGGAGCTGTCTGCAAACGATATCCTTTATATGGTCAATGAAATCAATGATTTTAAAGGCGGACTTGCAGAAAACTATGTAAATGTGCAGCTTATAGCCAATGGGTATCGGACATATTATTGGGAATCCGCTCGCGGGGCTGAGGTCGATTTTGTCATTCAGCGCGATAACCTGCTGATTCCTATTGAAGTCAAGTCCGCCGACAACACCAAAGCAAAGAGCTTAAAGGTTTACATGGATACTTACAAACCGGCCTATGCCATCAAGCTCTCTGCCAAAAACTTCGGTTTTGAAAACGGGAAAAAGATCGTTCCTCTTTATGCTACGTTCTGCATTTAGGCTTCGTGTATATAGGTAGACACTCTATATTCTAAAATAATCTTGTTTCTTCAATTAGCTGGTGCCGATGTATATTGCAAAAGCACCAGCTTTTTCTATTAACCTTATCTTGATATGCTTCCGATACTTCCTACTTTTCATGTTATCTGTAAGTAGTATTCTTCTTGTAATATTCTTTCTTGTTTATTATATATTCTATTTTTCTCTACCAACACTATTTCCTCTTTATATCAATGTTATGTAAACCATAATTTCCCTTATAAGAAGTATAATGGCCTCGTAATGCA
>CANQGL010000130.1 GCA_947623185.1 uncultured Lachnospiraceae bacterium
CTCACGAATGTTGACAAACATAAATCTGTCACTTACTTCCATTCGCTTTCTCCCTTTTCATTTTAAGAAACATCAGGTCATCTTTCCCCTTTAACTGTCTGGCTGCCACAGGGACGCGGTTTGGGCGATCATTGGCAGATGCTTCAATCGCATCGGCGAACATCTCCACCTGTCTCTTGCCCGATATAACAAAATTTTTCGTGATGCTTGAAGTTGCCATAAGAAACACCTCCTTTGTCAGTATGGCTCATTCTAAACATAGCTATTCTTTGTTTACTCATACTTTCCTATCCATATTCTATGATATTTCCGCCGCTTTTGCAATAAATATTTTTTGAGATTTATACGTCCGCCTCTTTCCGTTTTCCTTTTATTTCCTCCTGTTTCTGCGTCTCGTCTGAACCGATTCCCGGTCATTCCGCATGACAGAATGATCGTCAGGCTATGCCGTCGATTGGGACCTTACCCATGCCGAATCCCCCGCATTTCCCCGCATATCGCCCCGCCGCCCCTCATAAACTATACAAAACACGCTCCAAAGGACCTTACCATGAGTTCCAAAACCAGAATCATTGTCCTGCGAATGAAAGAGATCATTTACACCGCCATCTTCATCGGCCTTGCGATCCTTCTCGTCATGCTGTTCCTGTTTATGTTCCGGCCGAAAAAGGATTCCGTGAGCACCGCGGCGGAACCGGCCGAAAGCCGCTACATACCCGGCCTTTACTCGGCCTCGATCGTACTCGGCAGCCAGAACGTCAATGTGGAGGTGGCCGTCGACCGCGACCGGATCCACGCGATCACGATGGTTCCGCTCAGTGACTCCGTAACGACCATGTATCCGCTGATGCAGCCCGCCCTGGACTCACTCGCCGGACAGATCGTCGAGACGCAGTCGCTTGAGGGGATCGAGTATCCGGCCGGTTCCCAGTACACCTCCATGGCGTTAATGAACGCGATACGGACGGCAATCGAAAAAGCTGAACAATGACAGAAAGGAAAAACAGGAAAGCAGGAAAACCCAGGTAAACCGGAAAACAGGTAAACCGGAAATCAGGTAAACGGGAAATCAGGTAAACCGGAAATCAGGAAACTAGGATAAACAGGGAAAAACAGAAAAAATGCTTGACAGGTCCGTACCTCATCTGTATAATCTTTATCGTGTTATCAATTTACCATGGTAAATTAGTAGCATAATAAACCGAATCGGGCGGGTAATGCAGCGTACCGGTGATGCGCAAAACGCACAGGCGGTGCACGGAACAGACCTCACTCCCGTACACCAGGCAGAACGCATTCCGAATCGCCCAGCAGAACGCACTCCGGAGCGCGAGCGGGCCACCTGCCTGTCCATCCGGTCAGACCAAGTATATACAAAAAGGGAGAATGTACCAATGAAACGATCGTTATTACTCGCGCCTCTTATCGCCGTATCGCTGGCGGCTCTGACCGCGTGCAGCGGCACGGCAGACACCGCCGCGGCAGGTTCTTCCGGCACAGCCGCAGCGGCGGCAGACGCCTCCGGCAGTACAGCAGGCGCATCCACGGCGGCGGAAACGAAGAATACGGAAGCATCAGACAATGCATCCGCAGAAGGAGACGCGAAAACGGCTGACAGCGCACCGACTACCGTAGCCGGGACCCTGGCCCAGAGCGCAGCGGCCGCAAACAGCGGTTCCAACCGCCTCGAAGAGATCCTCGAGCGCGGTTACATCGAGGTCGCGACCGAACCGGCCTTCGCGCCCAACGAATTTATCGATCCGTCCAAGGAGGGCGACGAACAGTACGTCGGCTCCGACATCGAACTTGCGAAATACATCGCGGACGCGCTCGGCGTCGAACTCCGATTGAAACCGATGGATTTCACCAGCGTCCTCGGCAGCATCACGACCGGCAAATACGATATCGCGATCTCCGCCCTCGCCTACACGCCGTCCCGCGCCGAGAGCATGAACCTCTCAAAGGGCTACTATTTCGGCGACGAAGATCCGCAGAAGGCTTACGGCGTCATCATCCGCGAGGCGGACGTCGATAAGATCAGGACCGTGGAAGACTTTGCCGATAAGGTCGTCGTCACCCAGAACGGCTCCCTTCAGGACCAGTTCGTCCGCGAGCAGATCCCGGAATACGGCAAATATAATCTGGTCTCCTCGATGACGGACGCGATCCTGATGGTGCAGGAAAACCGCGCCGATGCGGCGGCTGTCCATATCAAAATGGCCCAGACCTACATCGACTCCAACCCCGGATGCGGCCTGATCATCATGCCCGATTTCTACTTCTACGTCGATCCGGACACGCAGGGAACGCGGATCGGGATCCCGCTCGGCGAGGATGAACTGACCGAACGGATCAACGAGATCGTGGACGAGGTCGTCGAACAGGATCTCTACAATCAGTGGTACGAGGAATACCGCGAATACGCGATCGGGCTCGGGCTCGATCTCTGACGCGCAGAACAGGGACCGGCAGGAAACGGCTCACGGAACATTCCGGATTTCAGGGCTGTTTTCTGCCGGTATAACATTCGCCGAAAACAGCTCCCCCTACAACGGCGGCGGTACAGAAAAGACGCCTCGGTCGCCGTAAAGCGGTTCATCGAATACCTGCAGTACCATTAGCGGCAGGCGTTAAAAGGCGGCAGATGTGTACAGTCCAAAGTGTCAATTTGGCACTTTGGCATTTCTCTTTTGGCACTTTGGGAAGCGGTTTCATCTACAAAATCAACGTGCATACAACGATTCTTAATTACTCGAAAAGACAAATGAAATCAAGGAACGATGGTTTTCTATAAGGGTACACGGTCTTCTATAAGTGTGTGGCTCCGGAAATATCCGGAATTATTGACAAGCACAATGTTTTTGCGTTATATTTTTAATATCTATGCAGACAAAACCGCATATTCTAAATAACATAATTTCTGTTATGCTGTTATTGCAAAAAAAATGGTCTGAGAGACGAAGCCATAAAGGTTGCCATAACAGAATTCAGAAGTTACAGTTGAAAACAGCAGCGTGGAATACAGCGGTATGCTGACGCTGAAAAAGGAGTGAAAACAGAAGATGAATGAAAAGTTAATGCAGCAAATGCGCGAGATCCTTTTGGATTACTATGGGTTGGATATTAACGAAGCTGAATGTAAGTTTTCCACACAGAATTATGCGTTTATTTTTCCCGGCAAGCCGTATATGATACGCGTGAGCATGACGCCGAAAAAGAGCCGGAAGGAAATTTTAAGCGAGCTTATGTGGGTGGATGATCTGAAGCAGTTCAAACAAACCATCTGTGAACCGTCGACCTCATTAAGAAACAAAATAATGGAGGAATTTGTGATCGACGGTATTACATACCGCGCGAGTATGTTCCGCACGGCGCGCGGCAATGTGCAGGCAGTGACCGAGGTAAAACCCATGTTTTTTATCTGCGTCGGCGAACTGCTCGGAATGATCCATAAGGCCAGCGAGGATGAGCAGAGACTTGGTATGCACTATAAGAGGAAAACCTTAAAAGAGGATTTCGACTGGCGCTGGAATCGTCTGCGTGATCGTTTCGACAAGGATATCCAGGATAAAATCGAGGGAATCGTTAATGAAATCGAGGCGCTGCCGAAAGATGTCGGCGTGTACGGCCTGTGCCACGGTGACTTTCATCTCGCCAATTTCTTTGTGGAAGCAAACAATATCTGGCTGTTTGACTTTGACAGCTGCATATATGCGCATTATTTGCTCGATGTTGCCGTTTTTATCGTCGATATTCTGCAAAGAGGATATATGCGCGGAAAAGACTTCCGGAAGGTGATTTCCGAGGACATCCTGCCATACCTTAAAATCGGATATACCCTTAATAAAGAGTGCGGCGAAAATTACTGGGATAAGCTGGAGCTGTTTATCAATTACCGCGTCGCTTTGAGCGTGATCGCGCTGCAGGAAATTGAAGACTGCGGAGTTGTGAATAATATGGAAGGCATACGGGCGTTTTACAATCAGGTTATAAAGGCGGACAACATCCTTGATGCAATGTCGGAGATGAGCAAAGGCATAAATTGATATGAATAACGATTATGTGGTAAAAAAGGTATATCGATCATTTTTATTGGTATCGATCCTGACCGCGTTGGCTGTCACGGCAGGTATGCTCATCGACAATATTGTCGTCGGTCACTTTCTCGGAACAAACGCTCTTGGAGCGATGGGGATCGTCGGACCGGTAAGCCTGATATTTTCAACGGTCGGAAACATATCTTCTTCCGGAGGAACCGCTCAGGCGGCTCAGGCTGTCGGCAGCGGCGATACAAAACGCCTGAACCGTGTTTTTTCCGTAGGAATCACATATACGATAATCGTGGGCGGAATACTAACGGTCATCGGAGTAACGTTCGCACCGCAGATCGCTGCTGCGCTCGGAGCGCGGGACGAACTCATCGAACCGACGGTCGAGTATCTGCGCGGTTATTTTCTTGGCGCTGTTCCGACGATCATGCTGCCGACACTGACCGGATTTGTAAAAATAGACGGTTCGGCAAAAATGCCGCTGATCTCCATGGGAACCATGTCCGTGACGGATATTATTCTGGATCTGATGATGGTATTGGTTTTTCACCAGGGAATGTTCGGCATGGCCCTTGCCACAACGATCAGCTATTTTCTGGCCGTAGCGGTAGCGCTGACTCATTTTATGAAGAAAAACCGCGCCCTGCGCTTTACCGTACCGAAGAAATTCATGACCGAATTGAGAGCAATAACCACCTCGGGAGCACCGACTGCGATCAGCCGTATTTGCGTAACGTTTGAAACAGCAATATTTAATAACCTGTTAGTCGCAGTCGTGGGCGTAAGCGCCGTGGCCGCACTTAACGTCAGAACGCAGGCATATAATATCGTCGGGGCGATTACCATGGGCGTGGGCCAGGCTCTGTTGCCGATCGCCGGAATGTTTTTCGGTGAAGAGGATCCGGTCGCCCTTAAAAGTACTGTCCGGACGACACTGAAAACAGGAATGCTGCTTAGCGGCACCGCATCCGTGGTGTTGCTGATCATAGCTCCGCTGTTCGCAGGGCTGCTGGGAGTATCAGACCCGGAAACGCTCGGCATGGCGGTAACCGCTGTTCGCGTGTTCGCTGTCAGTATGCCCGTTCAGCTGTTTAACCTGGTTTGGATGAACTTTTATCAAAGCACAGGCAAAAGCAGTACGGCTACCATGATCTGTGTTTTGGAGTCGTTTGTCTATGCCGTGCCGGCGGCTCTTGCGCTGGTTCGCCCGTTCGGGAGCTACGGCGTGTGGTTCGCGTTCCTGATCGGGGAGGTCCTGACCGCGATCACTCTCTCCATATTCGTGCTGTGCCGAAGCAAAAAAGTACGGCCCGGGCTTTCCGACTTTATGATGCTCGGGAAAGATTTTGGGGCGCAGGGAAAACAGCGTTGGGATGTTTCCATCGGCAACGATATAAAGGAAGTTTTAACGCTTTCCGAAAAAATAACAAGCCGTGCACAGGTAACGGATATAGATCCCCACACGCTTAACGTGCTTGGACTTTCCATAGAA
>CANQGL010000131.1 GCA_947623185.1 uncultured Lachnospiraceae bacterium
TATAAAAAAAGCAAGGGAAACCTTGCAGAATAAGGAAAAAATTTAATTAGAATCAACTGATAAGTGGCAAACTCGGGACGGACGGGCTCGGACTGTAACGGCGAAAACGATATTAAATCGAATTCTTATGTTTCTGCCTGCCCGGCGTGCCTTCCCGCGCGCCGGACGGCGGAAATCACCGTTGCATCGGGCGGCGGAAAAACCGCAGGTGCCGTGCGGCGGAAAAACCGCTTGCAAATATGCAAAAGCTATGATAAACTGTAATTCGTTGAAAACGCAGGAGTGGCGGAATGGCAGACGCATCAGACTCAAAATCTGACGTAGGTGACTATGTGTGGGTTCAAGTCCCATCTCCTGCATGAAACTCCAATAATCCGAACTCGTTTCCTGCAGGAGATGGTTCGGATTATTGTTCTTTCAAAAGGAATTTCTAAAAATGAAGCAACGGGGTAACAGGCTTCGGACTTTACGGGAGAGCATCGATATTTCACAGTCTAAGATGGCGGAGATCCTTGGCTTTACACAGTCCAGCATTAGTTGTTGCGGAAGCGGTCAGGCGATGCCGACTGTTGCGTTTCTGAGAAAACGCGCGGATTTCTAAGGACTATATCTTTGTCCGCTGTGATGCGCCGCGGGGAATGCTGTGTCAGGCAGTAACACCCGTTACAGGTGACGCCCCGGAATTGCAGAAATTCGTCGAGATGTGCTTTGATCCGGGCGCACCCATGAGCAGGCGGATGAAGAATACTTTGATTCGGATGTGGGAGGAGAGTGTACAGGTATGAGCAAAGAATTGACCCCCAAAATGAGTCAGTTTGACAAGATCATTTGCATCATCGACCAAGCACGCAATCGTGCCTTGAAAGCGGTCAACGCTGAGCTTATCCGGATGTATTGGGATGTGGGCGAATATCTCTCCGGTCTATGTGCAGCGTCAGGATTTGGCGACAAGGTGATCGACGAGGTCGCTGCATATATTGCCGAACACAACCCTGGCATTAAGGGTTTCAACCGTCGCGGACTCTATCGAATGAAGCAATTTTATGAGACTTACAAGGACGATGAATTTGTGACACCACTGGTGACACAAATAAGCTGGACGAATCATTTATTGATCATGTCCGGCTCAAAGTCTACAGAGGAGCGTCATTTTTACATGGAGCTTTGTGTGAAGGAGCAGTATTCCAAGCGCGAACTGGAGCGCCAGATGGACAGCGCCTATTATGAGCGGTATACGCTGTCCAACCAAAAGCCGCTTCCCGGTCTTATATCGAGGGATGTACGAAGCAGCATCCTTGACACCTATGTGTTGGAATTTCTTGATTTGCCGAAGGACTATTCCGAACGTAATCTTCGCAAAGCAATCACGTCCAATCTAAAGGATTTCATTTTGGAATTTGGAAAAGATTTTTCCTTTATTGGTGAGGAGTATCGCATTCAGGTCGGCGGACAGGACTTTTACATCGACCTGCTTTTCTATAACCGGGCGCTGAGCTGCCTTGTGCCGGTGGAATTGAAAATCGGTAAATTCAAACCGGAACATATCGGGCAAATCAACTTCTATCTGGAGGCGCTTGACCGAGATGTGAAGAAACCCAACGAAAATCCCAGCGTGGGCGTAATTTTGTGTGCCGCTAAGGACGATGCGGTCGTTGAGTATGCGCTTAGCCGCAGCACTTCACCAACACTTGTATCGAGTTATACCGAGCACCTGCCAGATAAGAAGCTGTTGGAGGAAAAACTCCGAGAACTGACCGATCTTGCTCTGGAGATGGGAGATGTAGAGGAAACAGATTGACGTGCATATTTTGGATGTTTAACTGCATGAAAAAGTCCGGCCCCGAAGCGTATTGTTTCGGGGCTTTCTTAATGCTTTCCAAGTCTTTACCCTGGTAATTCCGGATAAGCTATCAGGGAATCGTTTGCGACTGACACAGCTATGAGAACAAATAATTCTTAAAAATCAAATTTGCCTCTTGAAATCATATCCCGATATGTTACAATTAATTTCAGAAGGAAAACATCCGAAAAGTGCATTTATGATTTTTGCTGGGATATACTATAATTGGAACTTTCTGAGGAGGCGATCAAAGTGCTTTGCCAATTTTCATTTAAAAACTTTAAGTCCTATCGGGACGAGACTGTGCTGGATATGCAGGCGACAAATATTGAAGAATTCTCAGATAGCCTGATACCGTCGCCCAACAGGGACAAATTCTCAAATATTCTCCCTGTTGCTGCGATTTATGGACCAAATGGGGGAGGTAAGTCTGTCTTATTGGAGGCGTTTGCCTATCTTGTTGCAAGGATCATGTCTCCGATCAGATCCGCGAAGGCAGAAAAAGCAAATCCGTTCTTTTTCACCGTAAACAATGCGGCTCCTTTTCTGATGGATGACACCTCGGAAAAAGAACCCATGTGTTTTCAGGTTTACTTCCGGACGGAATTGGCGGAATTCAGATATGAGCTCTCTGTATGCGGGAAGGAAATCGTCTACGAGGCCCTTTATCGAACCAAACTTGAGACCAAACGTGTTTCTCCCGTCATGATTTTTGAAAGGGATCATGACATTGAACTCGGAACTGCAATGAAGCAGGCGAAAGTGGTGTTGCCAAAAGATTTTAACGCTTCTTTGCCGATGCTGTCTTTTGCCTATTACAGCTATGACATTTCCGAGATCAACGAGGCGATAGGCTGGTTCAAAAAGTGCTATATGATCAATTATTCAAATGGACTGATGGAATCCATGATAACGCTTTTTGAAAGTCAAGAGTCCAGAGAATCCTTTCTGTCGCTTCTGGACAGATTTGGAGTACCCATAAAGGATTACCAGGTGAGCGAGATCAAAGATGATAACGGGGACACCCACCGTCGAGTCTATACTGCTCATGAGATCAACGGGAAGACCTATATGCTCCCGCTTCACAGTGAATCACAAGGCACGTTCAAGCTCTTCAGCCTGCTTCCTCTGGCGATCATTGCGCTTGAAGCCGGCGGCGTGACCATTGTTGATGAGCTAGATGCCAAACTCCATCCCCAGCTGCTGCGGGCGGTCATTCGTCTTTTCACCAATCCCGAAACGAATCCCAACCATGCGCAGCTTATATTCGTCTCACAGGATGTCTCCACTATGCGCAGTGAATTCCTGAGGCGGGATGAGATATGGTTTGCGGCCCGGGATGACGAGAGCGTGAGCCGCCTTTGGAGTTTGTATGATCTTCAGGACGCCCGTGGAGAGAGGGTAAAAACCAGCGTGGCATATGATAAGCAATATTTGGAGGGCCGCTATGGGGCAGACCCGTACCTGAAGCAGATGATGGATTGGAGGATCCCCAATGCTAAAATGTCCGAGGAAGCCGAAGAAAAGTGACATAGGAAAAAGGGGCGGCTGGATGGAACCGAGGAAGACTCGCGTCCGGAAGATCACCCTGCCTGAACGGCATATGTTTGTTACTGAGGGCACAAAGACGGAACCTTTCTATTTATACGGACTCATTGCAGAGCTTGTCGAAAAGCTGGGAAATGAAGTGAATAATCAGATCACAGTATATCCGGAGGGAACCAATACGCTCTTTCTGATGGAAAAAGCCGAACAGCATCTGCAGAATGCAGCGGATTCCTACCAGCATGTATGGATCATATTTGATTTGGACGACTTTCCTCATGATCGTTTCGACAATGTGAAGTTTCGCTGTCAAGCGCTGAACAATAGGAATCGAGAAAACGGTTATGGTCCAATGTACCACGCGATCTGGTCGAACCAGTGCTTTGAACTTTGGGTCCTGCTTCATTTTGGAACGATGGAATCAGCAATTACGCGCACCGAATATTATGATAAGATTACTAATTACCTGAGAGCGCAGGGGCTTTGTGACGAATACAGGAAAAAGGACGCGAATCTTTTTTCGTATCTCCGCCCAAAACTCAAAACGGCAATAAAGAATGCGCGAAAACTGGAGGAGAAGTTCAGGGATTCTCCGCCCTCCAAATCCGATCCGTGTACCATGATGCATCACATTTTTGATGAAGACGCTTTTGGACAGTACATACTCTGATATCTAACGAAAATAGCAGTTTAGCCCATACGAAATGGGAATGCATGTATCATATCGTATTTGCACCAAAATACCGCAGATAGGTAATTGATAAAGATGTTGAGGCAGATATAGGCCGGATTATAGGAATATTGCGCAGGAGAAAAGGAATCGAGATAATTGAAGCAGAATGTGTGCTGGATCATGTATACATGTTGATGCAGATTCCCTCAAAGTACTCGGTATCCGATATCGTGGGGCATCTAAAGAGAAAAAGTTCGCTGATGATATTTGAGAAACAAGCGAATCTGAAGCCCCAGAGGAGACAGTATACGGCGAAGCAGAGGGAGATTCAAAGATACGCAGAAGCGCTGAGCGGGACATTGGGTGAGAATTCCACTGTACGCAAGAGATTCGCAATCCGGGAACAGCTCGGGAGTATTTAAGCTTGAAAAAAATGAAGTCCAGTTGTATGATTGAGAAAATGAATCTGAGGTCATCGTTTCTTAGGGATCGTCTTTTTCATGTCAACTGACAATTCGTTTACTTCATCGCAGCATCACACCGATATTGACATTATCATGGGAATGGGCTATAATATGTTTAACAAGAGAGCCGAAAGCTGGGTATCGCCAGCCGCCGGTAAGCTAAAGCTTGAAGTAGCGCCTTATCTTGTCAGGACGAGGGCGCTACTTTTTGCGTACTGTGTTTATAACAAGTGTTATAATGGCGCAAAGCATAATCACAAAAGTGAACAGATCACTGTATGTAACCATAGCACCAGCCCCTTTCATAAAGTTCGGCGGCTGACGTAATCGCCCCTTCGGCTCCCCGATGAAACATATTATATTGTCATGATGCGAAAACGGGAAGAGATTCGTATATAAGAATCTCAAACGGCGGAGAAAGAACACCTGCAGAAGAGGGAATCATCATATGTGAGGTTTTGGATATGACTTTTATACCTGTTTTTATATAATTCTCCGTAGTATGCCCGATAACAATATAATAGAACAAATGTTCGAGCTTGTCAACAAGATAATCCGGATCTTATTTTCCCGGCGGGGAGAAAAGGTTCGGATTTTTATATGTCCTGAAAGTCTTCGGCCTGGAGAAAGCGGAGAGGGCGGGGACGGGAGTTTGCAGGAACTATATCGCAGCATTTGCAGCAGGCTGTGATGCATAAATAATCTATATGATTTTGATTTATAGGAAATTATCTTGCATTGAAAACATATAATTTATCGTTTTTACAGAACAATACCTCTTTTCGCACACCCACATCACCAATTTATACACAATAATAGACGGATTTTGTCAATTATTTTCGCGAATTGTCAGCTTACTATGTGTATCCTTTCTCATAATGAAATTTTTCACTTATATTTCACATTTGCTACTTGAAATTTGCATAACTAATGTATATAA
>CANQGL010000132.1 GCA_947623185.1 uncultured Lachnospiraceae bacterium
ATCACGCCGCAGACCATCCGCAAGGCGGTGCGCGATCTGATCGCGATCTCCAAGGCGGCCGAGAGCAGCGAGGAGGACTTCCGGAAAGCGCCGGAATCGATGGACGCGAAGGAGCTCACAAAGCTGGCGAAGGAGCTGGAAAAGAAGATGCGCCAGGCGGCCGCGGAGCTCAATTTCGAGGAGGCCGCCGTGCTGCGTGACCGCATGAAGGAGGTCAAACAGATGCTCCTCGAGATCGAGGGCTGACGCCGCGGCGCGCGGCGCCCGGATCACGGAAGCAAAGCCTGATTCGCCGGGCCACGAAAGTGAAGTGTGTCCCGCCGGAACACAGAAGTGAAGCATGGCCGGTTGCTCCACACCGAAGACAAATTGACAGAATATGCAAACGGACAGAAAAGGAAGGATCGACTTGAAACTGTATGAAGGGAATATCGGAGAGACCTACACGGTCCGGACGGTGATGATCGACGAGGCCATCACCAGACGGCTGGAGGCGCTCGGGGTAAACGAGCGGACGCAGATCTCCGTTTTAAACAAGAAGAAAAGCGGCACCATGATCATCAAGGTGCGCGGCACGCGGCTGGCGCTGGGAAGAAAGATCACCGGCGGCATCGAGGTGGAGGAGGCCGCAGGCGGGAAGGAGGCGGAGAAGGCATGAGACAGACAAACGACACTCCGATCACCGTCTGCTTTGTCGGCAATCCGAACTGCGGAAAGACCACCCTGTTCAACGCGTTCACCGGCGCGAAGCTGAAGGTCGCGAACTGGCCCGGCGTCACGGTCGAGCGCGTCGAGGGCGAGACCAGCTACAAGGGGCGGAAGATCCATGTGATCGACACGCCCGGCATCTACAGCCTGACGTCCTATACAATGGAGGAGCTGGTGACGCGCCGCTGCCTCGAGGAAGAGGACGTCGACGTGATCATCAACGTGGTGGACGCCTCATCCCTGGAGCGCAATCTGTATCTGACGCTCCAGCTTCTGGAGCTGAAAAAGCCGGTCATTCTGGCGCTCAACATGATGGATATTATCGAGGAGCGGGGTATGGAGATCGACCTGCACCGCCTGCCGGAGATGTTGGGCATGATCCCGGTGGTTCCGGTCTCGGCCAGAAAGCGCACCGGCCTCGACGTCCTCATGCACGCGGTCGTCCACCATTACGAGGAGGAGCCGCAGGGCGTGGTCGTGCGCTACGACGCGGAGATCGAGGAACGGATCCAGCGCACCGAGGACATGCTGCACAGTGAATATCCGGAGCTTCCGAACGTCCGCTGGCACGCGATCAAGATGCTGGAATTCGACAGCGAGGTCATGAAGGACCACCCGATCGACCTGACGCAGATCACCGGGGAGAGCTATGAGAAACGGATCATCAACGAAAAGTACGATTACGTCGAGGAGGTCATAGCCGAGTGCCTTTTCAACAAGGAGGAGAAGTCCGCGCTTACCGACCGAGCCGACGAGCTCCTGACGCACCGCATCTGGGGCGTTCCGATCTTTTTCGGCATCATGGCGCTGGTGTTTTTCCTGACCTTTACGATCGGGGACTTCCTGAAAGGGTATTTCGAGCAGGCGCTCGAGCTGTTTTCAAACGCATCGCTGAGCGCTCTGACCGGAGCGGGGGTGTCTCCGTGGCTGACCTCCCTCCTGGTGGACGGGGTGATCGCCGGAGTCGGCGGCATCCTGACCTTCCTGCCGAACATTTTTATCCTGTTTCTGGCGCTCGCCTTTTTGGAGGACAGCGGTTACATGGCGAGAGTCGCCTATGTGATGAATGAGATCATGAGCAAGGTGGGGCTTTCCGGAAAGGCGTTCCTGCCGATGCTTCTGGGCTTCGGATGCACGGTGCCCGCGATTATGGCGACCCGCGCGCTGGAGAATCAGCGCGACCGCTTAAAGACGATCCTGATCACGCCGTTTATGTCCTGCTCGGCCAGACTGCCGGTCTACGCGCTGTTTGCCGGACTGTTTTTCCCGGACCGCGCTTTTTATGTGGCGTACTCGCTTTATCTGGTCGGCGTGGCGGCGGCGATCGTCGTTGCGCTGGTGGTCCAGAAGCTTTCGAAGGAGAAACACGAGAACGCCCTTCTGATCGAGCTTCCGGAGTACAAGACGCCGAACGCGCGGACGGTGGCGATCTACGTCTGGGAGAAGGTCAAGGATTACCTGACGAAGGCCGGAACGACGATCTTTCTGGCGTCGATCGTGCTCTGGTTCGTCTTAAATATCGGCCCCGGCGGGTTCGTGGACGACGTGTCGCTAAGCTTTGCGGCCCGGTTCGGACACCTCCTTGTGCCCGTGCTGCGGCCGGCCGGCCTCGGGAGCTGGCAGATCGCCGTCGCGCTGATCTCCGGAGTTTCCGCCAAGGAGGTCGTCGTATCGAGCTTTTCGGTCCTCTACGGGATCAATAATATAAACTCCGCGGCCGGGATGGCGCAGCTCACGTCGCAGCTTACGGCGGCCGGTTTCGGCAGCGTGAACGCCTATGCCCTGATGATCTTCTGCCTGCTCTATACGCCGTGCATCGCCACGATCGCGACGATCCGGAGAGAGACGCGGTCCCTGCGGTGGACGCTCGGGATGCTCGCCTTCCAGCTCGTCTTCGCGTGGACGGCGGCCGTCATAGTATTCCAGGCCGGCAGCCTGATCTTCGGATAGGCGCGGCGGATTTCGGAAAGGAAACGGAATGGACGAAAGGAAACTGCTCAGGGCCGTCGTGACGGCCGGTGAGATCATGCTCGTCAGCGGCGCGGAGGTCCACCGTGTCGAGGACACAATGAACTACATGCTGGCCCATGCCGGCTGCGAGACGGCGGAAACGGTCGTCTATACGACGGGGATCCTTGTCTCGCTGATCACCGCGTCGCATGAACCGCTTACCTTTGTCAAGCGGATCTCCGAGCGGAGCACGAACATCAACAGGATCTACCTTGTCAACGATATTTCAAGGCGGTTCTGCGCGGGTACGCTCACGGTCGACGAAGTTCTCGCCGAGCTTGAGAAGGCGTCCCGCGCGGTCCAGTACTCCCGGCTTGCCAAATCGGCCGGGATCGTCGGCGTGGCCGCCTTCTTCTCGCCGATCTTCGGCGGGGGAGTGCCCGATTTTGCGGGAGCTGCGCTGGTCGGCGTATTCCTGGCGCTGGCGAACCGGATCAGCATCCGCTTTAAGCTGAACGACTTCTGCGCCAACGCGTTCGGCGCGCTGGTTGCGGCGTTCTCCGCTTCGGCGCTGGGCGATCTGTTCCCCATGATGCAGTCCGACGTTATGATCATCAGCTCGATCATGACGCTGGTCCCGGGCGTAACGTTCACGACTGCGATCCGCGACACGTTAAACGGCGATTACATGGCGGGCGCGGCCCGCATGACGGAGGCGGTCGTGGTCGCACTGGCGGTGGCCGCCGGAGTCGGAAGCGGACTCTTCCTTTATCAGATGATGGGAGGTGCGATGCGATGACCGATACCGTTATCCAGGTCGCCTGTGCGTTCTTTGCCGTCCTCATGTTCGCCGCGGTGCTCGAAGTCCCGCGGAAGCAGAAGCCGCTTGCGGCTCTGTGCGGCGCGATCGCCTGGTGGAGTTATCTCATGATCTATAATTTCAGCCATTCCTCGCTGCGGGCGGCGTTTGTGTCGACGCTTGTGGTGGCGGTCATCAGCCACCGGCTCGCGCGCATCCGGAAAGCGCCGGTCACGGTATTTCTGATACCGGGTATCCTGCCGGCGGTCCCCGGAGCGGCGATCTATCGCTGCGTCTATTATCTCATACGGAACAATTCGTATGCGACGACGTACTATCTGACCCAGACGCTGCAGATCGCGGGCGCGATGGCGATGGCGATCTTTATCACGGACTCGTTTTCACGTCTTTTCCAGCTTCGTCACGAGAACCGGGGCAAACGACTGTGAACGAGCGGGTACTGCGGTCGTAGCGGTACAGCTCGTCGGAGAGGAAGTCTTCCGGCGGGACGGCTTCTCCGTTGACGGAACGGACCGTATCGCGCAGGCTTTCGTGATCGCTGTCGGGCGAATCGGCGAGCAGCATGACTTCGTGCACGCTGGAGGGCAGGATCAGAAGATCGGCGTCCGCTTTGCGGGCGAATTCCCCGATCACCCCGTCATAGAGCAGGCAGGCGGCCCCGTAAATGCCGGTCACGTTGGACAAAACGTGAAGCTCCGGGACTCCGGGAGCCCGCAGCGTGTCGGGATCGACATGCAGATAGCCCGCCATCAGCTCCGAGAGAGACTCGGTCTTGGCCGGGAGCAGTTCAGGCGTGTTTTCGGATGCGATCGCAAAGAGGTCGTCGGCCGTAAGGCCCCACGAACGTGCGAGACCGTGATTGATACACATGGAGACGGCGTAGCCGTCCTGCGGCTCAAAGCGAAGGTAGAAGACGACGGCCAGATCGAGAAACGGGATCCACGGGATCTCGCTTAAAAGCGATTCGTTTTTGCATACCGAGATCAGACGGTACGCGATCCGGCTCTTCACGATTTCAAGATTGCGAATATTATCAAAATCGGAATCAGATGCGGAATCGCAGCCGTCCAGCCGTTCCGCCACGGCGCGTGCGATCACGGCGGCGGACCTTCCGGACCGGTACTGTTCGTAAAGAGGGTCGAGATAGATGACGGGAGAGCAGACCGATGCGCCCGTGCGGACACACAACGCGTCAAGTATAACGCCGTTGTTTTTCTGGACCTGCTGAAACGATACGGAAACGCCGTCGGGCAGAGACGCGGCCAGTTCCGTCTGAAGGGCGTCAAAAAAAGAAGAGCGATCCATAGAATACCTCCTGAAGTGAAATATAGAAGTTTTAGAAAAAAAGGAATGGTGCTTTTTATTGTAACGGAAAGCCGGAGAAATTGCAATCGGAAATTGCAGGATCCTCCGGCTTTTTTGACTGAACTGTTTTTTCTTGCTGCGGCGCGTTTACTTTGTCTTCTGACCGGTACGGTCGCCGGCCTTCTGTCTTCCGACGACGACGAAACGCCCGTCGCTCGTGTGGTAGCTGCAGGTCGAGAGCGTCACCAGCCTGTCCCCGTATTCGGCGGTGATCCCGGTGTCGATGACCGACAGCCGTTTGACGTTCGAGACGTATTCGTCAAAGACTTCCGGATCGCTCAGATCCGTGTAATCGTAGTACTTAAATCCGCCGCTGTCCGCTCCGGCCACTTTCGCGTAGAACGCCGCCATGATCTCATAATCGCCCGTCTCCGTCAGCGTGTCGAAAAGGATCACGGGATGCTCTTCCCAGTACTGGCTGCTGTCGTATTTTCCGAGCGTGGCGAACATGCTGCCGTTTTTCATGTGATGGCCGTAGACCAGATAAAGGTTTCCGTCCTCCTTGCAGTCCGCGTCCAGGAACGGGACGCCGCTAGAGGAGTAGGAACCGTTGAAATCCCGGTGCAGATAGTGCTCCGGATCGTCCGGCGTGAACATGACGGGATAGTCGATCGGGGTC
>CANQGL010000133.1 GCA_947623185.1 uncultured Lachnospiraceae bacterium
CAGGACTAGCGTTGCGGCAGGACTAGCATCGCGGCAGGACTAGCATCGCGGCAGGACTAGCATTGCGGCAGGACCGGCATCGCGGCAGGGCGGACACCGGCACGCGGGCCGAAAGAAAGGAGGGGCCGTTTATGTCAGCTGAATATGCGGACGTCATCATCGACCTCTCCGTAAAAAACGTGGACCGCATTTTCCAGTACCGGATCCCAAAGCGCCTGCGGGAGACGGTCGGGATCGGGACGCAGGTCCTGGTGCCGTTTGGAAAGGGCGATATGGAGCGGAAGGGCTTTGTCGTCGCGGCCGGAAACGAACCGTCCTTCGCGCCGGAGCGGATCAAGGAGATCCTGGACATTGTCCCGGGCGCCGTACCGGTAAAAAGCCAGATGATCTGCCTCGCGTGGTGGATGCGGGAACGCTACAGCTCGACGATGAGCCAGGCGCTGAAGACCGTCCTTCCGGTCAAAACGGAGGTCACACCGAGAAACGAGCGGACGATCCGCAGTCTGAAAAGCAGAGAGGAGCTGGCGAATCTTCTCGCCGAGGCGGAGCGGAAAAAATACCGGGCGCGCATACGCCTCTACCGGGCGCTCCTGGAAAACGGAGAGCTTCCGTACCGTCTGACGGCGGAAAAGCTGGGCATTACCGCCGCGGCCTTAAAACCCCTTGAGGACAGGGGCGTGATCGAGGTCGTGAGCGAGAGGAAAAACCGCGATCCGGTGCGGGGATACGAAAGAGAGGACAAAGCGCCGGAACTGAACGCGGAACAGCGCGCGGCGGCCGATGCGGTGATCCGCGACTACGACAGCGGGATCCGCGGGACCTATCTGCTCTACGGGATAACCGGAAGCGGCAAGACGGAAGTCTACATGGAACTGATCGCGCATGTGCTCGCGGCGGGGAAACAGGTGATCGTCCTGATCCCGGAGATCTCCCTCACATGGCAGACCGTCATGCGATTTTACCGCAGATTCGGAGCGCGGGTCTCGATCATCAATTCGAGGCTGTCGGCCGGGGAGCGCTACGACCAGTCGGAGCGGGCGGCAAACGGGGAGATCGACATCATGATCGGTCCCCGCTCGGCGCTTTTTACGCCGTTTGAGAACCTCGGCCTCATCATCATCGACGAGGAACACGAGCCCGCGTATCAGAGCGAGAACGCACCGCGCTACCACGCCCGCGAGGTGGCGCAGATGAGGGCGAAAATGAGCGGAGCCAGCCTGGTGCTCGGCTCGGCCACGCCGTCTCTTGAGAGCTATAAGCGTGCTCTGGACGGGGAGTACCGCCTTCTTTCGCTCACGAAACGCGCGAAGGAGGAGAGCAGGCTCGCCAGGGTCCATATCGTCGATCTGCGGGCCGAACTCGCGGAGGGGAACCGCTCGATCTTCAGCCGGAAGCTCACGGAACTCATGAACGGGTGTCTTGCTCGGAAGGAACAGGCGATGTTGTTCATGAACAGGCGCGGCTACGCGAACTTCGTGTCCTGCCGGTCCTGCGGCGAGGCCGTAAAGTGCCCGCACTGCGACGTGAGCCTGACGTATCACCGCGACGGGCGGATGCGCTGCCATTACTGCGGATTCGAGCGGCCGGTGCCGGAGAAATGCCCGGTCTGCGGCTCGCCGTACATAGCGCCGTTCGGGACCGGCACCCAAAAGCTGGAGGAACTTGCGGCGCGGGCGTTTCCCGGAGCGCGGATCCTGCGGATGGACGCGGACACGACGTCGAAAAAAGGCGCGCACGAGGAGATCCTGCAGACCTTTTCCGAGGGCGGGGCCGACATCCTGATCGGGACCCAGATGATCGTGAAGGGACATGATTTCCCGAATGTGACGCTGGTCGGCATCATGGCCGCAGACCTGTCTCTTTACGCGCCGGATTTCAGAAGCTCAGAGCGGACGTTTGAGCTGCTCACGCAGGCGTCTGGCCGCGCGGGCCGCGGATCCCTGGCGGGGGATGTTGTGATCCAGACCTACGCGCCGGACCATTTCGCGATCGGAGCGGCGGCCGAACAGGACTACCCGAAGTTTTATGAGCAGGAGTTCCTTTACCGGAAAATGATGGGATATCCGCCGGCGGTGGGGCTCCTTACGGTCACGCTTTCGTCGCGGGACGAGGAGGCGCTCGCGCGGGCCGCGGACGCGGCAAAAAGGCGGATCGAACAGGAATACGGGACGGAGCTTCGCGGGCTGATCGGACCCGTAAACGCGCTGCCATACAAACTTAATGATATTTACAGAAAAAATTTATATATAAAGAATGAAAGTTATGCTATACTGTTTAAGGTAAGAAAGTCTGTCCAATCGTGGGAAAACGGGCGGGACATGACAAGAAATGTGACGGTACAGTATGACCTGTAAGCAAAGAAGGGACATAAAGACATGGCAATCAGACAGATAAGAACGCTCGGGGACGAGTCGCTGACAAAAGTATGCAAGCCGGTGAAGGAGATGAATCCTCATACGCACCAGCTGATAAACGATATGTTCGACACCATGTATGACGGAGGCGGATGCGGGCTGGCCGCTCCGCAGGTCGGCGTGCGAAAGCAGATCTTCGTGATGGATGTGGAGGACGGGAACCGCTATGTGCTCATCAATCCCCAGATCCTGAGCACGGAGGGGAGCCAGACCGGTCTGGAGGGCTGCCTCAGCGTGCCGGGAAAGAACGGACAGGTCACGCGGGCTGAGAAGGTCCGTGTGCGCGCGCTCAACGAGAGCATGGAGGAGTATGAGCTTGAGGGCGAGGGCCTTCTGGCGCGCTGTATCCTCCACGAGTACGACCATCTGCAGGGAAAACTCTATGTGGATCTGGTCGAGGGCGAGCTTCTGGACGCGGACGCCGGGGAGGAAGAGCAGTAATGCGGATCGTTTTTATGGGAACGCCGGATTTTTCGGTGCCGGCGCTGGAGGCGCTGACCGCCGGCGGCCACTCGGTCGAAGCCGTCGTGACGCAGCCGGACAGGCCGAAGGGCCGCGGGAAGGCCGTGCTTATGACGCCGGTCAAGGAAAAGGCCCTTGAACTGGGAATCCCGGTCTGGCAGCCGCTTAGGGTGCGGGATGAGGAGTTTATAAAAGTCCTCCGGGAGATCGCCCCGGATGCGATCGTGGTCGTGGCGTTCGGACAGATCCTGCCGAAGGCCGTGCTTGAGATCCCGCGTTACGGATGCGTCAACATACACGCCTCGCTGCTTCCGAAATACCGCGGCGCGGCTCCGATCCAGTGGGCGGTGATCGATGGCGAGAAGGAGAGCGGCGTCACCACCATGCTGATGGACGAGGGCCTGGACACCGGCGATATCCTGGAACAGCGAACGGTCGCGCTCGACGAGAAGGAGACGGGCGGGAGCCTGTTCGACAGGCTCTCGCGGCTCGGCGGCGAACTGATCCTCTCGACGCTAAAAAAACTGGAGGACGGAACGGCGGTGCGCACGCCGCAGGGCGAGGCGCAGACGTCCTATGCAAAAATGCTGAAAAAATCGACGGGCGAGATCGACTGGTCGCAGAGCGCGGAAAAAATCGAGAGACTGATCCGCGGGTTAAACCCGTGGCCGAGCGCATATACTTCCCTTGACGGAAAGACGGTCAAGCTCTGGGCGGCGGAGGTCGTCCCGGCTTCCGATGTAAGAGCGCCGAGAGCCTGCGGGATCCCGGGCATGACGGCGGTCGAAAAAGACGGATTTTTTGCGGAGACCGGCAACGGTTTCCTGAAGATAGAGGAACTGCAGCTCGAGGGCCGGAAGCGGATGGACGCTATGGCCTTCCTGCGGGGCTTTGCGGTCGCTCCGGGCACGGTGCTGGGAGCGGACCGTATAGACTGCGGTTAAGCGAAAGGAGAAATGTAAGGATGTACGGATATTACGGTATGGGTTACGGATACGGATTCGACCCGACGATGCTCCTTCTTCTGATCGGCGTCGTTCTTTCGATGTGGGCGCAGAGCCGGGTAAATTCCACGTTCAGCAAATATTCGAGGATCGCGAGCCGGTCCGGCATGACCGGGGCGGAAGCGGCCCGGCGCCTTTTAAATTCACAGGGGATCTACGACGTGACGGTGCAGCCGGTCGCCGGGAACCTGACGGACCATTACGATCCGCGCACGAAGACGGTGAATCTCTCACAGTCGGTCTACGGGGCGACTTCGGTCGCCGCGATCGGCGTCGCCGCGCACGAGTGCGGGCACGCCATGCAGCACAACGAAGGCTACGCGCCGCTGTCGTTCCGCAGCGCGCTGGTGCCGGTTGCGAATTTCGGGACCAAACTTTCATGGCCGATGATCCTGATCGGCGTCATTTTCGGCGGACTGGGTTCGCCGCTCGTCCAGATCGGGATCCTGCTCTTCTCGGCGGCGGTCCTGTTCCAGCTCGTCACGCTCCCGGTGGAGTACAACGCTTCGTCGCGCGCCACGCGCCTTCTGGATTCGCAGGGGATCCTCGCGCACGACGAGGTCGCGGGGACCAGAAAGGTCCTGAGCGCCGCCGCGCTCACCTATGTGGCGGCTGCGGCCACTTCGATCCTGCAGCTTTTGAGGCTGGTCATTCTGTTTGGCGGAGGTCGCCGGCGTGACAACTAAGACGGACAGCCGGGAGATCGCTCTCGACGTACTGCTTGAGATCCTGGAGAACGGCGGGATGAGCCATCTGGTTTTGAATCAGGCCCTCACGAAATACCGTTATCTGGAGAAGCAGGACCGCGCCTTCATCACGCGCACGGTCGAGGGAACACTGGAATATGTGATCCAGCTCGACGCGGTCATCGACCGTTTTTCGAGCGTGAAGACCGAGAGGCAGAAGCCCCTGATCCGGACGATTCTGCGGATGTCGGTCTACCAGATCCTTTACATGGAGCGGGTGCCGGATCCCGCAGTCTGCAACGAGGCCGTAAAGCTTGCGAAAAAGCGCAGGTTTGCCGGTCTTTCCGGCTTTGTGAATGCGGTGCTGCGAAGCGTGGCCCGCGAAAAGGAGACGATCGTATTCGACGATCCGACGCTCCGCTATTCGGTCCCGCGCTGGATGTTCGCCATGTGGGAGGAAGAGTACGGAAGGGAGACCGCGGAGCGGATCGCCGCCTCGTTTCTTACGGAACGTCCGCTCACGGTGCGGTGCAACGAGAGCAGGGCCGCTACCGGCGCGGTCACGGTCGGCCTGCGTGAGCAGGGCATCACGGTAAAGCCGTCGGAGCTCGTTCCCGGGGTCCTGGAACTGAGCGGCTACGATGCGCCGGACAGTATCCGGGCGCTTGCGGACGGCCTCGTCACCGTACAGGATGCGGCTTCCGCCCTTGTCGGCTTTGCGGCGCCGCCGAAGAGCGGGGACTTTGTCCTCGACGTCTGCAGCTCGCCGGGGGGAAAGGCGCTGCACGCGGCGGACCTGCTTGCCAAAAGCGGCGGAGAGGGCATCGTCGAGGCGCGCGAT
>CANQGL010000134.1 GCA_947623185.1 uncultured Lachnospiraceae bacterium
TCTGGTAAAGGTGATAGAAGGAGAAGGGTAACGGAGCTGTCTATAATACTTCATGAAACAACCCTGGCTCCTGCCTCATTTAGTATGGACATTTTCATTCAATTTTGATATAATTAAAAATAATCAGCCTATATCGGGAAAATGTATAGATTTGACAGTTTTCATTGCTGTGGAAAGGAGCCGGCATGATCGGGAACAAACCGAAAGACAAAGACAACAGCCTGACCGCAACAGGCATTGTGATCGTTATTATCGTCATACTCCTGATTTCCGCTTATCTGAATATAAACTCCGGCCTTCGGGTGAGGGCCTTAAGACGTATGGAAGAGGGGGTCAACACGGTCATCGAGGAGGTCTCCTCCAAGCTCGAACGCGACAGCCGTATCCTCAACGCAACGGCTCAGATCCTCTCCCAGGCAGACAATTTCGACCTTGATGCGACGCAGGAAGTCATGCAGTCCATCACTCCGCTGCTCGGCACGATGAGGGTCATGGTCCTCCTCTCGGACGACCAGCTGCTCTCCCCGGACGGGACCATAACGGACGCATCGGAGATCGACGATCTCTCTTTTGCGGAAGAAGCGCCTCTGGGCGAGCACATTTCGGGCCGGACGTATGACCTCGCGACCGGCGCTCCCATCCTGCGCCATTTTGTGCCGATCTACCAGAACGGTGAGACGGCCGCCATGCTTTACGGCGTCACGGAGCTGAACACCCTGGACCAAAGCCTGAACATAGACAATATCTATAACGCCAACGCCAAGATCTACATTATCGATACAAAGACCGGCGATTTTCTGCTGGACACATGGCATCATGAACTTAAGAACATCTCCGATTACCCAGCCTCGGAACGCGAGACCAAGGGCGAAAAGGACTGGGAAGAATCTACGAAAGACGTGATCGCTTTGAACACCGGATATGTGATCTACCGGACGCAGGATACCGACGGATGGCAATACATGTATTACGCCCCCGCCGGTATCAACGAGTGGGCGATCGCCGTCGACGTTTCGGAGAAGGAAGCGTTCTCAAGCGTGTTCGCCGTCCGCCGGGTCTGCTTTTATCTCGGCATCGTGATGGCGCTCGTGATCCTGGTCTATTACATCTGGATCAGACGCAATGCTATGAAGACGACGGAAATGGCCGTAAATCAGGCGGTCCTGACCGAAAAGCTCCGGAAAGCCGAGGCAGCGGACCGGGCCAAGAGCACGTTCCTGTCCAATATGTCCCATGACATCCGCACGCCGATGAACGCCATAATCGGCTTTACGACGCTGGCGCAAGCCAATCTGGACAATCGCGAACGGACCCAGGAATACTTAAGGAAGATCCTGTCGTCCAGCAATCACCTGCTCTCTCTTATCAACGATATTCTCGACATGAGCCGGATCGAGTCGGGCAAGCTGAACATCGAGGAGAAGGAGTGTTCGATCGCGGACATTTTCCGCGATATGCGCAACATCATCCAGAGCCAGATGGAGTCGAAGCAGCTCAATTTTTATATGGATACCGTGGATGTCGTGGATGAGAACATCTACTGCGACAAGCTGCACGTCAACCAGGCGCTTTTAAATCTCCTTTCCAACGCGATCAAGTTCACCCCTCCGGGCGGTACGGTCGCCCTGACGATCCGTCAGAAACCGCGCGCGCCCAAGGGCTACGGCTCTTACGAGATCCACGTCAAGGACACCGGGATCGGCATGAGCCCGGAATTTACCAAGCATATCTTCGAGCCGTTTGAGCGCGAGCGCAACACCACCGCCAGCGGGACCCAGCGCACCGGACTCGGCATGGCGATCACAAAAAACATCATCGATACCATGGGCGGCACCATAGAGCTGCACACGGAGCAGGGCAAGGGCACGGAGTTTATCATCAACCTTGACTTCCGTCTCCAGGGCGAAACGGCGCACGTCGGCATCGTGAGCGAGCTTCAGGGGCTCCGCGCGCTGGTCGTAGACGATAACTTCACCACCTGCGACAGCATCACCAAGATGCTGCACCAGATCGGCATGCGCTCCGAGTGGGTCCTGCACGGAAAGGAAGCGGTCCTGCACGCGAGGCAGGCTTACGAACTGGGCGACGAGTATTATGCGTTCATCATAGACTGGTTCCTGCCCGATCTGGGCGGGATCGAGGTCGTGCGGCAGATCCGCTCCGTCGTGGGCGATAGCGCCCCGATCATCGTCGTTACCGCGTACGACTGGACCACCTTCGAGGAGGAGGCGCGGGCCGCGGGCGTAACGGCGTTCTGCAACAAGCCGATCTTCCTCTCCGAGCTGCGCGATATCCTGATCGCCGCAGGGAGCGAGACGCTGCAGGCCCAGGAGAACTCCCCGATCCCGGATCTCTCCGGGCGCTTTGAAGGGACGCGCCTGCTTCTGGTCGAGGACAACGAACTGAACCGCGAGATCGCGGAGGAACTTCTTTCCGGCAGCGGATTCATCGTGGAAACGGCGGAGGACGGAACGGTCGCAGTGGAAAAGGTAAAGAATTCCGCCCCCGGCTATTATTCGCTGATCCTCATGGACATCCAGATGCCGAAGATGAACGGATACGACGCGGCCAGGGCGATACGCGCGCTGGAGGACCCCGCGCTTTCCGCTATCCCCATCGTCGCCATGACGGCCAACGCGTTCGAGGAGGACCGCCGGCACGCTCTGGAATGCGGCATGAACTCGCATATCGCAAAGCCGATCGACGTCGAAAAGCTGCTGGACGTTCTGACGGAGATCCTGGGCAAAAAAGGAAGCGGGCAGAATAAGCAGGCGTAGCGGACCGCGCGCAAAGCACTACCGCCCGGAAGGGCCCCTGTGCGCGGGCGCGGTAAGGCAGCGTCACCGTCCGGAAGAGCCCCTGTGCGGCGGACCATGCGGTTACGCCGGGGCGCGCCCGATATGTGGAATATTCCGGTATTTTGGAACTATTGGGTATAAAAAAATGTAATATCGCAAGATATTAAAATTTTGTTAATATCGTTGATAATTTTGTTCATATATGATATAATTTCGAAAGTTGGGGATCCTATAAGGATCAGAACAAAAGGAAGCGTATCAACTATGAAGAACCTGATTCGAAAATACGGGCATATATGGCTCATGTCCTATTTTTTGATCTATTTTCCGTGGTTTTTGGATCTTCAGAAAAACATTGACAAACCCTACCATGTGATCCACTCCGCGCTTGATGATCTGATTCCGTTTTGCGAGTACTTTATCGTACCCTACCTGTTTTGGTTCCTGTCGACGGGACTGGCGTTTGCTTACTTTTTCTTTGTCAGCAGGGACGATTATTACCGGCTCTGCACGTTCCTGTTTACAGGAATGACGATCTGCCTGCTGATCTGCACGCTGTACCCGAACGGGACCGATTTCCGGCCCGCGATCGATGCCGGAAAGAATATGTTTACGCGGCTCGTATCAATGGTCTGGAAGATCGATCCGTGCATCAACGTATTCCCAAGCATCCATGTGTACAACGCCATCGGCGTCCATATCGCGGTCACGCACAGCGAGCGGCTGAAAAAGAACCGGAAGATCGTCGCTGCGTCCGCGGTCATCATGCTTCTGATCTGTCTCTCGACGGTGTTCCTAAAGCAGCACTCGGTCGTGGACGGATTTGGTTCCATGCTTCTGGCCGCCGCCGTTTATCCGCTCGCGTATGCGCCCGAGAGCGCCGGGCGGAAACGACTGGCCCGCGAGCCGTATCACATCTGACCGTCGGCGTACCGTGGACTGTTAAAGTATTGCATTTTGTTGTTTGGGTTTTGTATCCGACTGATAAAGTCAAAATTTAAGCGCCGGATGGGGTTCCGGCGCTTTTTGTTGTCGTTTTTTCTGTCGTTTCTTCTGTTGTTTTACCGCTGTTTTTCCGACCGGCCGCGCCGCGATCCGCGCCTGACCGGTCAAGCTTTCATGCTCTTTCCGATCTCCCTTGTCGCCTCGCGCAGCCATCCGCGCTCCTGTTCGGTAAGATACGGCGACAACTCCTCGTACACTCTCCTGTGGTATCCGTTGAGCAGCCGGATATCCGACGGCTCCATCAAGGAGAGCTCGATCGCCTCCGTGTCGATCGGGGCGAGCGTCAGCGTTTCAAATTCCATAAACTGTCCGTATTCGTTCCGTTCCGCTTTCCGGCACAGAAGCAGGTTTTCGGTGCGGATCCCGTGGCTTCCTTCAATATAGATCCCCGGTTCGTTCGACGTCACCATGCCCTCCTCTAGAACGCAGCTGTCCAGCCGTTCCGGGACCATTCTCCAGCGGAAACCGTTCGGCCGTTCATGCACGGTCGAAAGATAGCCGACCCCGTGTCCGGTCCCGTGATTGAAATCAAGACCGTACTGCCAGAGCGGTCCGCGGGCCAGGATATCGAGGTTCAGTCCGCGGCACCCGTACAGGAATTTCGCGTTTGAAAGCCGCAGCATCCCCATCAGGACCAGCGTGTAATCACGTTTTTCTTCCGGCCGCAGCGGTCCCAGAACGACCGTGCGCGTCACATCCGTCGTCCCCTCGTAATACTGTCCGCCGGAATCGACCAGGTAAAATCCACGCGCCCCGATCGCCGCGTCCGCCCCCTCTTCGGCGTGATAATGACACATGGCGGCGTTGCTCCCGTATGCGGAGATCGTTTCAAAGCTCGGAGCCAGATAACCGTCCTGCTCCTTTCGGAATTCCTCCAGACGCTCGGCGGCCTCCGTTTCTGTGAGAGCGGCTCCCGAAGCGACCCTGTTTTTCAGCCAGAAAATGAATCTTGTCAGCGCGACGCCGTCCTTTTTGTGGACCGACCGCATGTTTTCACGCTCGACCTCATTCTTTACCGCTTTCATGAGCGAAGTCGGGTTCATCCGCTCGATCAGCGCGCAGCTTTCGTCGATGCCGTTAAAGAGCGCGAAATTCACCTTTCCGGGCTCGAGCAGGATCTTTTTGTTCCGCAGAGCCGAAACCGCCCCGTATATTTTTCCGTAGTCCTCGACCGAAACGCCGAGATCGTCAAAATACCGCTTTATCTGCCCGTCAGCCTGCCCGGCGTCGATGAACAGCCGGACCTCATCCTGAGAGACGAGGACGTGCGCAGGCGGAAGGAAATTGCCGTCCGCGCCGGTTTTCCGGATATTGAACAGCCATGCGATGTCGTCGAGGCTCGAAAGGATGTGGATGGCCGCACCGACCGCGGCGATGGCTTCGCGAAGACGCTTGATCTTGCTGTCGGCCGATTCTCCGCTGTACCGCTCTTTGAGGATCCACACCTTCGGCGCGGCAAGCGCCGGCCGGTCTGTCCAGATCTCTCCGGCCAGGTCGTGTCCGGCCGAAATTCGCGCCCCGTTCTCTGCCAGCGCCCGGGCGATCTCCAT
>CANQGL010000135.1 GCA_947623185.1 uncultured Lachnospiraceae bacterium
AGAAAAATTTTGATTTTGCGGTGCGGAACAGACGGTATCTGCACGAGCATCCGGAAATGACCGGACAGGAATTTGAGACGGTCAAATACATCTGCAGCGAACTCGAAAAACTCGGGATCGAGCATGTCGAAGTGCCGGACGGCGGCGTGGTCGGACTGATCCACGGAGGAAAGCCGGGGAAGACCATCCTTCTGCGCGCGGACGTCGACGCGCTTCCGATCCTGGAGAACCCGAAGAACCTGGGCCACGACAAGGTCTGCATTTCAAAGAATCCGGGCGTCTGCCACGCCTGCGGCCACGACGCGCATACGGCGATGCTGCTCACGGAGGGAAAGATCCTGCACGAGCATCGGGACGAGCTGAACGGGACCGTCGTTCTCTGCTTTGAGCGCGGCGAGGAGCTGGGCGGACAGATCCGCAACCTCCTGCCCTACATCGTGGAGACGATGAAACTGAAGATCGACGGCTGCATGGCGACCCATGTGAAGTGGGACGTCGACGCGGGAAAGATCTCGGTCGAGCCGGAAGCGGTCATGTCCGGCGGCTACGGATTTTCGATCCGCCTGCACGGTACGAGCGGCCACGGCTCCCGCCCCGATATGGCGCACAGCACGCTGGACTGCTTCAACGCGATCTACAACCATATGAACACCCTGCGCATGAAATACGTTGCTCCCACGGATATCCTGACCTTCTCGATCGGGATGGTGGAGTGCGGGACGGCGCGCAACGTCGTGCCGGATGAGTTGACCTTCGGCGGCACGGTCCGCACCTTCAACGTCGAGGGCGCGGGCGAGCCGTTCATGAAACAGTTCTTAAAGGTCGTGGAGCAGGAGTGCGAGCTCTGCGGCTGCACATACGAGATCCTGAGCTTAAAGGATCCGCTGTTCGAGTGCCGCAACAACGCGACCTGCAGCGCGATCGCAAAAGAGGCGGTAAAGAAGTACATCGGCGAGGACGCCGTGACGAAGGCGGAACCGTGGATGGCCTCCGAGAGCTATCAGGCGTATCTGAAGCTCTGGCCGAGTATCCTGACCTTCACCGGGATCCGCAATCCCGAGGTCGGCTCCGGAGCCGCGCACCATACGGCGGAATTCGACATCGACGAGCGCGGCATGATCTACGGCGTGGCGGCGGCGCTCGGCTATGTGGTCGATTTCCTGAACTACGAGGGCGAGATCCCGTTCGAGCCGTGGAAGGGAACGCTGGAGAATATCGTGAACCGGAATCTGTGACCGGTTTTGTGAGCCGCGTGTCTGTCAGAAGACGATACGCGGCTCATGGGATTTCTGATGTGAAAAAGCAATACCGGCGAAAGAGGAAGGAAGATCCCGGATGAAAAGCACGGAAGAATTATTGCACCAGATCAGGGAACAGAAGAACGGCCTGTCCTTCCTGGAACGGCATGAATTCAGCTGCCCGCCCGTTTCCCTCTATCTGAACGATCTGCTTGCGGAGCACCGGATGGAAACGAAAGACGCGATCCGCAGCCTGGGGCTGGAGCGGACTTACGGTTATCAGATGTTTAACGGCACAAGGAAACCGACAAGGACGGTCCTGATCCGCCTGGCGGTCCTTCTCGGGCTGGGGCTTGACGAAACGAACCGCCTGCTAAAGATCGGCAGGAAGGAGATCCTGTATCCGCGTATCCGCGAGGACGCGGCAGTGATCTACGCCATCGAGAACAAACTGCCGCTTTCACGGTTTGACGAGCTTATGGAGAGGCTGTGAGAACGATGGAACAGCTTGGATATGCCGACTGGGATGCCGTTTACCGCATACTGCGATGCCTGAAAAAGACGCCCGAACGGGAAACTTATCTTCTGGAGCGGCGAACGGATGGAGCGCGGTTTGTACTGAAACGGGCGCGCGGGGAGCAGGCCGCGTTTCTGGAAAGGGAATATGAGTTCCTGCGCGGGCAGACGGAATTCGGCACCGTGGAGTTTAAAAAGGAAGGCGGAGAAGGTCTCCTGCTGCGGGACTACGTTGAGGGCACGACGGTCGAGGAACTGGTCGGGCGCGAAGGCCCGTTGGATGTTGCGGACACCGCGGAGCTTGGGATAAGGATCTGCCGGAAAGTGGCCGCGTTCCACCGCCAGACGCCGCCCGTGATCCATCGGGACCTGAAACCGGAGAATATCGTGGTCACCGGGACCGGACGGATCTGCCTGATCGATTTTGAGTCCGCGAGGCAGTATAAACCGGGGCAGGAGACGGACACGGTGAAACTCGGCACGCGCGGCTATGCCGCGCCGGAGCAGTTCGGCTACGGGCAGACGGACTGCAGGACGGATATTTACGCGCTCGGAAAAGTGCTTCTTTATATGGCCTCCGGCGATTGCGCCGGGGAGGACACGGAACTTTTACAGACAAGGGACCAAAAACGTCTGAAAAAGGTGATCGAACGCTGCTGCGCTTATGATCCGGCCGGACGGTATGCGGACGCGGAACATTTGGAAAAAGCGCTGCGGAAAGTCGCGCAGGGATGCCGGCAGGCCCGGAGCCCCGGCCGTATATGCGCCGCGCTTCTGCTGATCCTTCTCGTCTTGCTGACGGTATGGCTCGGATCCGAGAACCGCAGGCTCCGTCTGGAGCTGGCGGCCCAAAGCGGGACGGCCGCTCCGGTAAGCTGGGATCCGTATGTGTATCAGGCGGACGTGGATGAGATCGTGGACCGGATGTGGGCCGGTGACTACGAAAATCTCGCGGAGCTCTGCGAGCGGCTGGTGCGGGAGCTGAGTGAAGACGCGACGATCGCCTCCATAGAGACCGTTGATTACAGAGGACTGGAAGGGGAGGAGCTTTCGGCCTATCAGTCGAGCCGGGATGGATACGAGTTCGTCGCCGACTGCCTTGCCTACGGGGACGGGCTGCCGGTCCGGTCGCTGGGAAACTATGCGGACCATATCGAACGGATCGCCTGGAGGATCCGGAGCGACATCGAATATTCGTGGACGGAAGAGAACGGGACCGTGCGTCACGGTGAACTCTATTACTATACGGTGGAAGGCGATGAGCGGAATATGGACGGCTGCCTGATCGCGATCCTGAACGCCGTCAACAGGGGACTGGAGGACGGAGTATAAGTGTGCAGATCTGCACACCTGTTTTCCGCTGTTTTCTGATAAAATGAGGTCGTTAGGGGTCCGGATCTTTCCGATCCCGACAACACAGGCGACAAATATCAGAAAACGGAGGGATGGACATGAAAAAACTGACAATAATGCTGATCGTTTGCATGGGAATGACGCTGCTTGCCGGATGCGGCGGCAAAGCTGCAGAGAGCACAAGCGCCGCGCCCGCTGCGACCGAAGCTGCGACGACCGAAGCGGCAAAAACCGAAGCGGCGACAACGGCCGCCGCTCCCGAGACGGAAGCCGCGTCCGAAGAACTGCAGGAATATGTGGCCGAGGGCGTAGGGACTTTCTATTTCCCCGAAGGATGGGAGATGGAGGTCTATTCGCTTGAGGAACCGCTCCCCAGTACCTACGCAGACTTTTCCAACGGCGATCTCCATATTCATGGGACTCATTTTGGCATGGACGCCTATGAGGCGGCCGGCGTACCTCTGCCCGCAGATGTGGAGGAATATTCCCAGCGGGACGGCGTGCGGCGGAGCGTGCCGGAGGATGCGGAGTTTGCTTACGACGACTTCGGCAACTATTATACGGAATTCGTCGAGGACGGCACGGTGACCTATCATGTACTGAAACAGGGAGAGGACTGCATGGGCGACGTGATCCTTACTTATCCGGAGGGGACGGAGCTTCCGGAAGGCATCCTGGAGTGGATCAGCAAAGCCACGCTGGGGTGACCGTATTCGCATCGGGTTCCTTATGCCGGCACGGCGATACACCTGTTGAATCGGTGGGGCGGTTCGGAAAGCCTGATTTCCGGACCGCCTTTTTGCATGCCTGTAAAAGAATTGACGGTGCTGACGCCGCGCTGCGGCGGGTTTATCGCCGGCGGCGAATGCGGCGGCCGGGGCATAACGGGCCGGAACAGTTGACAGAAATGCATGAATATAGTAAAATCAATGCCAAAATACAGAAATTTGCATTATAGGAGTTGGTTTTTTTGGATTCGGAAGAAGCCCTTCAGATATTGATCATTATAGGGCTGCTGGCGTTGTCGGCGTTCTTTTCCTCTTCGGAAACGGCGCTGATGACCGTAAACAAGATCAGGATCAGGAATCTGGCCGACGCGGGGCTGAGCCGCGCGAAAGTCCTGATGAAAATATTCGACGACCAGCCGAAGATGCTGAGCGCCATCCTGATCGGCAACAACATTGTCAACATATCCGCTTCGGCGTTAATGACAGTGGTGGTGACGCACCGCTTCGGCGACCGGTATGTGGGGATCGCGACGGGCGTGCTGACGCTTCTGGTCCTGATCTTCGGGGAGATTACGCCGAAGACCAGCGCCACGCTCTACTCGGAAACGATGGCGCTGCGCTCCGCAAAACCGATCTATCTGATCATGCGCGTGCTGACCCCGGTGATCTTTGTGGTCGACCGGCTCGCGCTTCTGGTCCTGAAGCTGCTCCACATCGACCCCGACAAAAAACAGGAGGCGATCACGGAGGACGAACTGCGCACGATCGTGGAAGTGAGCCACGAGGAGGGCGTGATCGAGTCGGACGAGAAGAAGATGATCTACAACGTGTTCGACTTCGGGGACTCCGTTGCCAAGGACATCATGATCCCGCGCATCGACATGGCGTTTGTCGACGTGGAAGCCACCTACGACGAGGTGATCGGGGTCTTCCGCGAGGAAAAATACACGCGCTATCCGGTCTACGAGAATACGACCGACAACGTGATCGGGATCATCAACATCAAGGACCTTCTGTTCCTGGAAGACGAGGACGAGGCGGCGTTCCATGTGCGGGATTACCTGCGGGAGCCGCTTTACACCTACGAATTTAAAAAGACGGCCGAGCTGATGGTCGAGCTGCGGAAGACGCAGAACAACATCGCGATCGTCCTCGACGAGTACGGGGCCACAGCCGGTCTGATTACGCTCGAGGACATGCTGGAGGAGATCGTCGGGGAGATCCGCGACGAGTACGACGAGGAAGAGGAGGACCTGATCCATAAAGTCAACGCGCGGGAATATGTGATCGAGGCGTCGGTGAAGCTGGACGATCTGAATGATCAGCTGGGACTTTCACTGGAATCCGAAGACTACGATTCGCTCGGCGGCTTTGTGATCGGCCTGCTGGATCATCTGCCGGAGGAAGGCGAGGAAGTGACGTTTGAAAACCTGCGGTTCGTCGTCGAGAAGGTCGAACGGAACCGGATCGACAAGAT
>CANQGL010000136.1 GCA_947623185.1 uncultured Lachnospiraceae bacterium
AGCCCGACGAGGAGGGACCGGTCGTAGGATAACGGCCCCGTCCGGCTTTACAGAAGCAGGAAGAGGGCTGCCGAGAGCGACGCGTGCAGCAGTTTCCAGAGAAAATAGTGCCGGATGGATAATCCGGCATTTTTTTTCGCCTGTCCGCCGAGCGCGGCCCGTGTCTGCGAGAGGCCGGAAAAGCCGCCGAATGCCGCCGACGCGCAGGCTGCGGCTCCGGAGAGCGGAAAGGGAAGCGATGCGACCGTTTCGCGGACGCCGGTCGTCATCTCGAGCACGGCGATCAGAAAAAGCCGCAGACGGGCCGGAAACGCGGTCATCCCGCGCAGAAAGACGGCCGCGATCGAATAGAGCATCAGGAAGCCGCCGATCTTTACGAGAAGTTCGGCGGATGAGAGGATGGCGGCTCCGATATCCGGCTCCGAAAAACGGTCCGCGAACGGACCGCTGTCCCCGGGATCATTGGACGGACCGAGGCGGGGCCGGTAGATCGCGGCCGCGAGCGGCGCGATCAAAAGGAGCGGCGCATAGAATGAGACAAGGACTCTTGCGGGGCCGCAGCAGTCCGCCAGGAGGGGACAGACGTAGCCGAGCAGGAACATCGGGCCCGGAAGGTTGCAGACCGCGATCAGGAACCTTCCCTCGCGTTTCCCGATCCGGCCGTTCTCCATGAAGCCCGCGCAGGTCCCCGCACCCATCGGACAGCCGCAGAGAAATCCGGCAAGGAGCGTATAGCAGCCCTCGGCGGAGAGCCCGAAAAGCGGATGCAGGATCCGGTAAAACGGGCGCATGACGGCCGAAAGCCCTCCGGATGAGACGATCAGCCGGGAGAGGACCATGAAAGGGAACAGCGCCGGGACGACGGACGAATACCAGAGCAGGAGGCCGTACCGCGCTCCCTCCGCGGTGACAGCGGGGCGAAGCAGCATCAGAAACAGCAGCCCGCAGAGAAGGATGGTTTTTCTCATGGCAGTAAACAGCGGTTGATTTATCGCTACAGCTTATGAGGAAAAAACGGGACATATGAGTTGTACTTTCGGCCGGATTTTGCTATACTTATGGAGGAACGGCAGACCGCGTCCGGGGTATGCGGACCGGCGGAACGCCGAAACGAAGGAGAGAACGGATTGGGAAACGAACTGCGGCTGGACCGGTTCCTGGCCGATATGGGAAAGGGAACAAGAAGCGAGATCCGGGACGCCGTGCGGAAGGGATGCGTTTCGGTAAACGGGGAGACCGAACGGAGACCGGAACAGAAGATCCGGCCCGGAGCGGACCTCGTGGAGCTTGACGGGCGTCCGGTGACGTATGTCAGGACGGAATATTATATGTTAAACAAGCCGGCCGGCGTGATCACGGCCACCCGCGACGGCAGGAGACGGACCGTGCTCGATCTGATCGGGGAAAAGCAGCGGAAGGATCTGGTCCCGGCGGGGCGGCTCGACATCGACACCGAGGGGCTGCTGCTCATCACGAACGACGGGGCGCTCATCCACCGGCTGCTGTCGCCAAAAAAGCATGTCGATAAAGTCTATTTCGCCCGCTGTCAGGGACGCGTGCCGGAGGACGCCGTAAAGACGTTCGCGGAGGGGATCGTCCTCCCGGACGGGCTGCACTGCCTTCCCGCGGTGCTTGAGATCGCGGAATATGGGGACGGCTGTACCGACGTCCGCCTCACGGTCCGGGAGGGGAAGTTCCATCAGGTCAAGCGGATGATGGAAGCCGTCGGGTGCCCGGTCGTCTATCTGAAACGGCTGTCAATGGGGCCGCTCGTACTCGATCCGGCGCTTGCGCCGGGCGAATACCGGACGCTCACCGAAAACGAACTGGAGCTTTTGCGTACATTATGACGAACATAAAAGAACTTTTAAACGGAAAAAAGGCGGCGCTGTTCGATCTGGACGGAACGCTGGTCGATTCGATGTGGATGTGGAAACAGATCGACATCGAGTTCCTCGGCCGGTTCGGCTACGAATGCCCGCCGGACCTGCAGAAAGCGATCGAGGGGATGAGCTTTTCCGAGACCGCAGTCTACTTTAAGAAGCGCTTTTCGCTCCCGATGACGCTTGATGAGATCAAAAGCTGCTGGACCGATATGGCGGCCGACAAATACCGATACGAGGTGCCGCTAAAGCCGGGAGCGGCGGATTTCCTGCGTTTCTGCAAAAGAAACGGCATCCGCACCGGGATCGCGACCTCGAACGGCCGCGACATCGTCGACGCCGTGATCGAAGCGCTCGGACTTGACGAATTTTTCGACGTCATTGCGACGGCGTGCGAGGTCCCGGCCGGAAAACCGGAACCCGATATCTACCTGGAGGTCGCGCGGCGCCTGAAAACGGATCCTGCCGAGTGCCTGGTGTTCGAGGACGTACCTGCGGGCATCACCGCCGGAAAGCGCGCCGGGATGACGGTGATCGCCGTGGAGGACGATTTCTCAAGACCAATGGAGGCCGAGAAGCGGGAACTTGCGGACGGTTTCATCCGGGATTACTCGGAGCTTCTGTGACGCGGGCCGAAGGGAGCCCGTCACCGGATTTTATGACCCGCGGCCCGAAGGCGGCCCATCATCTGACGGAGGGGGATCTGTGTGAAGAACAAAATCGAAAAAGGCGACTACGGATACCGGACGGCCCACAGAAGACGGCAGATCGTGATCGTCGGGCTGTTTCTGGCGCTGATCGCGGCGCTTCTCATCGCGCGCCATTTCATGGCGGAGGGAGGGCTGCGGAACCTGGTGACGATCAGCGCGGTCCTGACGACGCTTCCGATGGCGAATATGGCCTCGCCGCTGATCGCGGCCCTAAAGATCCCGGAGATCACGGAGACCTTCCATTCGGAATGTAAACAGTACGAGGACCGGTTCCCGATCCTGTACGATCTGATCATCACCTCGCAGGACATGATCCTGCCGTTCGACGCAGCGGCGATCCATCCGAGCGGCGTCTATCTTTACTGTCCGGACGAAAAGGCGGACGGAAAAAAGGCGGAGAAATTCCTGAACGAGATGCTCATCAAGTGGAAGCTGGACGGGAACGCGAAGGTGATGACCGGGGAAAAGAATTTCTTCCGACGGTTGGGAACACTTCCGGCTGTGACGGATGATACGGACGACGGAAGCGCGCCGTATGTGGCGAAGCTGTTAAAGAGCCTGTCGATGTGACGGCGGGGACACAGGAAAGGAGACCGGACCGCGGATGCGCGAGATCACGATCGGAAAAAACGACGCCGGACAGCGGATGGACCGGTTTCTCGGCAAATACATGCGGCTGGCCCCGAAGAGCTTTTTCTATAAGATGATGCGCAAAAAGAACATCACCCTGAACGGAAAGCGCTGCGAGGGCTCCGAACTGCTCGCGGAGGGCGATACGGTGACGCTGTTCCTCTCCGACGAGACGATCGGAAAGTTTTCCGGAGAGACGCACCTGCCGGAGACCGGGAAAGCGCCGCGCGGGGTCCGGACGCCCGCAGTTTCCGTAATTTATGAGGACGACGACATCATCCTGATCGACAAGCCCTCCGGGATGCTCTCCCAGAAGGCGAAGGAGAGCGACGTTTCCCTCGTGGAACATCTGATCGCCTATCTTCTTTCGACCGGCGCGGTCACGGAGGAGGAACTGCGCAGCTTCCGGCCTTCGGTCTGCAACCGGCTCGACCGCAACACGAGCGGCATCGTGGCCGCAGGAAAGTCTCTCGAGGGACTCCGGTTCCTGTCGGAGATCCTGCGGGACCGCAGCGCCCATAAGTATTACCGCTGCATCGTGCTGGGCGAGCTGAAAGAGCCGCAGACGCTCGACGGATGGCTCGTAAAAGATGAGGAAAAAAATACGGTCCGCGTGTATACGGACGGCGGTGAAAAGCGCTCCCGCGCGGGATCAACGGCGCAGGTTCCGGGGAAGGCCGAAAGCCCGCGTGACCCCGGCATACCGGACGGCGCGGCCCGCATCGTCACCCGCTACGAACCGATCGCTTCAAACGGCGCGTGCACGCTGCTCGACGTGGAGCTCGTCACCGGGCGTTCGCATCAGATCCGCGCACATCTGGCCTCGATCGGCCACCCGGTCGCGGGAGACATAAAATACGGCGCGGATGCCCGCGGAAACTCCCGGAGCGAAATATCCCGCGGCGGTCACGGCGGAGATTCGCGGGGGAGAACACTCGGGGGCCGGCCCAGGACGGATCCGATCGCGAAGAAGTACGGGCTCCGCTCGCAGCTCCTTCACGCGTACCGGTTCGAGTTCCCGCACACCGGCGGAAAGTTCGCGTATCTTTCCGGCCGTGTTTTCGAGGCCGGACTGCCGGAGGAATTTAAGAGGGTGGCGGAAGGCGAGGGGCTGATCAAGCGCCTCGGCGGAAAGACCGCCCGCATCAACGAAAAAGGATAGCGGATACATGGGAACATGGAAGACGAGGGGCCTGCGCGGCTCCACGCTCGAAGAACTTATCAACCGAACAAACGAGAGCTACCGGGAGAAGAACCTGGCGCTGATCCAGAAGGTGCCCACCCCGATCACCCCGATCGAGATCGACAAGGCGAGCCGCCACATCACGCTCGCCTATTTCGACATGAAGAGCACCGTCGATTACATCGGCGTGGTGCAGGGCCTTCCGGTGTGTTTCGACGCCAAGGAATGCGCGGTAAAGACATTTCCCCTGCAGAACATCCACCCGCACCAGATCGCGTTCATGCGCGATTTCGAGAAACAGGGCGGCATCGCGTTCTTTATCGTCGCGTTTACGGGTGAGGACGAGATCTATTACATGCCGTTCGACCTGGTTTATACGTTCTGGAAACGCATGGAGGAGGGCGGCAGGAAAAGTTTTACCTACGAGGAAGCAATACCTGATTCCTATAAACTTCGCGGACACCGCGACATGCTGGTCCATTATCTGGAAGGGATCCAGACGGACCTGGACAGGAAGGAGAATGAAGATGACAAATGTAGTTGACCGGTTTCTGAAGTATGTGTCGTTTGACACCGCATCGGAGGAGAACAGGACCACGGTCCCGAGCACCGAAAAGCAGTTTGAGCTGGCGAAGTACCTGGCGGACGAAATGAACGCGCTGGGCATAAAGGACGTGTCGGTAAGCGACAACTGCTATGTTTACGGGACGATCCCGGCCACGTCGGATGCGGACTGCCCGACGATCGGTTTTCTGGCGCACATGGACACCTCGCCGGAGATCTCCGGCGCGAACGTGCGTCCGCAGCTGATCCGCAATTACGACGGCGGCGAGATCATACTGAACAAGGCATCCGATATCCGCATGAGC
>CANQGL010000137.1 GCA_947623185.1 uncultured Lachnospiraceae bacterium
GCTCATGACCTCTTTGGAATCCAGCGGGATGTCCTTTACCGGGTCGAGCCCGGTGAGATCCTGCAGCATACGGATCATAGTCGGATCATCGTGGCCGAGGATATCGAGCTTGAGCAGGTTGTGGTCGATCGAATGGTAATCGAAATGGGTGGTGACCGTCTTCGTCGTCATATCGTTGGCCGGATGCTGGACCGGCGTGAACGAATCGATCATCTCGCCCAACGGCAGCACGACGATCCCGCCCGGATGCTGACCGGTCGTGCGGCGCACGCCGACGCAGCCCTGCACGATGCGGTTGATCTCGCACATGCGCTTTCTCTCGTTGTGTTCCTCAAAATAGTTCTTCACGAAGCCGTACGCCGTCTTGTCGGCCAGCGTGCCGATCGTCCCGGCGCGGAAGGTCTGGCCCTTACCGAAGATGACTTCCGTGTAGTCATGGGCGCGGCTCTGGTACTCTCCGGAGAAATTGAGGTCGATATCGGGCTCCTTGTCGCCCTTAAAGCCGAGGAACGTCTCGAACGGAATATCGAAGCCGTCCTTTTTGAGCGGCTTCCCGCAGACCGGGCAGAGCTTGTCCGGCATGTCGCATCCGGCCATCCCGGCGTATTTCTTCACATCCTCGGAATCGAATTCGGTGTAATGGCAGTTCGGACAGTAATAGTGCGGGCTGAGTGGATTGACCTCGGTGATCCCGGCCATCGTGGCCACGAACGACGAGCCGACCGATCCCCGCGAGCCGACCAGATAGCCGTCCTCGTTCGACTTCCAGACGAGCTTCTGGGCGATGATATACATGACCGCAAAGCCGTTGGAGATAATGGAATTCAGCTCCTTCTCCAGACGGTCGATGACGATCTGCGGCAGGTTTTCGCCGTACATCTCGTGCGCGCGGCTGTAGCAGATCCCGCGCAGCGTCTCGTCGGAGTTCTCGATCACCGGCGGGCACTTGTCCGGCCGCACCGGCGCGATCGGCTCGCACATATCGGCGATCATGCGCGTGTTCGTCACCACGACCTCATACGCCAGATCGCTCCCCAGATATTCAAATTCTTTTAACATCTCGTCGGTCGTCCGCAGATACAAAGGCGCCTGTTGGTCGCTGTCCTTGAACTTCTGCCCCGCCATCAGGATGCGGCGGTAGATCTCGTCCTCGGGATCCAGAAAATGGACGTCGCAGGTCGCGCAGACCGGCTTTCCGCACTGTCTTCCGAGTTCGATGATCCTGCGGTTTATGTTCTGAAGGTCCTCCACGGTCCTTACCGTGCTCTTTTCGTCGCGCAGCATGAACATGTTGTTGCCGAGCGGCTGGATCTCAAGATAATCGTAAAAATTCACCATCCGAGCCAGTTCCGCGTCCGTGCCGCCTCTTAAGACCGCCTGATACAGCTCTCCCGCCTCGCAGGCGGATCCGATGATCAGGCCCTCCCTGTAGCGCGCAAGCAGGCTCTTTGGTATCCTGGGACGCCTTGAGAAGTACCTGACGTGCGACTGCGACACCAGACGGTACAGATTGACCCTGCCGAGATCGTTCTGCGCCAGGATGATGATGTGATAGGTCGGCAGCTTCATGATCGCGGCGTCATCCGTCTCGTTGAAGACGGACAGTTCGTCGAGCGTGCGGATACCGTGCTTCTCTTTCAGCGTAGCCGCAAATTTCAGGAAGATCTCCGCGGTCGCGCCCGCGTCGTCCACCGCGCGGTGGTGATTCTCCAGGGAAACGCCGAGTGCCTTCGCGACGGTGTCCAGCTTATAGCGGTTCAGATTCGGGAGCAGCACGCGGGCGAGCGTCACCGTATCCATCACGGTCGGCGAAAACGGGATGTCAAGGAGCTCCGCGTTGCGCCTGATGAAGCTGACGTCGAAGGAGGCGTTGTGCGCGACCAGCACGGCGCCCTTCGCGAATTCAAGGAATTTCGGCAGGATCACGTCGATCGTCGGCGCGCCGATCACCATCTGATCGCTGATGCCGGTCAGATGTTCGATCTCAAAGGGGATCGGGATCTCGGGGTTCACAAACTCGTCCATGCGGTCCGTGATCTCGCCGTTTTCTATGCGAACCGCTCCGATCTCGATGATCTTATCCTTTATGGGTGAAAATCCCGTCGTCTCGATGTCGAAGACCACGAATGAGCCGTCTATACTCTGATTCCTGGAGTTTTCGACAAGCTCCTTCATGTCATCCACCAGATAGCCCTCCACGCCGTAGAGCACCTTGAAGCTGTCTCCCTTATCGAGGGCGTGGTACGCGTCCGGGAACGCCTGCACGCAGCCGTGATCGGTGACCGCGATCGCCGGCATCCCCCATTTCTTTGCCCGTTTGATGATGTCCTTCACCTCGGAGACGCCGTCCATATCGCTCATCTTCGTGTGACAGTGCAGTTCGACGCGCTTAACGGGCGCGGTATCGTTCCGCACCTCCGTAAAGTCCTCGCATTTTTTGATCCCGGTCACGCTGTTGACGGTAAACTCGCCGTCAAAGCGGTCGATCGAGGCCTGGCCCTTGAGTTTGATGAAGTTCCCGACTGCGACGGCCTTCGCGGCGTCCTCCTCCTGACCCTCGCGGACAAACAGCTTTACCGTGATGCTGTCGGTAAAATCGGTCATGTCGAAGATGAGGATCGTCAGACCGGTCTTCGTCACGCGCTCTTCCTTGCGGATGATCTTTCCGCGGATCGTGATCTCCCCGGCGCTTTCCTCGATGTCGCGGATCTCGGTCGCCTCGCTGTCGAAATCGCGCCCGAACAGGACGTCAGGGTTCTCCGACTTCCGGTAGGGGACGCGGCCCCCTGCGCGGTTTTTGTATCCGCCCGCGGTCTGTCCCTTGGCGGCCGGCGCGTTCTCCGCCGGTTTCGTCCGCTCCCCGAAGGATCTCTTCGTAAATTCCGTTCCGGAAGCGGGCGCAGTCTTTCCCTGCGTCTCCGCCCTCTGTGCGGGAACGTATGCCGTTTCCTCTTCGGCCGGTTTTTCCGGCTTTCGGAAATCAAAGCGCACGGCAGCCGGAAGTCCGCACCGCTCCACAAAGATCTTTTCGAGGAACCGCGTGACCTCGGCCGCGCGCTCGCGGTAGATCATATTGTCCTCAAGCGATAAAACCAGCGTGGAACCGTCCTCAAATCCGGCTTCCGCCCGCCGCAGCATGTTGTACTCCACCATGCCGGCCCGCTTAAGTTCCAGCAGGATGCTGTCCTTGTAGGCGCCGAACAGCTTTTCCGGCGTATACTGCGCGGAAAGGCGGTATTTCTCAAAGATCCGGACCGCGATCTGTCGTCCCGAAAAGAGCTGTCTGGCGATCGCGTCCTCCAGGCCGTAAATATTCTTTTTATGGATCAGTCTGGGGCTGACGATGTAGACACGGAGCGCGCTGCGGTCCTTCGGCATCGAAACCTTCTCGACCGAGACCAGCTCTAAAAGCCCGCGCAGTCTCTCATCCGTCTGTAAGCCCGGAAATACTTCCAAAAACGGTTTTTCCATAAAGCCTGTCCTTTTTTATCCCTGCAGCTTCTTAAGTTCTTCCTCGAGCGCTCCCAAAAGCTCGCTCTCCGGAAGCTTGCGGATGATCTCGCCTTTGCGGATCAGAAGTCCTTCGCCGATCCCCCCGGCGATCCCCAGATCCGCCTCGCGCGCCTCGCCGGGGCCGTTTACCACGCAGCCCATCACCGCCACCTTGATGTCGAGATCATAACCGGCGACCATATCCTCGACCTTCTTTGCCAGCCCGATCAGATCGATCCGGGTGCGTCCGCAGGTGGGGCACGAAACGACCTCGACTCCGCCCTTACGGAGTTTCAGTGCCTTAAGGATCAGCTTCGCACTCTTTACTTCCTCGACGGGGTCTCCGGTCAGGGAGACGCGGACCGTGTCGCCGATCCCCTCGTAGAGGATAATGCCGAGGCCGACCGCCGACTTTATGTTCCCGGCAAGCAGCGTCCCGGCTTCGGTGATGCCGACGTGGAGCGGGTAACGGCATTCTGCGGCAAGCAGCTCGTGGGCCTTCACGCACATCATGACGTCGGACGACTTGATGCTGACGACGATGTTGTCATAGCCGAATTCCTCGATCATCTCCGCCTGTTTCTTCGCGCTCTCCACCAGCGCCTCCGCCGTCACCCCGCCGTATTTTTCCAGCAGGTCCTTTTCCAGCGAGCCGGAATTAACGCCGACCCGGATCGGGATCCCGTACTCCTTCGCTTTTTCGACCACGGCCCGCACTCTCTCGCGGCTGCCGATGTTTCCCGGGTTGATACGGATCTTGTCGGCGCCGCTCTCGATCGCCGCGATCGCCAGCCGGTAATCGAAGTGGATATCGGCCACTAACGGGATATGGATCCGCTTTTTGATCGCGCGGATCGCGGCGGCCGCTTCCATGTCCGGCACCGCCACGCGGATGATGTCGCATCCCGCCTCCTCGAGCCGCAGGATCTGCTCTGCGGTGGCGTCTATATCGTCGGTCCTTGTGTTGCACATCGACTGGATCAGGACCGGATTCCCGCCGCCGATCACGCGGCCGCCGATCCGGACCTCCTTCGTATTGTCACGGTACATCCAAATCACTCCTTATCAGAAAAGGTATCGCAGGTCGTTAAAGACCACAAATACCATAAATGTCATTAAAAGCGCCATCCCCGTCATCGTGACCGCGTTCTCGAACCGCGCGTTGACCGGCTGCCCGGTGATGAGCTCCCAGAACAGAAACACCAATCTCCCGCCGTCAAGCGCCGGGAACGGGAGCAGGTTGATCACGCCGAGATTCGCCGAAAAGAGGACCATCATGTTCACCAGGTTCATGATCACGGTCACCGCTCCGTACTGGCGGTTCTGCTCGACCGAATCTCCGATGATGGTCACGATCCGCACCGGTCCGGCCAGATCCTCGCTTCCGACCTTTCCCTTGACAAGCAGGATCAGGGAATCGACGACCCCTCTCACCTGCGTGCGGACCTCGTAATATCCGTACCGCACCAGCTGCAGCGGA
>CANQGL010000138.1 GCA_947623185.1 uncultured Lachnospiraceae bacterium
CGTTTTCTGTTTTTATGCAAAAAGATGGAGCTGTTGCTCCATAGGTGATTACTCATCTATTTTGCAACAGCCCCTTTTGTTGCGGGCCGCTCCCAAAAACACTTCCGGGCAATGGATCCCGTCCGCGATCTCCCGACGCAGACAGGGCGGAAACCGCTTTCACGGCCCCGCCCCGCTCTATTCCGATACCTTTCCGTTCCTTCCGTAATTCTATACGATCCCGCGGATCTCCGCAATGTTTTCGATCCCTTCCGCCTCGCAGAACGCTTCCATTCCGTCGATGACGTCGAGAGCCCTGCACGGATCCATGAAGGTGGCCGCGCCGATCTGGACGCAGGTCGCACCCGCCATGATATACTCGATCGCATCCTGCCATGTCGAGATGCCGCCGATGCCCATGACCGGGATCGAGACCGCGTGCGCGACCTGATGGGTCATGCGCAGCGAGATCGGCTTGATCGCCGGGCCGGAAAGTCCGGCGTAGGTGTTCTCGAACACCGGTTTACGCTTCTTGATATCGATCGCCATCGCGAGATAGGTGTTGGTGAGGGAGATGCCGTCGGCGCCCTCCTCCTCGCAGGCCTTCGCCAGCGATACGATGTCCTCCGCATTCGGCGACAGCTTGATGACGAGCTTGTGGCGGCAGACTTTGCGGATCTCCCGGACGACCTGCCTTGCCATCTCGGTCTTTACGCCGAAGCTCATCCCGCCTTCCTTTACGTTCGGGCAGGAGATGTTGAGTTCCAGCAGGTCAAGCTCGCACTTGTTCAGCTTTTCGACGCCGCTTAAATAGTCGTCCATCGAATGTCCGCCGAGGTTTACGATGTTTACGAGATCCAGCGAGTTCATATGGTCGAGCTCGCACTCAATAAAGTGATCGACGCCCGGGTTCTCAAGGCCGACGCTGTTCATGATGCCGCTCGGCGTCTCCCAGATGCGGATCCCTTTGTTTCCGGGACACGGCTCGGTGATCAGGCCCTTCGAGCAGAGACCGCCCAGCTTCTGAATGTCGAAATACTCGTTCAGTTCCCTTCCGAAACCGCAGGTCCCGGACGCAAGCGCCACCGGGTTCTTGAACCGGACGCCCGCGAACGTTGTTTCCAGACGTTTACTCAATGCCAAACACCTCGCTTCCCAAAAGGACCGGACCTTCCTTGCAGACCCGTTTGTTTCCGGATTTCGTCCTGCAGCTGCAGACCAGGCATACGCCGATCCCGCAGGCCATGCGGTTCTCCATCGAGACATAGAGTCGTTCGGCGACGCCCTGCTTCTCGCACTTCTTATAAAGCACGCGCATCATGATCTCCGGCCCGCAGGTCAGGATCCAGTCGTACTCCGAAGGTTCGATGTCGTCCGTCACGAAGCCGCCGACATTGACCGTAAGCTTATCGGCCACATCCCCGTACTCGTTCTCCAGCATCGGTTTGCCGGAAAAGCCAAGGTAGATGTCGACCGTCGTCTTCGGATCGTTTTTCTTCAACATCTTCGCCGTCAGATAAAGCGGCGCGATCCCGACGCCTCCGCCTACCAGGGCGACCTTTCCGGTGACGGCCGGAAAACCGGTTCCGTGCGGCCCGTCAAGCTTGATCTCATCACCGGCCTCAAGCTTTGTAAAAAGCTCGGTCCCCTTGCCGACGACTTTATAAAGGAAGCTGACGGACTTTTCATCCGCGTCGAATACGCTGATCGGCCTCGAGAGAATGGGATAATCGTCCCACCCTCTCAGCATGTAAAACTGACCGGCTTTGGCATCGTTTTCCTGCTCGGCACGCATCAGGTAGAAATCCTCCGATACCTGTCTGTTTTCCAGAATTTTTGCCATAATTACCCCCTTAACGCCTTATGCGTTATACTTCTCCTCGTCGAGAAGGCCTTCGCTCTTTGCCACGCAGATGCTGGTGACGGCGTCGCCGACCACGTTCAGAGCGGTAACGAGCATCTCGATCGGACGGTTGATCGCCAGAATCAGCGAGTACGCGAGCAGCGCGCTGTCATTGACGTAACCGACGCCGGAAAGGATCGTGAACAGGATGATCGCGCCCGCTCCGGGAGCCGCCGGCGTTCCGGCCGAGGCGACCAGCGCCAGAAGGGCAATGACCACCAGCTGCGGGAACGAAATCGGGTATCCGGCGCAGCCGGCGATGAATACCGTCGCGATGACCTGCATGATCGCGGTTCCGTTCATGTTGATCGTCATGCCGAGCGGCAGGACGAACGAAGCGATCGTATTGTCGACGCCGAATCCCTCGGTACAGGTCTTTAAGTTAAGCGGCAGCGTTGCGGCGCTCGAGGAAGTCGAGAAGCCGAATACCGCCACGTCGGTGATCTTCTTGATGAAGGTGATCGGGTTCATCTTCGCGCCGATCATGACTACGATCGGGTACGCGACCACCAAAAAGATCAGAAGCAGCGCAACCGTCAGCACGACGTAAGCCAGAGCCGGCTTTAAGTAGTTGATGCCGTAGGTCGCGAAGGTGCGGACCAGAAGCATGAAGACCGCGATCGGAGCGAATTTCGTGACAACGTAGTTTAAGAATACGACGACCACGTCGTTGAGCTCCGTGACCAGCGCGCGGATCGTCTTCGTCTTCTCCGGTCCGAGCACGTTCATGCACAGGCCGAGCGCGATCGCCAGGAATACGATCGAAAGGACCGCCGTGTTGCTGCTGAAGGCCGTTCCGATGTTGGACGGGACCACGTTCAGTACAACGTTGAGCGGGTTGGAGCCGGTCGAACCGGTCGCCTCGGTAAGGCCTTCGACCGAAGTCGTGAAGAAGCCCATATTGTAGGCAACCGTACCTGCCACGCAGGCGAGCACCAGTGCAAAGAACGAGCAGATCAAAAACCATCCGATCGTCTTCGCGGAGATCCTGCCGAGCGTCCTGGTGTCGGAGATCTGTCCGACCGCCAGCGTGATGGACGTAAATACCATCGGTACGATGACCAGCTGCAGCGCGCGGATAAAGAGCTGTCCGATGATGTAGAACAGTCCGATCGCGCTCTCGGATCCGGCCGCCGTGATGTCGGCGAACAGCAGGTTATTGATCATGTTCCATGTCCCCGCTCCGCTTCCGGACGTCATCGATTCGCGGACGAACAGCATGATCAGTCCGACTGCCAGGCCGCATACCAGAGAGATCGCCATCTTTCTGGCCAGTGAGTTGCCGCTTGTTTTCTTTTCCATGTTCAAGTCCCTCCTTGTTTAGTAATGTTTATTGGTTCTCGTATACGACCCTGCCGGAGCAGATCGTATACTTGACTTTCCCATACAGTTCCGCGCCGATAAACGGTGAGTTCGCGGACTTGGAATGGAATTTTTCTCCATCCACGATCCACTTTTCCCGCTCGTCGAAGATGACGAGATCGGCCGCCGCCCCCTCTTTGACCGTTCCGCAGTCCAGGTGATAGAGTTTCGCCGGATTGACGGTCATCTTCTCCAGGAGCTGCAGCATCGTAAGGTGTCCCTTGCGGACCAAATTGGTGATCCCGAGCGCCAGCGCCGTCTCCAGACCGATCATCCCGCTGGGGGCCTTGTCCATCCCCTGTTCCTTCTCCTCTTTGGAATGCGGTGCGTGGTCGGTCGCGATGATGTCGATCGCGCCGCTCTTTAATCCGGAGATCAGCCCGTAGCGGTCCTCCTCGGTGCGGATCGGCGGATTGACCTTTGCGAGCGTCCCCTTCTCGAGAACAATGTCCTCCGTCAGCGAGAAGTGCTGCGGCGTCACCTCGGCCCACACGTCGGCCCCGAGCTTCTTCATCAGGCGGATCACCTCGACGGAGACCGCGCTGCTTAAATGCTGGATATTCACGCGCGCTCCCGTGCGCAGCGCCAGCAGGCAGTCTCTGGCGACCAGAGTCTCCTCGGCGATCGCCGGCGCGCCCTTTACTCCGACCTTCTCGGAGACCGCGCCCTGGTTGATCCCGGAGCTTCCGATCAACGCCGGGTCCTCCTCGTGGAGACTGACCGGCACGCCGAGCTCCTTCGCCGTAAGGAACGCTTCCTTTAAAAGCTTAACGTCGGAGATCGGGATCCCGTCGTCCGTAAAACCGGGGACGCCCGCGCTCCGTAAGGCGCGCATATCCGTAAGTTCTTTCCCGCCCAGTCCCTTCGTGACCGCCGCGGTCTGCAGGACATGGACCGGAAGTTCCTTCTCGCGCGCCGCAAGTTCCTCATACGTCTCGACGTTGTCCACGACCGGCTTCGTATTCGCCATACAGATCACCGTCGTGTAGCCGCCTGCCGCGGCCGCGGCCGCGCCCGTGGTGATGTCTTCCTTCCAGGTCAGCCCCGGATCGCGGAAGTGGACATGGACGTCCACCAGTCCGGGAGCCACGATCAGACCTTTGGCGTTGATCATCAGCTCGCAGTCGTCCGTTTTCTGGTATTTTCCGATTTTCGAGATTTTTCCGTCTTCGATCACAATATCCAGCGTTTCATCAAGCCCGCTCGCCGGATCGACGACCCGTCCGTCTTTGATCAGGATCATGACGCAGCCTCCTTCTTCAGATATTCATACATCACCTTCGCCCCGTCGCAGATGCTGGCGATCGAGGTAAACTCCGCACGGTTGTGGGAAACGCCCTTCTGGCACGGGATAAACACCATGCCGGTCTTGCAGATGTCCGCGAAGGACATCGCGTCGTGTCCCGCGCCGCTTAGCATCCGGCGGCTGCTGATCTTAAGCCGTTTCGCCGCCTGCTCAAGGCCGGTCTCCACCGCGTCGCTCATGTCGATCGGCGGGATATCGCTTAATTTCTCGCGCAGGTACTGGATCCCGCGGTCGCGGCTGATCCGCTTGGCCGCCTCCTTGATTCCTTCCTCCATGCGGTTTAAGCTGGCGACCTCGATCCCGCGCACGTCGATCCCGAGCTCCACCTCGCCGGGGATCACGTTCATGACGTTCGGATGGCTGTCGATCACGCCGACCGTCGCCACGGTCTGGTATGCCGCTTCCCTG
>CANQGL010000139.1 GCA_947623185.1 uncultured Lachnospiraceae bacterium
CCTTGGCGATCTGGATCGAAGCCGCATAGTTCTTCGCTTCCTTGACAAGAAGTCCCGCAGGTCTCGCATGGATCCCGACCGGATCCGTGATGGTGTACTCAAATGATTTCATGGCTGATCCCTCCTGAATTTTTAAATATTACTGACCGATCTTTCCGTCCTCCAGCACACGGTGGATATGGAGAACGAGGTAAAGCGCTTCCTGATTGGTGATCGAGACGCCGAACTGCTCCTGCACGAAAAGATTGATCTTATCCACGCAGGCGAACTCCGAGGTGCAGACTTCCGCGATCTGGTCGTAGAGCAGGCGCGAGGAGTCCTCCGGAAGCTGCTGTCCGGAGACGAGCCGCTGCGCGAACAGCCGCACATGCGTCACATAGCGCGAGTAAGTGATCTTCTCCTCGTCGTAGACGAGATGATAATAATACTTCACGATGTTCAGCACATTGTCGGTCAGCTCGCTGATCCGCCGGTTCTTCTCGTTGTAGGGGTGGTCGATCTGCGCGTTGATAAAGTGGAACGCAATGTTCCCGGCCCCATCCTCCGGAAGCTCGATCCCCAGCCGCTCCTTCACGACGGCGAGCGCATACTGTCCGACATGGAATTCGTTCGGATTGAAGCGCCGCATCTCCAGCGTATAGAAGTTGGGGACCACGATCCCCTCCTTTACGCGCCGGACGGCAAACGCCACATGGTCCGTCAGCGAGAGGTAGATGTGGTCGAGCAGTTTCATCTGGTACGTCTCGATCGCATAGTCGATGACCGTCTTGCTGATCTCGAAATAGGCGCTGTCGATCTCCGCAGCCAGGCGGATAATGCTTCTGGAGACGGACCGATCCTGCAGGACGAAGACCTTTTCCACCTCATCCTTATTGAATTCGTAACCGGACGCCTTCTGGAATCCGATCCCTTTTCCCATCAGTATCGTCTCCTGCCCGTTTTCGTCGAGCGCCAGTACCAATGAGTTGTTCAGCACTTTAACTACCCGCATATCCACTCCATGACGCAGTCCGCGTCTTATCGGTTACAGGGAACCTGCGAAAACGCAGCTTCCCTGTCCCGTTTCTCTTCCTCCGGCCCGGAGCCTAAAGTTCCTCTCCGTTGGTCCGGATCACGTTCTGATACCAGTAAAAGCTGTCCTTGCGGATACGGCCGAGATCCTTAAGATCCATATCGTCCCGGTTGATGTAGACGAAGCCGTAGCGCTTGCGGAAGCCCTGATGCGAGCTCAGAAGGTCGATCACCGACCACGGGCAGTAGCCCATGAGTTCGACGCCGTCCTCCATCGCCAGTTCCATCGCCTTAAGATGGCCGCGGATGTAGTCGATCCGGTAATCGTCGTGGACCTTTCCATCCTCCGTGAGGACGTCCGGCGTCCCCAGTCCGTTCTCGGTGATGATGAGCGGCAGATGATAACGCGCATAGTAATCGTTCAGCACGATCCTAAGCCCCATCGGGTCGATCTGCGCGCCGTATTCGCTGGCGGCAAGGTTGGTGTTCTTCTCGTCGCGGCAGTAGCCGTACTGATCGAAATCGACCTCGTTCCCGCGGAATACGCGCATACCGATCGGATGCTCCTCATCCGCCGGCAGATAACTCGCGCACAGCGTCCGGTAATAGTTGAAGGCGATGAAATCCATCTTCGCGCTCTTTAAGAGCTCCTCATCGCCCGGTTCGGTCTTCGGCTCGATGTTGCGCTCTCTCAGATAACGCAGATAGTATCCCGGATATCTGCCGTAATAGTGCATGTCAAGGCAGTAGTTCGTCTTGAACCAGTCGTTCATCTTGGCCGCCCATACATCTTCCGGTTTGTTGGTGAGCGGATAGGTGCAGGTCGACGAGACAGCCGGTCCGACTTTGCCGTCCTTTACGAGCTCATGGCAGGCGTTGACCGCCAGCGCATGGGCCAGACACATGTGGTAATCCATCTGCGCGCGGATCTTGTCGGCCTTCCACGGGTCGGGCTCGTTGATGTTCATGCGCTCGTCGACGCGGATCATCAGGTTCTGCTCGTTATGTACCAGCCACCATTTTACCCGGTCCCCGAACGCCTGATAGCAGACTCTCGCATAGCGCTCGAACGCGAACGCGCAGTCCCTGCTCTCCCAGCCGTTGTATTTTTCGACCAGCGCGTACGGAAGGTCGAAATGATAAAGGGTGATGAACGGCATGATGCCGTTTGCCAGCAGCTCGTCGATCACTTTGTTGTAGAAGTCGATGCCTTTCTGGTTGACCTCTCCGTCGCCGTCCGGGATGATCCTCGCCCAGGAGAGCGAGAACCGGTAGGTCTTTAAGCCCAGCTCCTTCATAAGGGCGATGTCCTCTTTCCAGTGATGGTAGAAGTCGCTCGCCACCTTGCTGTCGGCCTGTTTGTCGGAGCGTTTAAATGAGTTGTAATCGGCGACGGTCATTCCTTTTCCGTCCTCGTTCCATCCGCCCTCGATCTGGAATGCGGATGAAGCTGCTCCCCAGAGGAAATTTTTGGGAAATCCGGCTCTCATAAAAATGCCACCTTTCTATTTTTTGATCAGGATCACGTCGGTCCCGAGATCCGCCTTCGCCGCGGAGACTCCGCTTACGCCCGCGAAGTCATCCGTATTGGAGATGATCACCATGACCGTCGGATCGTATCCTTTCTCCCTGATCCCTTCGATGTCGAAGCCGACAAGCGCATCGCCCTTCCTGACGCGCGCGCCCTGCTCCGCCATCTTCGTGAAGCACTCGCCGTTCAGTTCGACCGTGTTGATGCCGACATGGACCAGCAGCTCCGCGCCGTTGTCAAGCGTGAAGCCGAGCGCATGGAGCGTCGGGTAAAGTACGCTCAGCGTACCGTCGGCCGGAGCCACGACGACGCCCTTTTCGGGAACGATCGCGATGCCCTTGCCGAGAGCCTCGGAGGAGAATACCTCGTCGGATGTTTCCTTTAACTGGATCGCTTTTCCTTCTACCGGAGAACCGATCTTAATGTCCGCATTGCCGGCCGTTACGTTGACAGCCGGGGCCGCAGCGGCCGCAGCCGCGGGAGCCGCCTCCGCCTTGTCGGCGACTTCGTCAAAGCCCACGACATAAGTAAGGGCAGCCGCGCCGAAGAAGGCGACCGCGATACCGATCAGATAAGCCATAAACTGGCCGAAGGTGGTCCCCTCGCCGTAGTAGGACATGATCGTCAGCACGCCGTTGTTGGCGAAACCGGTGTTGACCGCATGGCCGAGGCCCATGATGGCGCCGCCGACGGCACCGGCGACGACCGCGCAGATCATCGGTTTCTTTAAGCGCAGGTTACAGCCGTAGATCGCGGGCTCGGTAACGCCTACCAGCGCCGCGGAGATCGTGGCCGCACCGGCGACCTGCTTGGTCTCTGCGCTTCTGGTCTTAAGCATAACGCCGAGAGCGGCGCCGGCCTGCGAGAAGTTCGCGGAACCCGCGAAGCACATCAGGGTGTTCGTGCCGGAGATCGCCACGTCGTTTAAGCCGATCGGCAGCAGCGCACGGTGCGCACCGAAGATAACGAATACGCCCCACAGACCGCCGACGATGATACCGCCGAGCAGCGGGCTGAAGGAATACAGGCTGGTGTACAGCCACTGAGCCAGATAGCCGACATAGATACCGACCGGGCCGACAACGACCAGCATGACCGGTACCATGACGATCAGGGAGATGCCGGGGACCAGAATGATCTGCAGGATCTCCGGGATGTATTTATGCAGGAATTTCTCCAGGAAGTGCAGGACGATGACTCCCAGGATGATCGGGATAACGGATTCGGTGTAACTGAATACACGCGTCGATTCGCCGATCGTAAACGCCATCTTGATCACCGGAAGGCCGAAGATCGTCGATCTCGTGGCAACGTCCTGGATCAGGGCGTCGATCGTCGGATGGCAGAGGAACGCGCCGAGCAGCATCGCCATGATCTCGCTGCACTTGATGGCCTTCGCCGCCGTGTAGGCAAGGAAGATCGGCATGAAATAGAAAATAATGTTGCTGGCCGTGTTGAGGATCGTGTAGGTGCTCGTCGCTGTGAACGCGTCGAACATCGGCAGGCGGCTGGCCGCTGACAGAAGGCCCTTGATCAGACCTGCGGCGGCGATCGCCGGAACAATCGGGGTAAAGATCTCGGAGATCTTCTGAAGAACGAGGTTCATGCTGAACTTCGCATTCTCCTCGGAAGCTCCCTCTACCTCTCCCACCAGAGGAAGCAGCGCGTCGTAGATCTTGGTCACTTTCGCGCCGCAGACAACCTGAAACTGTCCGCCCGCGACGACAACCTGAATGACGCCCTCAAGGTGTTCCACGACGTCCTTCTTCGCCTTGCCCTCGTCCTTGAGCACAAAGCGAAGTCTGGTAAAGCAGTGTGTCACTGACTTTACATTGGACTTTCCGCCCACATTGGCCAGTATGTCGCTGGCAATCTTCGTGTATTCCATACATACTCTCCTTTACTGCGTTTTTTGAGCCTTATGGCGATAAGACGGCTGCTTCCGGGAACATCCGTTTTCCGTTCATCCGCGTTTTGGGCAAAACGACGAAAAAAAAAGCGAAACAAAAGCAGAAAAACCGTTTCAATTTCCCCGCTCATTGATCGCTCTTGCCTGCATTACCAGTAACACGCCGCGCTTATCTTTTTGTAAATCAAGTTTAGCACCGTTTTGGCGACAATGCAACATGGTTTTTAAAGTTTTAAAGGATAAATCGTCATTTTCTCTATTTTGCACAAACCGCAAATTGTTTTTTTGTGCATTTTCATTTTACATGGTCCCCGGTTGCAAGGCGGCAGCGGGAAAGGTTCAAGACGGCGGCGGAAAAGGTTCTGTATG
>CANQGL010000140.1 GCA_947623185.1 uncultured Lachnospiraceae bacterium
CGTCCGGCAGTCAGCCGGACAGGGAACGGCAAAATTTTTTACACTTCTTTTACTTCTTTATCTCACATGAGCAAAGGACTCGGAGATTGACACAGGCGGCGTGAAAGGCACTGTGCATATTGTATTGGCTGACCGTATCTATATAGATTCTTCGGAAATGTCGAATAAGATAAAGAGACAGCTGCGCCGAATGGCAGCATTCTCAAATCGGCAGTATTTCCAGAACCAGGCAATGGACATGCCTAATTATGATGAGTCAAGATTTATTTACCTTGGAGATGATGAGGGAAAATATATTGTCCTGCCGCGGGGGCTTAGGGAAGAGATTCAGAAACGTTTTGATAAAGCCGGCGTCAGATATGAAATAGAGGACAAACGAACAGATGGCCGGAAGATCCATGCTTCGTTTAAAGGAGAACTGCGAGAGTCGCAGGTACATGCGGTGGAGTCAATGCTTGAAAATGAAACCGGTATACTTCATGCCGCTACAGCGTTTGGAAAAACGGTAGTATGCTGCAGCATGATCGCGAGGAGAGGTGTGAATACCCTGATACTTGTAGATCGGACGGATTTGATGAATCAATGGCTCAGACGTCTGGATGAGTTTCTGGATATTGATGAGGAACTTCCGGAATATAAAACAAGGACCGGTCAGACGAGGAAAAGAAAATCCCTGATCGGAAATCTTCAGGGGCCGCATGATACCCTGACGGGGATAGTGGATGTGGCAATGATACGTTCTCTGAAAAGGAAAGATGGCTTTCATCCTATGCTTAAGGAGTACGCGCAGGTATATTTTGACGAATGTCATCATGCTGCTTCAGATAGCGCAATAGAGGTGCTTCAGGCAATCAATGCAAAATATGTGTACGGAGTGACGGCGACACCCAAACGTGGAGACGGCAAAGAAAAGATAAATGAGTTCCTTCTTGGCCCTGTCAGGTATAGGTTTACGGCAAAGGATAGAGCCAGAGAACAGAATATCGATCATTTGGTTTATCCCCGTTTCACACATACGGTAAAGCCGCATCATTTGTCTAAGACTCCGTATGGCAATGATGCCTATGAACTGATAAGGAATAATGATGTTCGTGATGAGCAGATTGTTAGGGATGTGGCGGATTGTGTGAGAAACGGGCGAACTCCAGTCGTACTGACCAAATATGTTGACCATGCCAGAAAGCTGTCTGAGAAGCTGAAAAAATATGCTGACAGATTGATTCTGCTGACAGGCTCTGACGGTACAAAAGTGCGCAGGTCGCAGGTGGCAGAGTTGAACGCAGTAGCTGATTCAGAAAGCCTTATCCTTGTAGGAACAGGATCTCTGCTTGGAGAAGGATTTGATTATCCGAGATTGGATACTTTGTTTATGGCGACGCCGGTTTCGGGAGAGAGTGTTGTAGAACAGTATGTCGGCCGTCTTAACAGGGATTATGAAGGAAAAGAAAATGTCATAGTGTATGATTATGTGGATAGTCACATTCCAAAATTCGATAAAATGTACGCGGCAAGGTTAAAGGCATACAAAAAGATCGGATATGAACTCTGTGTCAACATGGACGGAGAAAAGCAGAAGGCAAATGCCATTTATGATATTGATAATTATGCGGAAACATACTGGAGAGATCTTGAAGAGGCCAGGTCGGTGGTCATAATATCCAGTCCAAGGCTAAATAATCAGAAGGTGAATCGCATCATAACTGTTCTTGGCAAGCGTCAGGAATCAGGAGTTAAAGTGACAATTGTTACATGGCATCCGGATGCTTATAGGTATGGCAGGGATGATGCGCGGATGGAACTTATGGAACGTCTGCGGAAAGCCGGATTTGAAATTCGGATGGTGGAAGATTCCTGCGAGCATTATGCTGTGATCGACCAGGAGATCGTCTGGTATGGAAGCATGAACCTGCTGTCAAAGGAAGACGCTGAGGATAATCTGATGAGGGTTTGCAGCAAAGAGATTGCAGCGGAGCTTTTGGAAATGACATTTGGCGCTGAAGACAAAATGCAGGATTGGTGACAGGGTATAATGGGGCTTTGTTCTTTTCCATTGTATGTGCAGACTCCTTGCATTAGAGGAGTTTGGCAGGCTGCGGATCAATAATGTATGCTATCCTTAGTAAAATGTAATTTTGTGAATCAGGAGGGATATTAATGAATTTTATGGATATGTGTTACGAGTTGTTTCAAAGAACTTCAAAAATTTATGACTTGAATAAAGCTGTTCAAAATTATAATAGTGCTATATTTTACTCGAATAATTTTTGGGACACAGATTCAGAAACGATTATAAATTTTATTATTGAGGTTCGGAAGGATAATATTATATATACGGCCATACAACAGCTATTAAGAATGTATAGGAATTTTGTGCTAAATGGAATGTCTCCGAAGACATTGGATCAACTCAATCCATATGAGTTGTACAATGAGTTACAAGGAGAAATATGCAATATTATTAAAAAAGGAGCTTTTGATAGCATAAAACTTTTGAACGATATTTCATCAGAGCAGGATGAAGCCCTTGCAGAAAGATTTGTTAAGGGAGATATGAAAATATTTACACAGTATAGATGCAAATAGGTAATTATTCGCAGAAAAATCACATTGATTCTACACCCTTTACTACACCATTTGCCCGTGAATCTATGTAGATTTGTGGGAAACCACATGGATTCAGGGCAAAATAGAAAACCAGAGAAAAGCGCCGAAAAGTCTGAAATATCGGGATTTGTGGGCTTATGAAGGGATGTTTTCAACATATTAAAAATTGAATTTATTAGCCGCGGCAGGATATTCCAGAGAAGGCGAAAAGCTTGAAAATCCACCATTTCCTGAGTTCCTTACTTGAGTTTTACCAACGGTTTACCAATATTTTTGGAGAGTCAGGACTTGCTATTATAATATTTTGAAAAGAAAAGTATTGTCGGGAAATAACGAAAAGGAGCCGAATAATTATGGAGAATAGACTGATATATGATGGGCCCCAAATAGCATTATGAGTGATTTTATTAAAACCGATGATATTTTAAAAGATATGTGTGGCATCATAGAATCATCACAGAAAGCTGCGTATCAGGCAGTCAATACAGCCCTTGTTCGTAGAAACTGGCTTCTTGGATACAGAATTGCCAGTGAAGAAATGCGAGGTAAAGAACGGGCAAAGTATGGAGCAGAAATTGTAAAGAAACTCGCTAAAGAGTTGTCGGCAGAATATGGAAAAGGATTTACAAAATCTAGTTTATACAGTTTTTATGCGTTCTATAAAACTTATCCTGAGATTTTCCAGACAGCGTCTGGAAAATTCCAGAAACTATTATCATGGTCGCATTATGCAGTACTGCTGCAAGTAGATAATGAAAAAGCCCGTGCGTGGTATGAGAAAGAAGCGATAGAACAAACATGGAGTGTCAGAACATTACAGCGCAATGTTTCTTCGCAGTATTATTATATAAAGACTGGGATTTTGATAGAGATGCGACACTTGATGATCCTTTGTGGGGGAGACTAGTTGAACTATTGAGATGGGCAAAGGATTCCATCCTATCATTAAGAAGTACATATGGCGATAATTTTCCACTTTATTTGGAAACTAAAAATGATGTAAAAAATTTATTATCAGATGATCATGAAAATTAGGGGGAGTTATTTGCTGCGTGTTTTTGGCTGAATTAGGAAGCTATGGAATCCGATTTTTCAAATGATTGACGAGAAGAAAGGGATATTTTATAATATTTTCAGATCTTTGCTTGAGAGTAATAAGTGGACAAGTATAAAGACAGTTTTTGTGTATTTTTCTGAACATGGAGGAATCTGGAGGGTGAGTATGCTCGATTTTGAGAATCTTGAAAAATACAGAGAGAATAATCGAATTGAAGCGAAGAAGGCGCTTGGTGGTCTGCCGCACAGCATATGGGAGACATATTCCGCATTTGCGAATACACTTGGCGGGATTCTGCTTCTCGGAGTGGAAGAACACGAGGATAAGTCCTTGCATCCTGTAGACCTGCCTGATCCAGAGAAGCTGGTGAAAGAGTTCTGGGATATCGTGAATAATCCGCAGAAGGTCAGCGCGAATATCCTTACTTCCAGAGATGTGACGATACGGCAGATCGACGGCTGTCATATCATCGTTATTGTTGTGCCGCGGGCTAACCGGAATGATCGGCCGGTATATGTAGAGGGAAATCCGATGACCGGTACATATCGACGAAACGGTGAAGGGGATTACAGGTGTACGAAAGAAGAAGTGTTCGCAATGACAAGGGACGCTTCTGTCAGAACACAGGATATGCAGATTCTTGAGGAGATGGATACGGATGTGTTCTGCTATGACAGTGTACACAGTTACAGAATGCGGATGAAATATGCACGACCGGGACATGTGTGGGAGGATCTTGAGGATATTGATTTCCTGTTTAGGCTAGGAGCTGTCGGTAGGGGAACGAATGGAAGGCTTCATCCGACGGCAGCAGGGCTTTTGATGTTTGGATACGAATATGAGATCGTGCGGGAATATCCCATGTATTTCCTCGATTATCAGGAACAGCTGGATGATTCTGCCCGCTGGACGGATCGGATCGTGTCCTCTTCCGGGAACTGGAGTGGGAATGTGTATGATTTCTATTTTCGGGTTTATAACCGGATTGTGCAGGACGTCAAAGTGCCTTTCCGTATTGAAAACGGCAGCAGGGTGGATGACACGCCGGTGCATACCGCTTTGAGGGAAGCTCTTGCAAACTGTCTGGTCAATGCGGACTACTATGGACATCAGGGACTGGTTATTATTCG
>CANQGL010000141.1 GCA_947623185.1 uncultured Lachnospiraceae bacterium
CCGCCCCGATCCCCTTAAAGATCTCCCCGAGGCCGTCCCCGATGGATACCGCGATAAAGCCGTAGGGCTTTCTCGGTTCATCCGCGGCGGCTTCGGCCTCCTGCGCCTGTTCCGCCTTTTCCCCGGCCGTTTTCTCCGTCTGCGCGATTTGGGACGCGTTCTGGATCAGGCGCTCGTTGTGTTCCTCTCGCATGTTGTCGACCTTCATGCGCGACAGCGAGCCGTAGGTCAGACCGTGCTCAAACGCGAGACCCGGATGGTTCGTATGGACGTGGACCTTGATGATCTCGTCGTCGGCGACCACGACCAGCGAATCTCCGATCGATTCGAGATACGCCTTGAATTTCTGTTCGTCCTCCGGGCCGAATTCCTTCTCCAGATTGACGATGAACTCCGTGCAGTAGCCGAACTTGATATCAGACGTCTCGAGGTCCTCCCGGCCCGACGCGGCTCCTGTATGAGCCGTCGCGCCTCCCGCGTGGGATGCGGCTCCCGTTCCGGCAAACTCCGCGTCAAAGGGGATCCCTTTCCCCAGCAGGCCGTCCAGCGCACCCTTTAAGGCCACCATAAGGCCCTGTCCGCCGGAGTCCACGACACCGGCCTGCTTGAGCACCGGCAGCATCTCCGGCGTCTGGCTCAGGACGTAATCGCCGTGGGCGATGACCTGCTCCATAAAGTCCGCGATGTCCTCCGTCTGCGTCGCCAGCTCCACCGATTTCTCGGCCATGCCGCGCGCGACGGTGAGGATCGTGCCCTCCTTCGGCTTCATGACCGCCTTGTACGCCGTCTCCGAGGCGCGTGTGAACGCGTTTGCGAGGATCGTCACCGTGATCGCATCGACGCCCTTGATCTCCTTGGTAAAGCCGCGGAGGAGCTGCGACAGGATCACGCCCGAATTGCCCCGGGCTCCGCGCAGCGAGCCCGAAGAAAGCGCTTTCGCGATGTTCTCCATCGTCGGCTGCCCGATCGCCGCGACCTCGTGCGCGGCGGCCATGATCGTCATCGTCATATTGGTGCCCGTGTCTCCGTCGGGAACCGGAAAAACATTCAGTTCATTAATCCATTCCTTTTTCGATTCCAGATTCTTTGCCGCGGCCAGAACGATCTCTTTGAGCCGCTCAGCGTCTATGGACCTGATTTCCATGGATCGCTCCTCCTTAATCAATTACACGGACGCCTTCAACGAAAATGTTGATCTTCTCGACCGGCATTCCTGTAAATTCTTCTACTTTATATTTCACATTCTCGATCAGATTGTCGGCCACGGTCGAAATGCTGACGCCGTAGGACACGATCACATGAAAGTCGATGCTGATCGCGTTGTCCTTGATGGACACCTCGATCCCGTGCGTCAGGCTTTCACGCTTCAAGAGTTTTACGAGGCCGTCCTTCATGCTGATCGCCGCCATACCGACAATACCGAAACACTCGACCGCAGTCGTCCCGGCATAGAGCGCGATCACATCGGGATCGATCTGGATCTGACCCAGTTTGTTGTTGATACATCCCTTCATACCTCTGCCTCCGTTTCTGAAAATGGGCGTGCCATTTGACACACGACCCCTTGTATCATATCATAATCTTCATTTTCTGTCCATCAAATCTTGTAAAACCTGCCTCCGATATGCTAAAATAAGATATAGTCCGCCCGGAAACGGGAAGAAAAGGAGGATCTCAGATGAAGAAGATCGAAAAAGTGACTTTGATCGGACTTGGGGCCATGGGCGTATTCTTCGCTCCCCGCATTTCCGAACAGCTCGGAGCCGGTTTCCGCGTCCTGGCGGACGGCGCCAGAAAAGACCGTCTCGAACAGCGCGGCGTCACCGTCAACTCCACGAACTACCGTTTCCCGATCGTCACCCCGGACCACGCGGGCGATCCCGCCGATCTGGTGATCGTCGCGGTCAAGGGATACGATCTTCCCCAGGCGATCAAGGATATCCGCAATCAGGTCGGACCGGACACGCTCATCCTCTCGGTCTTAAACGGCGTCGAGAGCGAGGAACAGATCGCCGCCGTCTACGGCGAAAAACATATCCTCTATTCCTATATGCGCACCAGCATCGCCATGCACGACGGAAAGGCCGAATTCAATCCCGACAACGGCTCCATCCACTTCGGCGATAAGAAAAACGATCCGGAAGCCCTTTCGGATCGCGTCCTCGCGGTCAGAGACCTGTTCGACCGCTGCCATATCCCCTATCGCATCGACGACGACATGTTGCACGGGATCTGGTTCAAGTTCATGTGCAACGTGGCCGAAAACATGACCTGCGCGATGTTCGGCGTCCCGTTCGGCGTTTTCCAGAAAAGCGACGACGCCAACTACTTCCGGCGCGCGGCGATGCAGGAGATCGTGCGTCTCGCCAACGCCGTGGGCGTGGATCTCGGGCAGAGCGACATCAACCGCCAGGAACATGTGATCGGACGGCTCCCCTATGAGAGCAGGCCCTCGACCCTGCAGGACCTCGAAGCCGGCAAACACACCGAGGTGGATATGTTCGCCGGGACCGCCGTAAGGCTCGGAAAGGAATACGGCGTCGAGACTCCCTTCTGCGAGATGTTCCTGCACGGGATCAGACTGATCGAGGACCGCAAGTTCGGAAAAATATAGATCATTCATCCCACCGGATCAGGTTCCGCCAGACGGCGTCCGCGGTGCGGTCCATATCTATGGTAAAAATGTATTTCGGCTGTCCATCCGCGGGGAGCTGATACTGCCCGTGAGCGGCGTCGGCGCGCCAGCGGCCGTCGATAACGGTCACGCCCTTTGCGGCGCGCATCTGCCAGGACCACGTCTCCCCTTCTCCGCTCTCGGCCATGTATGTAAAATTGCCGTCCAGCAGGTTATCGTCGTAAACGCCGGTCTTTCGGATCCCCGCAAGGCCGTCTCCGGCCGGGGCCCCGCAGAGGCAGTACCCGCTGCTCCCTCCGCCGTCCATACGTCCGCTCTTCCAGATACCGTCCGCATAGGTGTATCTGGGCTGGCCGATCGCCGCCGCCTGCACGGCCAGGCAGTTTCCCTCCGGCTTCCCGCCGGAAAACTCGCCGAAAAAGGCCGTGTCCGGCCGGGTTAGGATAAGGCCGGTCCCCGAGGTGTCCGCCGTCAGTTCCTCAAGGCAGACGCCCGGACCTTCTTCGCTTTCATCCCGCTCGCGGTAAAGATACTTTTTCCCCGAAAACGTCACGTCAAGCAGTTTCCGAAGCGGCTCCGCGTTCCCGTTCATAAGTTCCGCGGCCTGCGCAAGGTCCCGCCATTTCATGTAATGATAGAGCCGGTCCAGAAGCTCTTTTTCCGCGTCGGAAAGCTGCGGCAGGGCGGCCCGCCCAAGGGCCTCCGTTTCTTCCTGCCTCCGTCTGGCCTCGCTCTCCATAATGTTGGCAGCGACCGCGGAAAAATCCGAAGTCAGAGGGCCGGTTTCCGAGATCCCGCTCTCCGGCCGGGTCGGGATCGTCTTTGAGTCGGGTTTTGTTTTTGCGGGTTCCGTTCCCGCGGTTTCAGATCCGGCGGCTTTTGTCGCTGCGGTTTCTGTCACAGTGGCTTCCATCCCAGCCGGTTCCGTCTTCCCGCCTCTTTGCGTCAAAAAGGCAGCCGCCAGAATAAGCGCCGCCAGGACCGCCGGCGCCGTCCGTCTCCATTGTTTCAATGAACCTCATCCTCTCACTCGCAAAAGGCATGCGCAAGAAGCGCCGCACCCTCGCGGATCTCCTGCTCGCCGAGCCTTGCGTAGCCGAGGATCACGGTTTTGGACCGTCGTTCATTTCCGTTTCGGATAAAAAACCCGGACAGTCCGTAAACCCGCACTCCGGCACGGCCGGCGGCGTCCACGAGCTCTTCCTCGCTCTTATCCCCTTTGTAAGTCAGAAGCGCATGGAGGCCGGCAAATTCGCCCTCCACGTCGAAAAGACGCTCAAGCGGCTTTAAAGCCGCAAGCAGCGCGTCGTGTTTTCCTTTGTAGATCTCCCGCATCCGGTTCAGATGGCGTTCAAAATAGCCGCCCGCGATAAACTGCGTCAGGATCTTCTGATCGACCCTGGATACCGTCGAGGAGTAGAACGCGGCCTGCTCCAGATAGCGGGCAAGCAGCGCCGGGGGCAGGACCAGATAGCCCACACGGATCGCCGGGGCGATGGCCCTCGAAAACGTGCCCATATAGATCACCGTGCCGGAGCGGTCGAGCCCCTGCAAGGCCGGGATCGGCTTGCCGCGGTAGCGGAACTCGCTGTCGTAATCGTCCTCAATCAGGTACCGTCCCTCTTTCTGTTCGGCCCATCGGAGCAATTCCTGACGCCGTTTTACCGGCATCACCGCGCCTGTCGGGAACTGGTGCGACGGCATGACGTACGCCGCGCTCACGTTCTCCGGCGCTTTCGCAAGCTCCGTCACCTTAAGCCCCGCGCCGTCCGTGCCGACCGGATATACGGTATGTCCCATCCCGGCAAAAACGCGCCACGCCTGCGGATAGGTCGGGTCCTCCATTGCGATCCCCGTATCGCGCCCGAGAAGGAGCGAAAGGAGCAAAAGAAGATACTCGTTTCCCGCGCCGACGACGATCTGGGACGCGTCGCAGTTTACGCCGCGCGCCGCGTGCAGGTAGGCACGGATCGCCTCGCGAAGCGGAAGGTCTC
>CANQGL010000142.1 GCA_947623185.1 uncultured Lachnospiraceae bacterium
AGAATGAAAGACCGGTGAACGTCTTTGCCCGGAAATTATGGTTTCGATAAACAGGAGGACACGATGAACAGGAAAATAAAAGTATTTGCGGTAACGGCGATGCTCACGATCTGTATGGCGGTTCCGGCTTTTGCGGCGGAGACGAAAAAGGAGTACCGCGCGGAGAAATCCGAGATTAACGCCCAGATCAAGGAACTGACGGAACAGGTAAGCGCGGCCCGCGAGGCGAATAAGACGGCGGCGCAGACATACCGCGAGATCGCGCAGACCAGACGGGAGACCGGAGAACTTCCGGTCGATAAGGAAGTCTGGAAGAAGGAGAGAGAGATCCACAGCGAGATCAGCGGGACCCAGAGGCCCGAGGGCGACGCGCAGACGGTAAAAGATCTCCGCGCGGCGTCAAGAGCGGCCGCGGACGCCGGAGAATACGATGACGCGCTCGATGGGCTGAAAAAGATCGTGGAACTGAAAAAGGCGCAGCTCGAGGCGGCGCAGAAGACGGCCGCGATCTGGGAGCAGATCAACGCGTTGCTCGGACAGTAAACAGACAGGACAATAAACAGACAGGACAATAAACAGACAGGACAATAAACAGACAGGAGCAAAGGAACGGACAGAAAAAAGAAACGGATATGAGAAAGACCCTCGACAGGATGCCGGGGGTCTTATTATGATATATACGATTTGTTTTACGCCGTCACATATTTCCTGAGCGTCGCTCTTACCGCGCCCGGTCCGGCGATCTCCTCGAGGAACAGACCTTCGATCGTCTCGCCGATTCCGGCCTCGTAAAGGTTGCTGCCGAAGATATTCGCGTTGGAGAGGATCTCCTTCAGCTGGCCGTGGTAGGTCTCGGGTTTTCCGAGTTCAATTCCGGCGAGCTTCGCGGTGAGCTCCGGAACCATCGGGTCGGCGGAAAGCTCAAACGGCTTGCCCGTATCGTCGACCGCGAGGAGATAGCGGCACCAGCCGGCGATCGCCAGCGGGATGGCCTTTAACTTCTTCGCGTCGCCGTACTTCGCGACATAGGACTTGATCGTCTCGCCGTAGCGGATGCCCACCTTCTGCGAGGTATCGGTCGCGATACGCTGCGGGGTGTCGGGCATGAACGGGTTCGGGATACGGACGTTGATGACTTCGTCAACGAACGCCAGCGGGGAGAGGATGCCCGGATCGGTAACGACCGGCATACCCTCGACCGGTCCGATCTGGTGTACCAGCTCGGAGAGCTCCGGATCCTTCATCTCGTCCGCGATCAGCGTATAGCCGAGAACGCAGCCGTAGACGGCCAGGGCCGTATGCAGCGGATTCAGGCAGGTGGTGACCTTCATGCGCTCTACCTTGTTGACGGTATCGCGGTCGGTCATGTAGACGCCGGCCTTCTCAAGCGCCGGACGGCCGTTCGGGAACTTGTCCTCGATGACCAGATACTGCGGGCCTTCCGCGTTTACGAAGGGCGCGATATAGGTCTTCTTGGAGGTGATGACCGGATCCATGTCCTCGACGCCGAGCTTTTTAAGCTCCGCGCAGACGGAATCGGCCGGTCTGGGGGTGATCTTGTCGATCATCGACCACGGGAAGGAGACCTGCTTTTCGTCGGACAGATAGTCGACGAATTCCTTCTCCACGAAGCCGCGCTTCGCCCATTCCTCGGCGACCGTGAGGATCGAGCTCTGCAGCTTCTCGCCGTTGTGCGAGCAGTTGTCCATGGAGACGACCGCAAGCGGATACTTTCCGGCAAGGTAGCGCTCATGAAGCAGCGAGCAGACGACCGTCATGGCCGAAGTCGGAGCCGCCGGTCCCTTTTCGAGGTCGGCCAGAACGAACGGGAAGAAGTTTCCGTCCGCGCTCTTTAACGCGTAGCCCTTCTCGGTGATCGTGAAGGAGATCATCTGCAGGCCCGGATCGGTGAAGATCTCTTTTAAGCGGTTCCACTGTGCCGGAACGTCGGACTGTGCCTTTAACGCCTCGGTGAGGGAGCCGATGACCTGCTTCTCGGTCGAACCGTCGGCCTTTAAGGTGACGGCCAGAACGAGATTGTCATAGGGTACATAGATCTTGTCGACAACGTCAAAATCGAAGGTCTCCACACAGGTGATGCCCTTGCTTAACTCACCCTCGGAGATCAGCTTATCGGCCAGTCCGCCGATAAAGATACGGAAGATGTTTCCGGCTCCGAAGTGCGCCCATACGGGAGCTTTCTTCGTCGCGGCGGCAACCGCCTCGATATCGTAAGTCGGAAGAGTGATACCGGCCTTCTCCCAGGCGGCGGTATCCTTAAGACCGTTTAACGTAAGTTTCATAGGAACCTCCATTTCATTTCGACATTTTGTCGATCGCTTCCCAGAGGCCGTTCAGATAAGTGGCGCCGAGCGCGCGGTCGTAGAGACCGTAGCCGGGACGGCCGACCTCATCCCAGATCATTCTGCCGTGGTCCGGACGGACATAAGCGTCGGGGCAGGTGTCGTAGATGGCCTTCATGATCGCGAACATATCGAGGTCGCCTTCGCTGGAAAGGTGGCTCGCTTCGCGGAAATGATGATAACCGTCAAGGAATTTCACGTTGCGGACGTGCATCGCCGCGATACGGCCTCTCTCGCCGAAGTGGCGGATCACCGACGGAACGTCGTTGACCGTGTTGGAGCCGAGAGAACCGGTGCAGATGCAGAGCGCGTTGGCCGGTGAGTCGTGCAGATCGCAGATCATGTCGAACTGTTCCTGCGTGTGGGCGATACGCGGAAGGCCGAAGATGGGCCATGCCGGATCGTCGGGATGGCAGGCCATGCGGACGCCGACTTCCTCGCAGACCGGGATGATCCGATCGAGGAAATACTTGTAATTCTCGCGCAGCATATCGGGAGTCATGCCCTTGTACTGCTCAAGCGTTTTTTCGAGCTCGGCAAGACGCTCCGGCTCCCAGCCCGGAAGCGAGAACCCGTTGCTGTCCGCGGCGGTCTTCTTGACGATCTCCATCGGTCCCATGTCGCCGAGATCCTTCTCGTCGTAGTAAAGGCTGTTGGAGCCATCCTCCGGGATCGGATGCGCGAGATCGGTGCGCAGCCAGTCGAATACCGGCATGAAGTTGTAGATGATGACCTTTACGCCGTACTTCGCAAGGTTGCGGATGGTGGTGATATAGTTATCGATGTATTTGTCGCGGGTCGGAAGTCCCATCTTGATGTCCTCATGGACGTTCACGCTCTCGATGACTTCGCACTCAAGACCTGCGGCGTGCACCTTATCGATGTAGTCCTTGATCTCCTCTTCGGTCCAGACCTCGCCGGCCGCCTTGTAGTCAAGGAAGCCCATCAGTCCGGTCATGCCGGGGATCTGCTTGATCTGGCTGAGTTTGACGTTATCGCTGTTTTCGCCGAACCAGCGGAATGTCATTTTCATAGTCGTTTCCTCCTTATTTATAAGATCGTGACCGCCCGCGCGGGGCGGCAGGTTGCCTGAAACAGGAAACAGAAACGTTTCTTTATGCGCCCAGAAGCATCTCCGCGATACCGGCGGTGATGAACGGGACGAATGTTACAAGGATCAGGACCGCAAAGTTGGAGATCAGGTAGGGTACCAGTTCCTTGATAACTCCGGTCAGCTTCGTCTCGCCGATGTTGGTGGCTGCGAACAGGCAGACGCCTACCGGCGGCGTGCAGAGGCCGAGGACCAGGTTCAGAACGCACATGACGCCGAACTGGATCGGGTTTACGCCGACTGCCGTTACCAGGTTCAAAAGGACCGGGAACAGGATCAGGATGGCGGCGATGGTCTCCATGAACATACCGACGAAGACAAGGAGCAGGTTGATCAGGATCAGGATGATGTACTTGTTGCTCGTCAGAGCCAGCATCGTATCGGCGACCATCTGCGGGATCTGCTCTTTCGTCAGAATGTAGGCGAATACGTTCGCCAGACCGACCAGGACCATGATGGCGGCGCTGGAGGTAACGGTCGACTTCATGCACTCGATCAGGCCCTTGATCGTCAGCTTTTTGTAAATGCAGAAACCGACGAAGATACCGTATACAACGGCGATGATGGAAGCCTCGGTCGGGGTAACGAAACCGAAACAGATACTGGAAAGGATGATCAGCGTCATCAGGATGGCGAAGAAGGATTCCTTACCTGAATGGATGATCTCTTTTAAGGTGGCGCGGCGCTCGGCCTTCGGATAGTGACGTTTCTTGGAGATGAGCCATGAAACGTAGATCATGCCGAAGCCCATGAGGATACCGGGGACCATACCTGCGATGAACATCTTCGATACGGAAAGTCCGGTCATGGTGGCCGCCATGATCATCGGGACGGACGGCGGGATGATCGGTCCGATACAGGAGGAAGCGGCGGTAACTGCGCAGGAGAAATCCGCGTCATAGCCTTCCTTCTTCATGGCCGGGATCAGAACGCCGCCGACGCTTACGGTGTCGGCCAGAGCCGTACCGGAGATACCGGCGAACAGCATGGAAGCCGCAACGTTTGCGATGGCAAGGCCGCCGGTGATGTGGCCGACGATCTTGTTACAGAA
>CANQGL010000143.1 GCA_947623185.1 uncultured Lachnospiraceae bacterium
AAAAAATTTGACAAGAAAAAAGCCGCATTTCTGCGGTTTACTAGAATTTTATTCAGTTACAACTGTCGAAGACCCGCGATACCCGCGTCTGTTCCAGTATATGGGCACCCGACGGGGAATATCCTTGAATTTTCGGGCAGAAAATGATTGAATTGCGGTGCTTTCTGTATTATAATTGGGGGAAATTATTCGGAAAAGCAGTGGAGGATGTTATGTCATTTGTATTTAAAAGCCTGCTTCCTACCCCGGAGGAGATCAAGGCGGAGTTTCCGCTCTCCGAACGGGCGGCAAAGCTGAAGGAAGAAAAAGATAAAGAGATCGCGGACGTGTTTACCGGAAAAAGCAAGAAATTCCTGGTCATCATCGGGCCGTGCTCGGCGGACCGCGAGGATGCGGTCTGTGAATATGTGGAACGTCTGGCCCGGGTCCGGGAGAAGGTGGAGGACAAGCTGATCCTGATCCCGCGGATCTACACGAACAAACCGCGGACGGACGGCGGCGGGTACAAGGGAATGCTGCACCAGCCGGATCCCGAAAAAAAGCCGAACATGTACGAGGGCCTGGTCGCGATCCGCAAGCTGCACATGCGCGTCGTCGAGGATTATGACTTTATGATCGCGGACGAAATGCTGTACCCGGAGAATCTGAGCTATCTCTCCGACGTGCTCTCCTACATCGCGGTCGGGGCGCGCTCGGTGGAGAACCAGCAGCACCGCCTTGTCTGCAGCGGCGTGGACGTCCCCGTCGGCATGAAGAACCCGACCAGCGGAACGCTCAGCGTCATGCTGAACGCCATCTACGCGGCGCAGCAGGGACATGATTTCAGCTACCGCACATGGGAGGTCCAGACGCAGGGGAACCCGCTGGCGCACGCGATCCTGCGGGGCGCGGTCAGCAAGCACGGCCAGAGCATGCCGAACTACCACTATGAGGATCTGGAACTCTTATATAACCTGTATATGGAGCGGGACCTGGTAAACCCGGCGTGCATCGTCGACGCGAACCATTCCAACTCCAACAAGCGCTATGCGGAGCAGGTGCGCATCGTGAAGGAAGTCCTTCACAGCCGCCGCCATTCTACGGAGATCCATGATTTTATCAAGGGAGTTATGGTGGAAAGCTATCTGCTTCCCGGAAATCAGAAGATCGGAGAACATATTTACGGAAAATCGATCACGGATCCCTGCCTCGGGTGGGAGGAATCCGAACAGCTGATCTACGACATCGCGGACAGTATCGCGTAAAGCGCCCGGAAACGGCTATTGCGCGGTCGCCCGCGGCAGCGTGAAGATGAATTCGGAGCCGACGCCCGGCGTGCTGACGACGTCGATATTCTCGCCGTGCGCCTGGATGATCTCCTTCACGATCGCCAGACCGAGGCCGGTCCCCTTCTTGTCGCGTCCGCGCGAGATGTCGGTCTTATAAAAACGGTCCCAGATCTTTTTGACGCTCTCCTTGGGGATCCCGATCCCGGTGTCCTTCACGGAGACGAAGATCTTCTCGTACTGCTGCAGGCATTGGATATAAATTACCGAATCGTCGTGGCTGAATTTGATCGCGTTGTCGATCAGGTTGTAGAGGACCTGCTGGATCCTGCCCAGATCGGCGTAGACCATCTCCACGTCGTCGGAGAACGTCAGATCGAGAACGATGTTCCGCGCGTTGCAGGCGCCCTCGAACATTTCGGCGGTGTCCTTGATGACCCGGTTGATATCGAAATTGCTGCGGTTGAGAAAGCCCTGACTGTCGAGCGAGTTCAGCGTCAGCATACCTTCGGTCAGCTTGTTCAGACGCTCGGTCTCTGAGATCAGGATATGCAGGTACTTTTCCTGCAGCTCGGGCGGGATCGTCCCGTCGAGGATCGCTTCGAGATAGCCCTTGATGGAGGTCAGCGGCGAGCGGAAGTCGTGAGAGACGTTCGCGATAAAGGATTTCTGATAATCCTCCAGCTTATTGAGCTCGCCGGACATGTAGTTCAGCGTATCGGCCAGATAGCCCATTTCATCGTTTGTGTCAACTTTGATCGTATAATCCAGATTGCCGCCGGCGTATTCCTTCGCGCCTGCGGTAATTTTTTTCAGCGGAAAATAGACCGTCTTCGTGAACACAAGAAGGATGATCAGAGACAGGAAAAAGATCACGGCCGCCGTCATGTAGACGATGTTCAGGATCCGGTCGCGGCTCTTTACGACCTGCGCGATCGAGCGGTGCAGCACGACGTAGCCGTAAGTGTTGAAATTGCCGGTGATCGGCGCAAAGACGGAAAGCATGTTTTCATTGAACATGCCGAAAAAGCGGCCGACGAGATAGGAGCGGTTTCCGCCCGCGGTCGGATCGAACCCGGTCACCGTGCTGCCGATGCGGTTTCCGGACGGGGTCTCCGCGACGACCGTTCCGTGGCTGTCGAGGACCCACGCCTGCGCGTCAAGGTAAACGGTGACGGCCTCCAGACGGGGCTCGGCCGCGGAAATGTCCGTTCTTTTTCCCTGATAAATGTCGCTGTACGCGGCGGCAAGCAGATTGGCCTCGTCATAAAGCGACTCCGCCTCGCTGCGCACCAGATAGCGGTAGGTGACTTTGGAGGAGAAAGTGGCGATGATGACGAAGCCCAAAAGTCCGAAAACAAGATATCCCAGTATAAACTTCGTGTAAAGCGAATGGGTCATTTCTTAACCTCAAATTTATAGCCGATCCCCCAGACCGTGGTGATCGCCCAGTGCTCGTTGTCCCGGATCTTTTCGCGCAGGCGCTTGATGTGGACGTCGACCGTCCGGGTATCGCCGATGTATTCGTAGCCCCAGATGTGATCCAAAAGCTGTTCGCGCGTGAAGACCTGATTGGGCGAAGACGCGAGGAAGTAAAGAAGCTCCAGCTCCTTCGGCGGCATATCGACGGGGTTGCCCTTATAGAGCACGGAATAGTTCGTGAGATTGACGACAAGGTCAGGATATTCCACGAACTCGCCTGCCTGTTTCGAGGACGCCGCCGCGGACGAACCGCTCTGATAACGGCGGAGGACCGCCTTTACGCGCGCCACGAGTTCCTTTGAATCGAACGGCTTGATCATGTAGTCGTCCGCGCCCAGCTCGAGCCCGAGGACCTTATCGAAGATCTCGCCCTTGGCCGAGAGCATGATGATCGGCACCTGGGAGGTCGTGCGCAGTTCGCGGCAGACCTGATAGCCGTCCATACCCGGCAGCATCAGATCGAGCAGGATCAGGTTCGGCTTAAAGACCGGAAATTCGCGCAGGGCGGCTTCCCCGTCGCCGACGATCCTTGTTTCGTAACATTCCTTGTTCAGATACAGAGAAATCAGTTCCGCGATGTTCTCGTCGTCGTCCACGATCAGGATCCTCTGTTTGTCAGCCATGTTTTGCCTCACTTTCGGAGTTCCCCCGCAAGGGTCATTTAAAGGTTACAATAGTCACGCCGGTATCGCCTTCCCCGAAGGTACCGAGGCGGAATTCTTTCACATACTTGAGCTTCTTTAACTGCCGGTGGACCGCCGCCTTCAGCGCGCCCGTGCCGCGCCCGTGAACGACGCGCACCTGCGGCAGATGAGCCAGATAGGCGTCGTCGAGATACTTGTCCAGGACCGGCATCGCCTCGTCGACGGTCATGCCGATCAGGTTCACCTCCGGGGAGACGGAGAACGATTTCGACATCTTGATCTTTCCGCCGCCGGAAACGCCCTGCTTTGATCCGCCCGCGCCGGAGCCGTTTTCAAGGCCGGGGCCGGTGACGGACTGCTCATCCAGAAGCTCCAGGTCTTTGATGTTGACAAGGGAACGCAGGATCCCCATCTGGACGTAAAGGTCGCCCCTGGCGTTCGGGAGCGTGCTCACCGTGCCGTTCAGATTCATGGTCAGGACGCGCACGCCGTCGCCGATGCGGATCTTTTTGGGCGAGATCGTCTTCTTCGGGCCCTTGTCATTTTTTAAACTAAGATTCTTGCCGACCCGGCCGAGATTTTCGCGCAGCCTCGTCCGCTCGGCCTCCAGTTCCTTTCCGGAACCGGCGTTCTGCGCCAGACGGTTGATGTTGCGGATCGCCGAATCGGCCGTTTCCTTTGCTTCGCGCAGGATCCGCTGCGCTTCCTCATTGGCGTTTCGCAGGAGCTTTTCCCTGCGCTCGTCGAGCCGTTCTTCCTTCTGCTCGAGCCGCTCCTTTAAGCGAGCGATCTCGGCCTTGTAGTCCGCGATCTCGTCGCGCTCTTTCTCGATCGTCACGCGGCTCTCCTCCAGATTGGAGAGCAGGTCCTCAAACGCCTCGTCGCTCTCTTCCATGCGGCTTTTCGCGTCCTCGATCAGGAAATCCGGCAGGCCAAGCTTGCGGGAGATCGCGAACGCGTTGCTCTTTCCGGGGATGCCGATCAGCAGCCGGTATGTGGGCCGCAGCGTTTCCACGTCGAATTCGCAGCAGGCGTTTTCCACGCCCGGCGTCGTCAGGGCGAACACCTTGAGCTCGCTGTAATGGGTGG
>CANQGL010000144.1 GCA_947623185.1 uncultured Lachnospiraceae bacterium
TTCGCGTTTCCATCCGTACCGGGGAGCGTTTCCGCAGAGCCCCTTGAAAGGTCCGTCGAAGCCAAATTCACGCCCTGGACCCGCTGCTCCTCGCGCAGGATCCGTTTCTCCTCGCGGCGCTCCTCCCGGATCTCCTTCCGTCTCCCGTAGTCCTCCTTCGCGTGCCGGTATGCGGCGTCCCCGCCTTTGCGGACCGCGGAGACGAAGGACTTTTCGGTTATGCAGACGATCGAAATGATCATGCAGACCAGAAGGACCAGGTACGCGCCGATCGTTCCGACCGCGGTATGCAGGACGAAAACAAGGAATCCGCCGATCACGCCGCCGCCCATCCCGCTTTTCCCCGCGGACTCGTATATGTCAAGGAACGTCTGACCCTCTTTGTATCCGCCGCCGAACAAAAGCTGCGCAAGGCCGCAGAACACGATGAGAAGGATCTCCACCGCCAGCATCTTGTAGACCGCGCGGACGTTCCCCTTGTTGGAGGCGTAAAACACAATGCCCATAAAGAGCAGGACCGGCGCGATATAGCCGATCATCCCGAATACGCCGAGCATGACCTGGCTCGCCACGTCCCCGACTACACCGCAGATATGAAAATTGCTCAGGAACAGAAAAACGCAGACCGCGAACGTCCCCAGAACCGCTACTTCGGACTGCAGGAATCCGGTCTCCGGCTCCTGCTCCTTCGCGCGTCCGCCCGTTTTCTTTTTTTTCGTACTGTTTCCAGCCAATCTAAAGCCCCCTGTTTCAGTCTTTCCATTACAATCAGGAGGTCGCAGGCCTCCTGATAACAGTATACAAAAAAATTCCGAAAATTGCAACAGGAACAGGCGGCGCGTCCCGTTTCAGCGCAATTCCCTCTCCCCGATCAGATCGTACAGCTTTCTTAAAGCTTCGCGGATCCCGCCCACTTCGTTCACCAGTTTTTCATCGACCGCGGCGCTACCGACCAGGACCGTCCCCAGATCCTTCGTGAGCATCTTCGTGTTATGCATGAGCTCCCGAAGATGATCGTAGGTGATGCCGCTGTGGCTCGACACAAAACTCAGAATGCGGTCCTGGATCATCTCAAAATAGTCGTAGGTCTGAGCGGTCCCGATCACCGTCCCGTTCATGCGCACCGGATGGATCATCATGGTTCCGGTCGGCACGATGAAGGAATAGTCGGTCGCCACCGCCAGCGGAACGCCGATCGAATGGCTGTCCCCGATCACCAGCGAGACCGTCGGTTTGCTCATGGACGCCAGCATCTCCGCCAGAGCCAGTCCGCAGCTGACGTCTCCTCCGACCGTGTTGATCAGCACCAGCACGCCCGCGATCTTTCGGTCGTCCTCGACCTCCGCCAGCTTCGGCAGGATGTGCTCGTACTTCGTCGTCTTCGTGCTGCCGGAAAGGTTCTCGTGTCCCTCGATCTCGCCGATGATTGAGAGCAGGTGGATCCGTCCCTCATTCGTTTCTCCGAGGGTCAGCTGGCCGTTTTCCCTGATCTCCTCGTCTTCGGCCTTCGCCTTTGTCCCGCCGTCATCGGCCTTCTCTTTCGTCCCGCCGCCTTTGGCCGCCGTATTTTCCGGGCCGTAACCGAACCACGGGCTGAACATGTCTTTCATAAAAAATCTCCTTTCCCACGCCGTTTTTCTTTTTTCTAGTGTGCGTGAAAAAGGAGATTCTATTCATTCTGCGGACCGCGGCCGCGGCCCCTTATCGGTCCGGATCAGGTCCGGTTCCCGACCACATCGATGATCCTGAGCGGGGTCCGGTAATTCCACGTTGAGATCTTGATCCCGCTCTTGCGGCTGGCCGCATGGACGATCTGGCCGTTTCCGATATACATGGCGACGTGATTGATCTTACCCTTACTGTTTCCGTAGAAGATCAGATCGCCGGGACGCATCGAACCCGAAGTGATCCGGGTGCCCTGCTTCGCCTGATCGCCGGAATAATGCGGCAGGGAAATGCCGAAGTGCGCCATGACCGACATCGTAAAGCCGGAACAGTCCGCGCCGCGCGTAAGGCTCGTCCCGCCCCAGACGTAGGGGTTCCCGAGGAACTGCAGCGCATAGCTGACGATACGGCTGCGCAGCGAAGCGTTCTCCTCCGCCGGCGAGAACTTGATCGCCTCCGCCAGACCGTAGCGGACGTCGACATATTCCGAGGCGACGTAGGCCGTCACCGGGTCGTCGCTATCGTCGCTGCTCTCGTCGAACTCGATCTGCACCCAGCCGTCCAGCTGGGAAACGACGTGGTATCTCTCGTTGTTGGAGATCTGCGTCCAGATCTTGGCGTCCGTCGTCGGCTCCGTGCGGGCGTTCAGCATATCCGTGCTTACCACCGCGATCAGCTCGGCGTGATCCATCGCCTTCTCGCGCGCGGCGTCGCCGGTCAGAATGTACTGGCTGCTGACATAGCCGGTGATCTTTCCGGAGCGGATCTTGTACCAGCCGTCCAGATCCTCCAGGATCTCGCAGCCCGCATAGCTCGGGAGCTTCGCGATGATCTTCGCGTTCTCTCCCGCGCCGTCGCGGATATTCAGATAACCGGTGACATTGGAGACGCCGGGCCGGTCGTAATAATTAAGGACCATCGCCTTAAGGTCGAGCTTTCTCGCCTCGTTCAGGCAGAAGGACTTTTCCGCGTAGTCCGAAGAGATGTAGCCGCTCGCGATCTGATACCAGCCGTCCGACTCGCCCACGATCTCATAGCGCTCGTTCTTTAAAACCTGTCCCACGATATCGGAATCGGTCGAGGGGGCGCTGCGGATATTCAGGTTGTCCGTTGTGACGACCGCACGCTCCGCGATGTAATTCACCGCTTCCTCCTTCGCGCGGTCTCCCGTCAGAACATACTGGGAACTGACATAACCGTCGATCCCGCCGGAACTGATATGATACCAGCCATCCAGGGCTTCCAGAACCTCACAGGCGGAATCATGCGGCAGTTTGCCGATCACGTTGGCGCCCGCCTCCGGTTTCTGCCGGATGTTTAAGTATCCCGAGACCTTGACTATACCGAGATTGGAATAGGAGCCGATGACGGCCTGGATATCGGCCTGCCTCTTGGCCTCCGCCGCCGCGGCTTCGGATTCCGCGATCGAAGCCTGGATCTCCTCCTCGCTCAGCGTCGCGGCCGTTTCCGCATCGTCCTGGACGGCCTGGACGCCGTCAGGGCCCTCCTTTGCGCTCTCTGCCTTCTTTCCACTGAGCGCATGACCCCCAATGGCGACCGCACATACGACCACAAGAACGCCTGCCGCGACCGCGGCATACTTCTCATACGGGGGACGGTTTCTGTTTTTTCGTACTTTATCGATCACGGCCTTATAATCGACCGGTTTCTTTTCATCGGACATGCAAATCACTCCATCTTGTATTTATGGAGATAGTGTACCACAACTTTTGCCGTCTGTCGAGCGCCTGAACCTGACGAATCTGTGAAATTTTTTTAAATATTTTGCAGGTTCCTGCCGGCCGGCTGTTACTCCTTCCCTCTGCCATCGTTTCTTATTCTTTTCCGGATGCCGTTCCCTCCCCTGCCGTTTTTGCTTTTTCGGCGTCCAAACAGTATTTGACTCTTCTTTTCGTTCGGGATATAATAAAAAAGCGAATGAGAATATTCCGAATCGGGAGGTAACAGAGCACAATGAGCGCAGCGATCCGTAACATTGTTTTCGATATGGGCGGGGTCCTGATCCATTTTGTCCCGGATCATTTCATCAGCCGTCTGGGGATCACGGACGAAGCGGACCGAAAACTGCTTTTCAGACAGGTGTTCCGCTCCGTGGAATGGTCCGGCATGGACTGGGGAATGCTGACCGACGCCGAGGCGGCCGAAAGCATCTGCCGCCGTATGCCCGAGCGCCTTCATCAGGCGGTCCGCAGCCTTGTTCTGAAATGGGACGAGCAGCCGATGGAGCCCATGGAAGGAATGTACGAACTGATCGAAGAACTGAAGGAGAACGGCTACCGCATCTACCTGCTGTCCAACGCCAGCAGCCGTCACCCGGACTACTGGCCCAAGATCCCGGCCAGCCGCCTGTTCGACGGCGTACTGGTATCCTATTCCGTGAAAACCGTAAAGCCCCAGCAGGAGATCTACGCCATTCTCTGTGAAAGGTTCGGCCTAAGGCCGGAAGAATGTTTCTTTATCGACGACCTGCCGGTCAACGCGGCAGGAGCCCGGAAATACGGCATGTCCTCGATGGTGTTTCATGAAGATATGGAAGAATTGAGAAACCGGCTAAGAGAAGCCGGAGTAAAAATAAAATAGACAGATAAAGATCACAGCGACAGATTTGACAGAATTCCTCCGGACATCATTTCATTGACCGTTGATTTGTTGCAGACGGCAGGGAGCAGACTCCCTG
>CANQGL010000145.1 GCA_947623185.1 uncultured Lachnospiraceae bacterium
ATAGGATAGCGAAAGACGGAAGTGGGTTTCATAACCCCATTGGTGCCTTTCGCAGAAAGGCGGATTATAGATATGGACCAGACCATTCTTTTCGATAAAACAGCGGTTCCGGAATCGCTGCGGCAGTTCTTTTCGGAACATCCGTCCGCGGCACTGGCCTTTTCAGGCGGGACCGATTCCGCCTATCTGCTTTACGCCGCGACGGTGTGCGGGTGCGACGTGCACGCCTACTACGTCTCCACCCCGTTTCAGCCCAAATTCGAGCTCGAGGACGCCCGGCGTCTTGCCGACGCCCTCGGCGCAAAAATGACGGTCCTTCCTTTCGACGTCCTCTCCGTCGAGGATGTCCGGAAGAATCCGTCAAACCGCTGTTATTACTGCAAAACCGCCATCTTTAACGGAATTTTGGAGGCCGCAGACAAGGACGGCTACCGGACCGTTTTCGACGGTACGAACGCCTCCGACGATGCGGGCGACCGTCCGGGTATGCGGGCGCTAAACGAGCTCAGCGTCATCTCGCCGCTCCGCCTCTGCGGGATCACAAAAAAAGCGCTACGGGAATACTCCCGAAGCGCGGGGCTTTTCACCTGGAACAAACCCGCCTACGCCTGCCTTGCGACGCGCGTGCCGAGCGGGATCTCCCTGACGGCCGAGGTGCTGGAAAAAGTCGAGCGGGCGGAAACGGACTTGTCCGGACTTGGTTTTCGCGATTTCCGCGTCCGCGTTCTTCCACTGCCTGCGGGCGGATGGGCGGCGCGGCTCCAGATAACCGAGGACCAGCTCCCGCTTTTTATGCAAAAGCGCGAAACAGTTCTTTCGCTTCTGAAACCGCAGTTTCCTTCTGTCCTGCTGGATCTTGAGACCAGAACGCCCTCCGTTTAATTCCTTTGAGGGTCGGTCTCCCGTTTTTCCAGCGCGGCAAAATGATCTGCATAATACCGATTCAGCCATGAGACGGCCTCTTTGAGGCCGTCTTTGTCGAATGCGAATTCGTGGGATACCTTTTTTTCGTCTTCCGTCGTCGCAAAATTAAACGGTCCCGGCCATACGACAGCCTCAAGCGCATCGCCCTCTTCCCCGCTTTTTTTGCGGATCAGAAAGCTCATCGCCTTCTCGCTGCCCGTGAAAACGGCTTTTTTCAGATATGGGATCGAAATCATTCCGTCAAGATTGATCATGACAATACCTCTGTAAACATGTTACCATTACTATAGCATACAGGTATGGTTTTGTAAAATGCCGATACGGCGAAAAATATTTCCAGTGTCCGCTTTCATTGGCAGGTACAGTCCACTTTTAAAAACCAAATCTATGGAATAATCTTTTTCGTGTCTACTTTTTTTAACTGCTACAATTTGAAAATTTAAATAATTGCAAAACGTGCGAAGCTATGATATAATTTTATTGCAAAACGTGAACAATATTACTTCAAGTGCGATGCAAAACGTGAATCAAAGAAAGGCTGAACGTGTTCATGTACAGGAAATATATCCGTTTTTTGGCAGACTGGAAAGAAAACAAGCCGAAAAAAGCACTTTTGGTGACCGGCGCCCGTCAGACCGGCAAAACCTATCTTGTGCGGGAATTCGGTAAAACCTATGAAAATTTTGTGGAAATCAATTTTATCACCGAACCGGAGGCCGTGGAAATATTTTCGGGCAATCTGAATGCGGATACCATTGTCATGAATCTGACGGCGTATACCGGCCGCTCCCTGCCTCCGGGAAAAACGCTTGTTTTTCTGGACGAGATCCAGGAGTGCCCGCAGGCCAGAACCGCCATTAAATTTCTCGTGGAGGACGGACGTTTCGATTACGTTGAATCCGGCTCTCTGCTGGGCGTTCGCTATAAGCATGTCCAATCTTATCCTGTCGGTTATGAAACCGTTCTTCAGATGTATCCTATGGATTTTGAAGAATTCTGCATCGCCAACGGAGTGCAGGAAAATGTACTTTCCTATTTAAAAGACTGTTTTGAAAACAGGCAGTCGGTAACTTCTTCCATACACCGCACGATGATGGAACTGTTTCGGTATTATGTGATTGTAGGAGGGATGCCGGAAGCAGTTCGGATTTTTATCGATTCTCATGATATGGGACAGGTTGCGGCCGTTCAGAAGGACATTCTGCGACTATACCGGCAGGATATCGGCAGGTACGCCCTGGAAGGCAAAGCGAAGATTACGGACATTTTTGATCGGATCCCTTCTCAGCTGGACGACAAGAACCGTCGTTTCCAACTGGCGTCCATTAAGACCACCGCCAGGCTTCGGGATTATGAAGACGCTTTTGTATGGCTGCGGGACGCGGGCGTCGCACTGCCCTGCTACAATTTACGGGAACCCAAAGCTCCTTTAAAAATCAACGAACAGGCGAGACTTTTCAAGTTGTTCCAGAATGACAGCGGGTTACTGTGCGCGGCCGGGCTGGAGAACGTTCAGTTCCCCATCCTTCAGGGGGATCTATCGGTGAATATGGGCAGTATTCTGGAAAACGTGTTTGCGGTCCAGCTAGTCTCGAACGGCTTTGAGCTTCGTTATCTGAATAAGCGAAACGTCGGAGAGCTGGATTTTGTCATACAAAAGGGCGCTCAGATCATCCCGCTGGAAATCAAATCCGGAAAAGATTACCGCCTCCATGCCTCACTGAATCATGCGTTGAATGTAAAGGAATGGGCACTTGCGGAGGGAATCGTCTTCGGCGCATGCAACGTTGAAACCGAGGGACATGTGCGTTACCTCCCCTGGTATATGATCATGTTTCTGGTACAGGAGCGGCTTCCGGCGCATTTCACGTCGATTCCTGACTTATCGGCGCTTGCGGAATTCGGCGCGGAGAAGGCGCGGATGTAACTCTATTCGGCGGATAAATTATGCTACAGTACCCTCTCTGATCAGGTAAGAACAGCTTTGCCTTTTATCCCGCTTGTTTCTTTTTTTCCCTTTTTTCTGCTTTTATATGTCCTTCACCGCGACAAACCCGTATGCGGACTCCGCGCTTCTCACCGCGCGCAGGATCGCCTCCGACATGACCTCCGCGGCCAGCGTTCCGACCATATCGAGGTCGGCCGCGACCGTGCCGACAGAGACCGCGTAGATACTGTCCCCATCCGCGCTCGTATGTACCGGGCGGATCGAGCGGGCGTAGCCGTTGTGCGTCATTCCGGCCATTTTGCATAACTGCGTTTTGTTAAACCGCGCATTGGTGACGACCGCGCCGATCGTTGTGTTGCCGACAAACTTGTTGTTTACGATCTCGTAGCTCTTATAGACTTCCTCGTCCGTCGCGAGGAATGTTTTCTTATCCGGAGCGAGAAGCCCTGCGACTTTCTTTCCGGTCCTCCAGTCGTAGATATCGCCGAGAGAATTGACGGCCACTATCGCGCCGACTTTCAGTTCCCCGATCTGCACCGCATAGCTCCCGATCCCGGACTTCATGCAGAAATCCTTTCCGTGCAGTTTGCCGACCGTGGCTCCGCAACCTGCGCCGAAGTTTCCGTCCCGATAATTTCCCTTCTGGGCGTTCTCGCATGCCTGATAACCCATCGCTTTGTCCGGACGGACCCGGAAATCCCCGACCGCCAGATCAAACAGGCACGATTGGCAAACGAGCGGCACTTTCGTGATGCCTACGTCAAATCCGATGTCCCGCTCCTCAAGATACTGCATAACGCCGCCCGCGGCGTCCAGCCCGAACGCGCTGCCGCCGCTCAAAAGCACAGCATGGATCACCTCAGCCGCCGCAAGAGGCTTTAACAGCTCCGACTCTCTCGACGCCGGGCCGCCGCCGCGCACGTCGAGGCCCGCCGGAGCGCCCTGCTCGAAAAGCAGGACCGTACAGCCCGTTCCTGCCGCGCTGTTTTCCGCATTGCCGATCTTTATATTTTCAATTTCCCGAATCGAGATCTCTTTCATAATATTACACTCCTCCCGCATTCACAGATTTGTTTCCTATGACCGCCGGTCCTTTCCGTTGCGGTTTGGCGAACGTCGGCGTCCGGTATTACCTTTAATATACACGAGCGCGGGATAAAAAACAAGGCGGTCGCGTAAGGTTGACAGAACAAACTTTTGATTTAAAATCTGTCATTTTGTGGCGTGCAGAATTAGAAATTATCTTTTCATTTTACAGCAAAATGGTTGATTATCTCAAAAAAGCCTTGATTTACGGGCATACAAGCAGGATTTCAAGCTGAATTTACTACCAAT
>CANQGL010000146.1 GCA_947623185.1 uncultured Lachnospiraceae bacterium
TCTATCGCTTTATGAAACATAATGGTGTCTCCTCGCCTTCAGTTACAGGATCCGCTTGTCAATCCAAAGGAGGAAGCTTTTTATACACTTCGGTCTCCCACATTGACAGGAGTTCCTCCTGATATCTTAATATAAATTCTTTAACCAAAGCCTTTGCTTTTTGGGGAAATTCCCCTTCCATGATCTCTCCTGTAGCTATCAGAAATGGGGCATCAAAATCCTGTGTAATAGCATGGACATGCGGAGGATTATGCTCCTTATTGCGCAAATACATAACAATAATGATTCCATAAAAATAGCTGATCGTTGGCATACATTCGCCCCTCCTTATTATCGCTGCTATTAGTATAGGGGATAAATCCCCTATTGTCAACTATATTTCTCCACTTAATGCCAGTTTTCTCATGTGCTTCTCCTGATGTTTTTCTTTTTCCGCAATGCGGTGGGAAGTGCAAAACCACCGATTCATAAGCCCGCAGATCGTATGTGAGCATAAAGGGACAGCCGTCGCAGTCATGCCAGAGGCGCAATATCCCCCGGTTCTTTAGGGGCGCTCTCCACGATATAGCGGTAGATATCCCCTTCCGTTACTCCCGGAACAAACGTCTCCCGGATGCCCTGGCCGTCGTTGTCCATCCGATACTTTGCACCTTCTCATCCAGTACGGCTGGTGATAACGCATACCGAGCGGACTCCGGGCGCCCAGACGGCAAAATATGTTCCCTGCTGCCCGTCCTTCTCCATCGGATGGGCCCCCAGTTTCTGATAGACACTGTAGTGCGTTCCCTCGTGGAAAAAATAGTTGTCAAGATCCGTAAAATGCCATCCCATGGCCTTTATCCCTCTGTTCCCTATTGGAGATCCCGTACTGCAGCTATCTTCGTTTCTCTTTTGTTCCGGTTGATTTTATTATAACATGCCGGTGAAAAACCGGCAACGTATTTCTCTGATTCAGCCCGTTTGTCTTTGTATTACAGCGACCAAAAGGAAATATGCGAACAGAGCCGGGATCGCCGGAGAGTGAAAATCATTCGGGTCCACGCTTGCTTAGACTTAAAACTTAGGGGATATCGCCCGTAACTTTTCAGCGCGCGCTTGACTAATATGCCGGTTATGTAATATACTATATTGGAAAGTAGGGAGACATCGACCGTAAGTTTCCAGATTATTTCAGGAGGATCGTTATGCAGAATATGATAAAACGCGATGAGTACCTCAAAAAACTCATTGACCGGCGCGAAAACGGACTTATTAAAGTCATCACCGGGATCAGACGGTGCGGTAAAAGTTTTCTGCTTTTTCGGCTGTTCCATGAATATCTGACAGAAAGCGGCGTCCGCGAGGAACAGATCATCACGATCGCTCTCGACGACGATACCTGTGTAAAATACCGCGATCCTGCCGAACTGTCGAAATACATTCGCGGAAAAATCGTAAATGACGATATGTACTACATTTTTATAGACGAAGTGCAGTATGCCATCGCCAGAGACGAATTGAAAAACGCCGAAAACATTCGTCTTTACGACGTCCTGAACGGTCTTATGCGGCTTCGGAATGTAGACATTTATGTTACCGGAAGCAATTCAAAGATGCTCACCAAAGACGTCCTGACCGCATTCCGCGGCAGAGGCGACGAGGTCAGGGTTTGTCCTGTCTCTTTTAAGGAATACTATGCGTTCACGGGCGGCGACAGATCCGACGCTTATGAAGAATACGCATTATATGGCGGAATGCCCCTCGTGTTTTTCAAAAAAAACGACGCAGAAAAAATGAATTATCTAAAAAGCCTGTTCTCGGAGGTCTACTTCAAGGATATCACCGAGCGCTATGATATCGAACTGACGGACGTTCTTGAAGAACTGACAGACGATCTGTGTTCATCCGTCGGCTCGCTTACAAACGCGAACAAAATCAGGAACACGCTGCAGTCGGTCAAGAACATACAGGTTTCAAATACAACAATAGCGAATTATCTGAATTACCTGACCGAATCCTTTCTGTTCAGCAACGCGAAAAGATATGATGTGAAGGGAAAAAAGTACTTTGAATACCCGTCAAAGTATTACTGCGTGGACGTCGGAATACGGAACGCCCGTCTCGGATTCCGGCAGCAGGAAGAAACGCATATAATGGAGAACATCATTTACAACGAACTTTTGTGCCGCGGTTATTCGGTCGACGTCGGCGTTGTGGAGATCATAGAATACAAAAACGGAACAAAAGCAAAAAAACAGTGCGAGATCGATTTTGTTGTAACCCGGGGTGCAAAGAAATACTATATCCAGTCGTCGCTTAACGTAAATGACCGGTCAAAGCTGGAGACGGAACTGCGCCCGCTAAGACACACGAATGACTTTTTCAAAAAAATTATGATCAGCAAGACTTCCATGAAGCCGTGGACAGACGACGATGGCATTCTTCATCTGGGGCTTTATGAGTTCCTTTTAAACGGAAACTCACTGGAATTATAACTGCACATCCCGACATAAAGAGGGCGTCCCAAAAGCCGAATGGCCTGTGGAACGCCCTCGTTTTCCGTGCATATTTTGTAAGAAAAGACCGTTTTATCCGCCGGTTCGGATCCGGGGAATCGCCGATCCGGTTACTGATCCTCGCCGAAATCGGCCTTGTATGCCGCGGCCAGCTTCTCCGGCCAGTCGGAGGTCGCCTCAAGGATACCGGTGAAGAAGCGCAGCGTCTTCGGCTCGTGGACGAAGCGCAGGCCGCCTACCATCTCCCTGTGGTCATAGAGCCACTTCACGCGGTCGATGACGTACTCGGTCTGGGACAGCGTGAACACACGGCGCGGAAGAGCCATGCGGACGAGCTCCATCGATGCGAAGCGCTCGCTTCCGTCAGGATTCCGCTCCTCGGACAGCGTGCCGCGCTCCATGCCGCGGATACCGCCGCAGATGTAGAGAGCGCAGACCAGCGCGCCCGCCGGGTATTCCTGCTGCGGAATATGCGACACGAACTGGCTGGCGTCGATGTGTGCGCCGAGGCCGCCGCCCGGGGTGATCATCGGAACGCCGTACGCGTCGAGCTGCTTTACGCAGTAGTCGATAAACTGCGGGCCCTGGGAGATAACGTCCATCTCCATGCTCTCGTCGAAACCGACGGTCATGGCCTCGATCTCGCGGACGGACATGCCGCCGTAGGTCAGAAAGCCCTCGAACATCGGGATCAGGTCTTCCATGGAATGGAACAGTTCGACGTCGCGGACAAGGATACCGCCGCCGCGCGCAAAGCCGAACTTTCTTCCCGAGAAGTAGATGATATCGAAGAGGTCCGCGCACATACGGGTGATCTCACGGATCGATTTGTCCTTCATGGACTCCTCTCTCGTCTTGATGAAGTAGAGGTTATCCTGCAGCAGGGACGCATCCATCACCGTCAGGATCCCGTATTTCTTCGCGAGCTCGGTAGCCGCTTTCATGTTCTCGTAGGAGATCGGCTGGCCCCCGATCAGGTTCGTTCCGGCCTCGATGCGCAGGAACGAGACATTCTCCGGAGTCTCCTTTTTGATGCACGCTTCGACCGCCTCAAGATCGATGTCGCCCTTGAACGGCAGATCGCTCTTTGAGACGAGGCCCTCGGCCTTCACAAGCTCCTCGACATGGCCGCCGAGACGCGTGATATGCGCCTTCGCGGTCGTGAAGTGATAGTTCATGATGACGCAGTTTCCGGGTTGGACGAAACGGGTCGCCAGAATGTTTTCACAGGCACGTCCCTGATGGGCCGGGAGCAGGTATTTGATCCCGAAGATCTCCTCGAGCTTGTCGCGCATACGGAAGAACGATTCGCTGCCCGCGTAGGCGTCGTCCGGCCGCATCATGGCGGCCAGCATGTTGTCGCTCATGGCGTTTACGCCCGAGTCCGTCAGCATATCCATGAAGATATCGCCGTTGTGAAGCTGGAACGTGTTGAATCCGGCCTCCTTGATCTTCTGAAGGCGCTTGTCGACGGGCAGCAGGTTGAGCTGCTGGACGATCTTGACCTTGTGCATCTCCATCGGGATGGGTTCGTGTTTGTAAAACTTGATTTCCGGCATTTTTTTCTTATCCTCCTCCTACAATAAAGTTGTGGTGGTTAGATACCTAACAGCCAGTTAGGACTAACCGTTTCATTGCTTAAGCTG
>CANQGL010000147.1 GCA_947623185.1 uncultured Lachnospiraceae bacterium
CGTTCTGAGCAGGACAGGTGGTCGCTGCTGCACAGACGAAAGGGTGCAGGAGAGGAAAGTCCGGGCTTCACAGGGCAGGGTGCCTGATAACGTCAGGCGGAGGCGACTCCAGAGACAGTGCAACAGAAATATACCGCACGTTTTCGTGTAAGGGTGGAAAGGCAGTGTAAGAGACTACCGCCTCGCTGGTAACAGGGAGGGCACATGTAAACCTCACCCGAAGCAAGGCCAAACAGGAAGCATAAGGCGGCCCGTCTGCTTCCGGGTAGGCCGCTCGAGCCGTCCGGCGACGGACGGCCTAGATAGATGACCACCCGCGACATAACCCGGCTTATCGTCCTGCTCAGGGTTTTGTATGAGATACAAAAGGAAGTTGATGGAATGAGAAAAAGACTGAGACAGGGAATCCTTATCATGATGATCGCCGTGCTCGCGCTGTCGGGCTGCCGCAAAAAGGCGGACGATACGCAGGCGGAAACGACGGCCGCGTCCGCGAACGCGGCTTTCGGCGCGTCCCAGGCTTACGACGAGGGACGCCGCGCGATGAGCTCCGACGATTTCGAGACGGCTGTCGATTCGTTTGAAAAGAGCATCACGCTCGATCCTTCCAATCCCGACGCCTATCAGGGGCTCTTCGACGCGTGGTACGCGCTGGAGGACTATGAGATGGCGGACGACGCGCTCGTGCGCGGCATCGCGGCGACCGACGACGACGGCTTAAAGGAGACCCGTCTGGAGTCGCTGGCCACGTTCGGAGAGTACGCGCTGGAGCAGGAAGACTTCGAGAGCGCGGTCGGCTGGTACGAAAAGCTCACCGAAGCCGGAGGCGCGACGCAGGAGACGACGATCGCCCTAAGCAGCGCGTATTCCGGTATGGAAGAGTACGAAAAGGCGGTCGAGATCCTTGAGGGCGCCGACCAGAACAACGAGGAAGTAAAGGCCGCGATGATCGCGACCCGCACGCAGGCGGGCGAGCTCTTCTTTGAGGAGGGCAGCTACGACGAGGCGGCCAAGCAGCTCACCGAGGTGATCCGGCTCGATCCGGATGCGATCGACGCCTATTCGATCCTCGGATCGGTCTACATCGAGTCGAACCGGATGTCGGAAGCGGATGCCATCGTGAAGGACGGCCAGAACCGCTTCATGAAGGCCGATTCGTCCGTCACGGACGAACAGCTCGACAGTTTCCTCAATATGGCGTCCGAATACTACATGACTCTGGAAAACGTGAGCGCATGCCTGCAGTTCTGGGAGCAGGCCGTGGCGCTGCGGCCGAACAACGAGTCCTATAAGAACGAACTTTCCAATTACCGCTCGATCGCCGCGGATGAGGCGTATGTGAAGGCGGAAGAGCTCCTGGAGAGCGGGGACACGAGCGGCGCGTCGGCGCAGTACAAGCTGGCGTTCGCCTATGCGCCCTCCAACTACGAGGCTGGCCTGGTATTCGCCGGGGACTATACATACTGCTTAAACAGCGACGGTTCGTGGAAGACCGGCTGGTACACGGATGAAGTGGGCGCGCGCTATTACTTTGACCCGGGCAGCGCCAGAGCTGCAACCGGAATTAAGCAGATCGACGGGAGCCTCTATTACTTCGAGGACGACGGGATCATGGTGACGGAAGACTCCGTGCCCGACGGATATTACGCGGGCCCGGACGGAAAGCTGACGAAGGGCGAGCCGCCTACCGAGGAGGAGACAGAGGAAGAGACCGAACCCGAGGAGACCGATGAGGAAACGGAGCCGGAGGAGACCGTACCCGCGGAGACGGGCGTTTCAAGCGCGGAGGCGGAAGGCCCCGGCGCGGCCGACGCCCAGAATACCGTAAAGCCGACGGAACCGGCCGCGACGCGCGAGACCGCAAGCAAGAGCGATACGAAGACCAAGACGCCCAGCCAGAAGGAGACGGTGTCCAAGCCCACGATCGCGGTGGACTTCAAGCTGAACGCCGACACGCTTAAGGACGCGAAGGACCAGGGCGGCGTGGTGAGCGTGGCCGGGAGCGACCTCTTTACGGACCTTGACGGCAGCCTCAGCATGGAGGCGGTCGAGGCGTGCATCATGAAGTACGGGACGGACTACGAGTGGCTGGAGGACACCGACCCGTTTGAGATCCGCATGGGCGACATGGTGATCGGCATCGTCCCGGGCGACGAATGGACCTCCCAGCCGCTTGTCATCGAGCGCGGCGCGAGCTACCGGGATGCGCTCCATAAGAAGGTCCTGCCGGACGACGTGGAGTTTACGGTGGAATTCAATTCCTACTACGGAAAAGCGCTCGACCTTGATTCGATCGAGAAGAAAAACGCAAAATAAGAGACGATGACCCCCGTCGTCCGGAACGGTCCGGAGGGCGGGGGCCTTTATATGGGGCGGGCGGTATTCCGATTTGCCCGCCCTGTTTTGCTGTTTCAGCCGTGTTTTTCGTCGCAGTAGCGGCAGCGGTAGATCTGATTCTCTTCATCCGCCAGGTAAAAGATATGCGGAAGCTCCTGCTCGACGGAGGTGATGCAGCGCGGATTCTTACAGTGTATCACGTTGACGAGCTCTTTCGGCAGGCTTAAGCGCTTCTTTTCGACGATCACATCGTCGCGGATCAGATTGACCGTGATGTTGTGGTCGATGTAGCCGAGGACGTCGAGGTCGATTGAATCGAGCGGCGCTTCGATCTTTATGATGTCTTTCCGTCCCATCTTGCTGCTGCGCGCGTTCTTGATGATCGCGACCGTGCAGTCCATTTTCCCGAGGCCGAGATGATGGTAGATGTCCATGCTCTTTCCGGCCTGGATGTGGTCGAGGACAACGCCCTCCTGGATCCCGCTTATGTTCAGCATACAGTTCCCTCCAATCCCAGTAATGTCATGATCAGGGCCATCCGCACATAGACGCCGTACTGTGCCTGTCTGAAGTAGGCGGCGCGGGGATCGCTGTCCACTTCGACGGAGATCTCGTTGACGCGCGGGAGCGGATGGAGAACGTACATGTCCTCCTTGGCGAGCTTCATTTTTTCCTTGTCGAGGATGTAGGAGTCCTTCATGCGGATGTAGTCTTCCTCGTTGAAGAAGCGTTCCTTCTGCACGCGGGTCATGTACAGGATATCGAGCTCGGCCATCGCGTCGTCGAGGTTCGTCGTCTCCCGGTACGGGATGTGATTGGCTTCGAGGACCCCGTCGCGGATATAATCCGGCACGCGAAGTTCCGGGGGCGAGATCAGGATGAACCGGATGCCCGGATAGCGGACCAGCGCGTGGATCAGCGAGTGCACCGTGCGCCCGAATTTCAGGTCGCCGCAAAGCCCGACCGTCATGTCGCCGATCTTGCCTTTCAGGGAATAAATTGTAAGCAGGTCCGTAAGGGTTTGGGTTGGATGCTGATGACCGCCGTCGCCGGCGTTGATAACGGGAATGGAAGAGTGGGTTGCGGCCACGAGTGCGGCCCCTTCTTTGGGATGACGGATCGCGCAGATATCTGCGTAACAGGAAACGACGCGGATCGTATCGGAAACACTTTCTCCTTTCGCAGCCGAACTTGAATCGGCGGAGGAGACTCCCAATACGGAGCCGCCCAGACTGAGCATTGCGGATTCAAAACTCAACCGTGTCCGCGTGCTTGGTTCAAAAAAGAGGGTGGCAAGTTTCTTGCCGTCGCATACATGCGCGTATGCGGAGCGATTTTTCCCGATATCCGAGGCAAGGGCCAGGAGCCTGTCCGTTTCGGCCACGGAGAGATCGAGAGGACTGATGAGGTGTCTCATAGCGGTTCTCCTTTCCTACATTAAGCACTATTATAGTGGATACTTTCCGGAATTTCCACTGTTTTTAAAAATTTAATAAAATTACGCCGGGATCCGGAAATACATTTGAGCCGTGCCGCAATATGCCTGCCTGTAGCAGAGAGGATACGGGATCAATGGATTTTAATGCGGATCCATTCACTTTTGCTGTCTTTTATGTTACAATTAGGATATCAAAAACAGTCGAAGGCAGGAACTGTTTGAGGGAAGATTTATGAAAATCAGAGACAGAGAGAGGAAATAGTGTGAAAGAAAGTAGAGGAAAGCCAAAAAATGGCGCACTGAAACAAGCTATTGAAAAATAGCCTTTGAAACA
>CANQGL010000148.1 GCA_947623185.1 uncultured Lachnospiraceae bacterium
TAAAGGTACAGTGCGCACGCTATGAAGAACGCAGGGACGCCCTCTGCGACGGCCTTGAGGAGATCGGATGGGAGCGCCCGAACGGGAAGGGGACCATGTTCGTCTGGGCACGCATCCCCGGCGGCCGCACCGACAGTATGGCCTTCTGTATGGAGCTGATGGAAAAAGCGGGCGTGATCGTCACCCCGGGAGCCAGTTTCGGTCCCCACGGCGAGGGCTATGTGCGCTTTGCGCTCGTCCTTCCTCCGGAGACGATCCGCGAAGCGGTCGCTTCGATCCGGGACAACCTTTGAGTCCGCTTGATAATTATACACTTTAAAATTGTATATTTTTCCAAAAATACTTGCGCGCGCGGCGCATTTCCTGTATAATATACCTAAACATTCATCGGTATTCTGAAATTACCCGTCGGAGGTGACCGCTATGAAACAAATCCTCAGTCCGCGCGCGCAGAAGGCGCAGCATTTTATTCTGAAGGCTTCTCTGTATCTGGAGATCGTCGTGGCCTTTGTTCTGATCATCGCGATCCTGATCGCGTTTTTAAAGGTCCCCGGCGAACTTTACAATCTGTTTCTTAACAACGATTTCGAGCTGAACGATTTCATAGTAAAAAGCTTCGAGCTCGTCATCGGCGTAGAGCTTTTAAAGATGTTCTGCCGGCACGATCTGGACTCGGTCGTCGAAGTGCTCCTGTTCGCGATCGCCAGAAAGATCGTCATCGAGCACAGCATGCCGATCAACGAGGCGCTGATCGGGATCATCGCGATCGCGATCCTGTTTGCGATCCGGCGTTTCCTGTTTGTCTCCGCGCTGGACGATATGGACAAGGCGGAAGAAAAGCTTGTCAAGGATGACTACATCAAGCAGAAGGTATCCGAAGCGATCGCAAATTACCGCAGGGAACATCCGACGCTCGCCGAGAAGGCGCAGGACTCCGTACACACCGCCGATCCGACTCCTGTCATGGACGCCGCGGTGACCGCGGAAGGTCCCGAATAACGAAACGGAGAGCCAGATCGACAAACAAGCCTGTCAGTCTGGCTCATTGTTCGCGCAAATAAAAGAGGAATCCGACCCTGCCCGGGGAAAGCAGGATCGGATTTTTTTGAAAACACAACCGTATATTTTTTTGTTTCCAAAATTGTTATACCACACTTTCAGATATTGTGCAAATATTATAAGTATGATAGGATATATATGATTTATACTATATCAGCGGACGGGGGAACGTGATTTTCCGAGTGCCCTGTCCACCGCAAAGGAGCCACCCATGACACAAAAGGATCTGCTCTACATCAAAACCATCGCGGATGAGGGAAGTATCTCGCAGGCGGCGAAAAAACTGTTCGTCTCCCAACCCTCGCTGAGTCAGTCGGTGCGGCGCATCGAGGATTCGCTGGGCGTTCCTCTTTTCAAGCGCACGCCGAAGGGGCTGTCTCTCACGCCGGAGGGGTCTGCCTATATCAGAATGGCGTCGCGGATCCTCTCGATCTACGACGCGTTCGAGGAAGAGATCCGAAATCAGCATGAATTAAAGACCGGGACCGTCTGCGTCGGCGCCACGCCGCACCGCGGCCCGCTCCTGCTGCCGGAATTCCTGGCAAGATTTCATCTCAGATACCCGCATGTGACCGTCGACGTCATGGAAAGACCGGCCATGGAGCTGGAAGATCTGCTGCTCGAGGGCAAGATCGACCTTGCCCTGATGCGGATCCCGAAGACCGTGGAACAGTCGAAGAGCCTCACATACAGGGGCCTGTTAAGGGACTCCTTTCTGATCCTTCTGAAACCGGACCATCCGGCCGCGGTGCATGCCTCAGCCCCTTCCCCGGATTCCGGGGAGTATCCGGTCCTCGATCCGAAATGGCTGGCGGGCGAAAACTTTCTTCTGCCCGCTCCGGGTATGCGTCTCCGCGATACCGTCACGGACATCCTGAAAAAAGCCGGGATCGGCGAGCCGAAAAGCGACTATTCCTCGATCTATATGGAAACGCTGGCCTATCTTGCCGCCGCCGGGCAGGGCGTGGCGATCATCCCGACCCGCTATTTTAAAAACGTCCGGCCGGCCCCGCCGCTCTGCTACTCGATCCCCGAGGAATACGGCGCGTTCTGGGATGTTTGTCTGGTGGCTTTAAAGGACGCCGGTCTGTCGCGGGCGGCCGCCGCCTTCTGCGAGGAGTTTTCCCGCTATCTCGGCGTTCAGCCGGAAAAGGAGGAACTGTATTGAAAAAGCTTCTCGCAGCCTCGATCGAAAAGCTGGGGGCGGAATTTCCGTCTCTGAACTGGGCGTTCGTAAAGGAGAGCTTAAACCGCAGGGAGGAGATCATCTCCTACTGGCCCGGCGATCCAAACGACGACGTCATGATCTGCGTTCTGAAGGCAAAGCGCTTTTACGAGGAATTCCACCGTCAGGATTTCTTTTTTCTCAATTATGCGTACCTGCAGGATTATCAGGCGCTCAGTTCCAAATACGACAACCTGATCACGGTCCGCCAGGATGAGTGTTACATCGGGCAGCCGTTCAGCGGATACGCCCTGCGCGGCGACGCCGCGGGCAATATCGTGATAATCGGCGTCCTCATCAAAAAGGAAACCTTTTTCCGGGAATATCTCCCCACCCTTTCCTCGGATCAGTCCATGTTCCGTTTTTTTCTTGAGCCGCAGACGAACCGGTTCTCGGATGAGTTTATCCGCCTTTCATTCGGAAGCGATTCCCCGGTCCGCGCCCTGCTCGAAATGATGGTCGTCGAATACGCGCATCGGAGCGAAGACACGCAGGCGGTCCTGAATCCGATGATCCTTTCGCTTTTCATGCTGATCGCGAGGGAATACCGCAAAAACAGGAACGCGGAAAACGGTCTGACTGTTTCGGAGCGCGTGATCCGTTACATGGGAGAACATTCCGGCAACGTTTCCTTAAAGGAGATCGCGGCGCATTTATCCTACCATCCCAACTATCTCTCCGCCCTTCTCAAACGCGAGACGGGCCGTACGTTCTCCGAGCTCCTTACGGCGCAGCGCATGGAACGCGCCCTGCTGCTGCTCGATCAGACGCCGCTCCCGATCGACGAGATCGCGCCGATCCTCGGATACACCAACAACAGCAATTTCTACCGGGCCTTCCGGGAATACTACGGCGTCTCCCCGCGCGAGTACCAGCGCAGGGACCGTCTGCAAAAATCTTAGAATTTACCACTATATTTATTAATTTGCGACGTTGAACCGTCAGGGAACTCCCGTTAAAATAAAGGAAACTTTTATCAGGGGGCTCCTTTATGAACGGTCAGATGCTTACCGCCGGAAAGCCGTATCAGCAGATCATCCGCTTTGCCGTGCCGCTCCTTATCGGCAATCTGTTTCAGCAGTTCTACAACATGGCCGACGCTTTCATCATCAGCCGCTGTCTCGGCGTAAGCGCCTTTGCCGGCGTGAGCTGCACGAGCGGCCTCTCGAACCTGATCATCGGATTCGCCCAGGGAATGACGGCGGGGCTCGCGATCCCTCTGGCGCAGAGCTACGGCGCTGGGGACCATGACCGCGTCAGAACGCATTATGCGCATAATCTTGCGATCACCTTTGTCACTTCGGCCATCCTGACGGTATTCAGTATGCGCGGCTGCGCTTCTCTCCTGCGCATCATGCGGACGCCGGAGGATATCTTCGGCTATGCGAACGACTATCTTCTCATTTTGTTCGCGGGACTTTTCGCCTCTATGATGTTCAATCTGCTTGCCAACACGCTGCGCGCGCTCGGCGACAGCAAGTCCCCGCTGTACTATCTCCTGATCTCTTCCTTCATCAACATCGTCCTTGATTATCTGCTGATCCGCGGCTCGGGGCTCGGCGTGCGCGGCGCGGCGTTCGCCACGGTGATCGCGCAGGCCGTCTCCGTTCTGCTCTGCATGGCGCGGATCATACGAAACGTTCCCGTGCTCTCGCTGCGGGGATACCGGTTCGTCCCAGATCCCGGCATCCTGAAGGGAAATCTCGCGCTGGGGATCCCCATGGCGTTCCAGAATTCGGTCATATCCCTCGGCGTGATCCTGATCCAGTCCGCGACCAACGGAATGGG
>CANQGL010000149.1 GCA_947623185.1 uncultured Lachnospiraceae bacterium
CTGGTAACGCACGCCCATATCGACCACACAGGCCACCTGCCTCTTATCTATACGCAGGGATTCAAGGGACAGATCCTGGCGACGCAGGCGACGGCCGATCTCTGCAACATTATGTTAAAAGACAGCGCGCACATCCAGGAGATGGAGGCCGAGTGGAAAAACCGCAAGGCGCGCCGGGCGGGCCGCCCCGAGACCCCGCCGCTTTACACGGTAGCGGACGCGGAGGGCGTGTTGAAGCTCTTCGTGCCCTGCGATTACGGGACCATCGTTCCCCTGGCGGAGGGGATCACGGTCCGGTTCACCGACGTCGGCCACCTGCTCGGTTCCGCCTCGATCGAGGTCTGGGTCAACGAGGACGGCGTCGAAAAGAAGATCGTCTTCTCCGGCGACATCGGAAACAAAAACAAGCCGCTCATCAGGGATCCGAGCTACATCGACGAGGCCGATTATGTGGTGATGGAATGTACATACGGAGACCGCCTGCACGATAGGACCCACGAACATGTCGGGGAGTTCGCCCGCATCATCCAGGAAACGCTGGACCGCGGCGGAAACGTCGTGATCCCCGCGTTCGCGGTCGGGCGCACCCAGGAGATCCTCTATTTTATCCGGCAGATCAAGGAGGAGAAGCTGGTGCACGGGCATGACGGCTTCCAGGTCTTTGTCGACAGTCCGCTCGCGGTCGAGGCGACCCATATCTTCAACCAGAACATCATGGACTGCTTCGACGAGGAGGCGATGGAGCTGATCAACCGGGGGATCAACCCGATCACGTTCGACGGCCTCAAACTGTCGGTCACGAGCGACGACTCCAAGCTCATCAACTTTGATCCGACGCCGAAGGTCATCATCTCGGCCGCAGGTATGTGCGACGCGGGCCGGATCCGCCACCACCTCAAGCATAACCTCTGGCGTCCGGAGTCCACGGTCGTGTTCGCGGGCTATCAGGCGGTCGGAACGCTCGGAAGAGCTCTGATCGACGGCGCGAAGTCGGTGAAACTGTTCGGCGAGGAGATCGACGTGGAGGCCCACATCGAGCGGCTGGACGGGCTGTCCGGCCACGCCGACAAAAACGGGCTCCTGACGTGGATCAACGCGTTTAAGAAAAAGCCCGGCCATGTTTTCATGGTCCACGGCGACGACGAGGTCTGCACAGCCTTCGCCGGTCTTCTGAAGTCCGAATACGGTCTGGAAGCCGACGCGCCGTTCTCCGGATCGGTCTACGATCTCGCAAAGGGCGAGTGGATCAAACAGACCGTCGGTATCCCGATCGTCAAAGAGACCGCGAGACAGGCGGAAAACCGTACGATCTATGCGCTGCTCGTGGAGGCGGGAGAGCGCCTGGTGCAGATCATACGCAGATACCGCGACTGCGCGAACAAGGACATCAAGAAATTTACGGCGGATATCGATTCGCTGTGTGATAAGTGGGAGAACTGATCGGATGAAAGTTACGATATACACGGACGGCGCGGCCCGCGGAAATCCGGACGGGCCGGGCGGATACGGCACGGTGCTGCAGTATACGGACAGGAAGGGCCGCCTCCATGAAAAGGAGATCTCGGCCGGATATGTGAGAACGACGAACAACCGCATGGAGCTGATGGCGGCGATCGCCGGGCTGGAGGCCCTGACGCGGGCGTGCGAGGTCGATCTCTATTCGGATTCGCGTTATCTTGTGGACGCCTTCAACCAGAAATGGATCGACAGCTGGCGCAAGAACAACTGGAAGCGGCCGAAGAGCGGACCGGTAAAGAACATCGATCTCTGGGAGCGCCTGCTTAAGGCGATGGAGCCCCATCAGGTCTCGTTCTTCTGGGTGCGCGGCCACGACGGTCATCCGGAAAACGAGCGCTGCGACCGGCTGGCGACCGCGGCTGCGGACGCGGATGAGGCGTCGCTGCTGGTCGATACCGGACTTTTGTAGTGGAAAAATCTTACAGAATTCTTACGAAAGTTTACTAATTTCATATGTCTGTTCACAAGCGCCCCGGCATGTGATATTCTTGATACATAAAATATCGGGCAGAAAGGCCGGAAGATCAATGAGAAGGAACCGGGGCGCGTGGCTGACAATCCTGTGCATTCTGGTGGTCGGGGTTTCCGTTACAAAGCTGACAAAGACATTTGTCGCATCGAAGACGGAAACTGCGGCCGCTTTTGACTATGCGCCTATGGCCGGCGGCGGCGGTCCTGAGACAGCAAGGATCACGGTCGAGATCCCGGATGGCGCGGCGGCGGCGCAGGAGGCCGGAGCCCCCGCCGGAGGCGGCGCGGAAGTTTCCGCCTCCGAGGAAATGAAGGAGGCAGCTTTGGCCGCGGGCGCGAAAAGCGCGGCGGACAGTCCCGGCGACGGTCCCACTCCCATGATCATGACGGCGCCCCGCGATGTTTCCGCATCCGAGACGGTCCCGGAAACGGCGGAATTTACGGAAGAGGAAGTAGCAGAAGAAACGCCGGAGGAAGTGGCAGTCGCTATGGCGGCCGCGGATGATGCCGCGCCCTATGCCGATATGAAAGCGGCGGACGCGGGACAGACATCCGGGGAGGCGCAGGATGAGGAAGTCGGCCCCGGATATGAGGAAGGAACGCCCGGGGAGGGGCTGATCGGAGGCGCGGCCGGAGACGGCGCGCAATACGGGGACACATCCGGTCCCGGAGCGCCCGAACAAAGCTCCGCGACCAGGATCGCGGCCGCGCAGGAGCTTACGGAAACGGATGGCGGCACATCGGATGGGCCGCAGGAGAACGCCCTCTCGGAGACCGTGAAATCACCGCTCGATCCGACCGTAAGACGGGAGAACATCGCCGAAAAGGTCGTCTATACATCGGGAGACCTCAAAAAACGGCTGGATTCCGTCTCATCGCAGCTTTCAAAGAACGACGTGACGCCGCCGGTCTCGTCGAGCGATCCCGGAGTTTATTACGCGGCGGCCGAATACGAATACAACCTGTGGAACTCGGAACTCAGTCTGATCTCGCAGACGCTGCTCGGGAAAATGAGCGTCGAGGAAGCGGAGGACTATAAGGCGGGCGAGGTCGAATGGCTGCGCTCGAGAGATCAGGCCGCGGGCGCGGCCGCAAAGAACGGCATCCGGAGCGCCCAGGAGGCCGAACATATCCGGACGGCGTCCCAGGAGACCAAAAAGCGCTGTTACAGCCTGGTGGAGGAATATTCCGAGATCCTCGACCGGAACGAAAATTAGCTTGCATATTTGACGGTTTGCATTTATGATAGATGTCAGCGGGAAACCGAAGACAGAACATCCGTGAAAACACAGGCGGCCGCAGCACGGCCGCGGAAAGTGGGGAGTATCGATGGCAACGTTTTTTATCACTCTGATCCAGACGGTCTTTAAATTTATCCTCTTTATCGCGATCGCGACCGCGGGTATCGTCTGCGGCAAAAAATTTAAGGACAGGAAAAAACAACAGTAACTTTTAGGAGGCAGAATTACCATGCAGAAATATGGTGTGAACGAACTGAGGAAAATGTTCCTTGAGTTCTTCGAGAGCAAGGGACATCTTGCGATGAAAAGCTTTTCCCTCGTTCCACATAACGACAACAGCTTGCTTTTGATCAACTCCGGTATGGCGCCGTTAAAGCCGTACTTTACCGGGCAGGAGATCCCGCCGAGAAGACGGGTCTGCACCTGCCAGAAGTGCATCCGCACCGGAGACATTGAAAATATCGGAAAGACGGCCCGCCACGGGACGTTTTTTGAGATGCTCGGAAACTTCTCGTTCGGCGACTATTTCAAGACCGAGGCCATCCACTGGTCCTGGGAGTTTCTGACCGAGGTCGTGGGCCTCGATCCCGAGCGCCTGTATCCGTCCGTCTACCAGGATGACGACGAGGCGTTCCGCATCTGGAACGAGGAGATCGGCGTCCCGAAGGAGAAGATCTTCCGTTTCGGCAAGGAAGACAATTTCTGGGAGCACGGCTCCGGCCCCTGCGGCCCCTGCTCCGAGATCTACT
>CANQGL010000150.1 GCA_947623185.1 uncultured Lachnospiraceae bacterium
GTGAAACCCGCCTCAAGATGAGATATCCCATTCGAAAGAAGTAAGACCCCTTGAAGACGACGAGGTAGATAGGGCAGGGGTGGAAGCGCAGCAATGCGTTAAGCTGACTGTTACTAATCGGTCGAGGGCTTAACCAGGCGGAAGGTCTTTGAGGGCGGAGGAAGATTCGAGACGGATCCCCCCGCACCTGATTCGGTGTCATTTCAATATGCGGTTTTGAAGGTGCGAGCATGAGAAGATCAGAGTTTCGATTCTGGTCTTTTTTGTTTTTTATTCGCCTGAATTTGTTAAAACGACCGGGACCGGGACTGGTATTCAGAAGGCGATATTCCCATGATCTTTTTGAACGTGGCAGAAAAATATGCGACGTCCCTGTATCCGGTCTGTGCGGCGACTTCGCCGATCCTTGTGCGGCAGTCATGCAGGAGTTCTGTCGCCCTGCGTATGCGCTGACGTGTGAGGCAGGCGGAAAGTGTGCAGCCAGTTTCCTTTTTAAACAGGTGGCTCAAATGCCCCTCGCTCAGTCCGAGATGACGGGCCACGTCGCCGATGCTGATGTCAGGATCGTTATAATGACGCCTTATGTAATCGATCGCCGCAGCGGCATAATTTCTTCCCGGACCGTTCCCGGGATCCGGAAGAGGCGGCGGTGCGGGACACTTTTTTCGGCCATCCGATTCTTCAAGACAGGGACGCAGGCGGGCGATCACCTGCTCGAGTTCGCCGTCACGGAACGGTTTTAAAAGATAATCAGCCGATCCGAGGCGCAGCGCGCTCTGCGCGTATTGGAAGGTATCGTATGCCGTGAGAATGATGACCTGCGCCGTGCATCCCCGCTCCCGCAGACGGCGAAGCATTTCGATCCCGTCGAGTTTCGGCATTTTAATGTCCGTGATGATGAGCTCCGGATCGTACTTTTCAGCCATTTTAAGTCCGTCTTCGCCGTTTGCTGCTTCTCCTGAAACAATGCAGCCGAGCGAAGCCCAGTCTATGGTGTGAACAATACCTTCGCGTATGAGCTTTTCATCTTCCACGACAAGCACTTTTATCAATTTTCCTTCTCCTTTCTGCGCACCGGCATTACCGCGGTCACCTCAGCTCCGCCACCGGGTCGGTTTTTCAGCTCAAGGCCGAACCCCTCGCCGTAATATTTTAGCAGGATCATGTTTACGTTATACAGTCCCAGATGCCCGGATCCGATCCTGCGAGCGATGTCCCTGTAAGGACCTTCCATCCCGGACGGGAGGCCGCGGCCGTTGTCGGATACGGTGATGCAAAGCGCTCCGCCACTGCATCGGGCCCGGATTTCGATGCAACCGTTTTCAGTTCCGTCGATCCCGTGCAGGATGGCGTTCTCCACGATCGGCTGCAGGATCATCTTAGGCACAAGGCAGTTTTTCAGCTCCTCCGGCTGATCCACGGAAAAGCTGACTGCTCCGGACAGGCGGATGCGCTGGATCTCGATATACCGCTGTAGGATCTCTGTTTCCCTGCCGAGGGTGGCAAATTCTCCGGGAGAGATACAGAAGCGCAGGATGTCTGCCAGATCCGCAGACATGAGCGCGATCTGCGGCACTTTGTTGATCTTGCTGATCCATTTCATTGTGTCGAGCGTATTGCACAGGAAATGCGGGTTCAGCTGGGCCCGGAGCATCCGGATCTGCGCCTGATCAAGCTCGCGCTGATTTTCTATAAGCTGCTCGCGGTTCCGTCTGAGTGCGGCGACCATGCGGTTGAAATGGCGGGAAAGTTCTCCAAGTTCGTCATCGCGGTACGGGTCGACCGAAATATCGAGGTTCCCCCGCTCGACTTCCCGGATCCCGGAACGCAGCCGGGCGATCGGCCTGAACATCTGCCCGCTGAGACTGAGGGAAAGCAGTATGCTCACGGGAACACAGGCGAGCGCATATGCAAGGCTTACTGTATAAAGGATCGCTGCGGTCTCGCGGGAAAACACTTTCGCGCGGCGTAGCACGAGATACAGACCGGTTTCCGGATGAAACCGCACGCCGTAGAGGAAATCACCCTGCGTGCCGTCGAGAGACTGCCCGTCAAGCAGACGGCGCCTTAATTCAGGGACAAGAGTTTTATTGAATGACGGCTGCGGGCAGTAAACGGCGCGCCAATAGGAATCGAGCAAAAGCAATGTGCTCTGCGCGCCGTATTTTCCGTCAAACAGAGTATAGAAATCAGACTGACCAAGGCTGATCACCAGGTAGCCGACAATTTCGCCCCCGGGAACGGTAAGTGCCTCCGCCGCCTGAAACAGGGGAGATTGCGGATCTTCAGAAGCGTCGCATGCATCGAAAACGAGTCCGCCTGCGCGAACGGCTTTGCCAAGCACTCCCCAGTCGGTGGGTATGAGCTCCGGAACGGACCCGGTACGCGTGGAATAACGCAGCCGTCCGCCTGTGTCGTAGAGATCAAAACGGGCATACTCCTTCGCACGCCCGGTATACCGAAAAAGACGGGAATATACATTCGTATCCTCAGCTCGGCCGCCGGCTGCGGCGGACAGCAGCAGTCTGTCGTTTCGGATGGATGCCGCGGCATCGGAAAAGTCGCTGCAGGCATGATCCAGTGCGGCCGAGACGCTGTCAAGATGCTCCTGCACATTCAGAGAGTCGGCCTCGGTAAGACGCAGGCGGAAAAACTGCAGCAACATCGTCGAACTGATCAAAAGCGGTACAAGAGAGGCGGACAGGAAGGCGGCAAACAGCCGCCCACGGAAGGAAAGGGGCATGCGTATTTTCATTTGTCCTCCTGAAAATGAAGCGCCCAGTCCGTCAGGACATTTCCACGCTCGTTTACGGCAAGCGCAAGGTCATAGTCCACGAGAGGCAGATCCCTTAACGCCGGAACGGCTGCCGGAGGATCCGGCGCAGGTGTAGGGGGTAAAGCATGAGCGGTAAGTCTCCAGAGTCTCCACTCCGCCTCCGAACATCAGGTCTGCCCGAACATTGTGGGATTCCCGCTTGATGCGTTCCAACAGTTCACTGGTCCCGCCGTATACCACGTCCACCCAGATCCCGGTGCGGGATTCAAATTCTCGGACGATCGGCTGCCAGACCTCCTGTTTATGGGAAGTGTAGACCACCAGCCGGTGTTCTGTGTCGGGAGCGGAGCAACTGTCCGCTGCGGGAACGGGACCCGCGCATCCGCACAGCAGTGTGAAAACGACGGTTACGCACAGAATTTTTTTAATCACGGCCGATCCTCCAGATCCAGGCGACGGTTTCCGGGTGTTTTGGTATGAATTATAGCATACATCTCCGGAGGTTTTATATATATTTCACAAACATCGCAGAAAATCTCAAAAAATAGCAGGTTTGTCCCCTGTTCATTTGGGGACGGGTCACATAAAATCAAATTGACAGAAGCGTACATAACGCACATAATATTGTCAGTTTGATAGAAGGAGGAATAAGAAGATGAAAAAGACGATTTCCATGTTGCTGGTCCTTGCGCTGACGCTCGGCCTGACCGCGTGCGGCGGCTCTGCGGCAGACAGTCAGACCGAAACTGCCGGTCAGGTTTCCGAGACCGCGGCGCAGGAAGCTCCCGTATCGAGGGCTCCGGCAGAAACACAGGCTCCGGCTGACGATGAGGACCTTACCCGTGTCCAGGAGATCATTCGGGAAGCCGAAGGAATGACGATGGAAGAACTCGCGAAGAAAGCCATCGAGGAATCCAACGGAAAGACGTTCTACGGCGTCGGCAATTCCAGCCGCGGCAAGAGCGCTCTGCCCCTGTTCATCGAATATCTGCAGACGGTCGATCCCGGCTACAGTATGGAATTCGACTGGCAGCAGCCGAAAAACAATAAGATATTCGACCAGCTGACCGCTGATTCCCTTAAACCGGAGGGAACATTTGCCATGACGCTGATCCAGGACGGCAACCAGATCGAATCCAAGATGGTCCA
>CANQGL010000151.1 GCA_947623185.1 uncultured Lachnospiraceae bacterium
TTCTTTTCCAACACGGAGGGCATATACGGATCGTCCGTCAATGTGGCCTCGACCTATATCTTCCTGTTCATTGCCTTCGGCGAAGTCATGAACAAGTGCGGTATGGGTCAGTTCTTCAATGATTTCGCGAACGCGATCGCTGGCGGCACCAAAGGCGGTCCCGCGAAGGTGGCGGTCGTCGCCTCCGGACTTCTGGGAATGATCAACGGCGCGGCCGTGGCGGTCGTCGTCACCACCGGATCCTTTACGATCCCGCTGATGAAGAAATCCGGCTACGACGACGAGTTCTCGGGCGCGGTCGTTGCGACCGGCTCGGTCGGCGGCCAGTTAATGCCTCCGGTCATGGGCGCGGCGGCGTTTATCATGGCCGATACGCTGGGTATGAAGTACAACGAGCTCCTGATCTCGGCCATTATCCCGGCGGTCATCTATTACATGGGGATTCTGTTCCAGATCCAGATGAGGGCGGAGAAACTCGGTATGCACGGCACGCCCAAGGATCAGCTCCCGCGGCTGTCCGGCGTCATGAAGGAGTACGGCCATCTGGCGCTGCCGATCATCTTCCTCGTATACATGCTGTTCTTCTCGGGCAAGACGGTCATCATGGCGGCGTTCTACACGATCGTCTTTACGATCCTGGTGGCCGAGTGCAGAAAGAACACGCGCATGAGCCTTCAGGACATCATCGACGCGATGGCGGCTGCCGCAAAATCCACGGTCTCGGTCGCGATCGCCTGCGCCTGTGTCGGCATCATCGTGGGCTCCTGCAGCATCACCGGTTTTGCCCTCAACATGGCGAACACGATCATCAGCATCGGCGGAAAGAGCCTGATGTTCACGCTGGTCTTTACGATGGTGACCTGCATGATCCTCGGCATGGGTCTTCCGAGCATCCCGTCGTACATCATCACGTCGACGATCGCCGCTCCCGCGCTGGTGCAGCTCGGCATCCCGGCTCTGGTGTCGCATATGTTCTGCTTCTACTTTGCGATGTTTGCGAACCTGACGCCTCCGGTCGCTCTGGCGGCCTTCGCGGCGGCCGGTATCGCGGGCGGAAGTCCGATGAAGACGGGCTGGGCGTCGGTGAAGCTGGCGCTGGCCGGATTTATCCTGCCGTATATGTTCGTCTACAACACGGACCTGCTCTTACTTGATACGCCGATCGCCAAGGCGGTCCAGGTCGCGCTGACGGCCGCGGTCGGGGTATTCCTGATCAGCGTTGCCGTAGAGGGCTTCCTGTTCGGAAAAGTCAATATCGTGCTCCGCATTGCGAGTCTGGTCGGCGCGTATCTGCTGATCGACAGCGGACTGGTGACCGATATGATCGGAATTGCGGTTTTTGCCGTGGTTTTAATTATCCAGAAGACAACGGCGAAAAAAAGTGCTATAATCAATGCGTGAGATTGAGCAAAGGGGCTGCCGCACGACCTGTGGCAGCCCTGCACTGTTTTAAAGGAGAGGGATATGCTCTTTGACGTCGTTTACAGCATCTGTTTTAATATCTGTCTGCTCGTGACGATGGCCTTCCTGCTGACGAAGATCGACTTTGTCCAGCGGCTGCTCCTGAACGAGGAAGCGGAGGAGAGCGAGCACCGGGAGAACGGTTCGAACAGAACCGGAAACGGACTGCGGGAAAAGACCATCCTCGGAGTGATCTTCGGCGGATTCTGCATCGTCTCCGACTATATCGGGATCCAGGTGACGGGCGCTCTGCCGAACGCGCGGGTGATCGGCATCCTGTCTGCGGGCTTTCTCGGCGGGCCGGTGTCCTGTGCGATCACCACGGTCATCGCCGCGATCCACCGTTATCTGATCTTTCCCGAGCGGATCTCGACGGTCGCGTGCATCCTTTCCGCGATCATCCACGGCGTGATCGGCTCGGTGATCGGATACCGGAGACGGGCGGACCGGCGTTATTCCAATACGTTCCTGCTCGTGGTGACCTTCATCTCCGAGATGATCCATATCCTGATGATCCTGCTGCTCACGCGGCCGTTTGACGAGGCCCTGCAGATCGTGGAGATCGTCATTGTCCCGATGGTGATCATCAATTCGGTCGGCATGGTGATCTTCTTTAACGTGTTCAAATCCATCTTCGGGACGGAGGATCTGAAAGTAGCGTCGAAGGTGGCGCTTGCCATGCGCACGGCGGAACAGTGTACGCCGTACCTGACCGCGGGCTGCCCGGGCAGAGAAGAGGCGCAGAAGCTGATCGATACCATCATGAACGAATACCGCTGCCACGGCGTCGCCCTGATCGACGGCATGCGTTTTATCGGGCGCAGCAGCGCGTTCGATGTTATCGAGCTTACCGATAATAACTATCCGCGGCTCCTCTCGTCGATGCGGACCTACAGGACGACGCGCATCAGCAGGCATCCGCTGCCGGAGGACGGGTTTTATCCGCTTTATAAGGACAATGTGATCATCTCGGCTCCGATCCTGCGGGACGGCTGCCAGGCGATAGCTCTGGTCGTTCTGGTGAAGAAGAACGCGTATTCCTACCGGGCGGACATCGAGTTCGTCACCGGCCTCGCCAACCACTTCGCGATGCAGCTCAAGCTGGCCGAGATGGAGGCGCAGAAGGAAGCGCTCAGGAAGGCGGAGATCCAGACGCTCCAGTCGCAGATCAACCCGCATTTTCTGTTTAATTCGCTGAATACGATCTCGTATTTCTGCCGTGAGAAGCCGGAAAAGGCCCGGGAGCTGCTGCTCGCATTGAGCTCATATTTCCGCAACATGCTGCAGAACATCGACTATATGGTCACTCTGGAGACCGAGATCGAACATGTAAAGGCGTACACGATGCTGGAAGAGGCGCGCTTCGATGACAGGCTGTCCGTGGAATTCTGTGCCGATGAGGCGGATCTTGCCCGCTGCTGCGTGCCGAACCTGATCCTTCAGCCGATCGTTGAGAACGCGATCCGGCACGGCGCGATGAAGCGTGAGCGGGGGATCGGAAAGGTGACCGTCAAAGTGCGCAGAGAGGAAAAATATACCTGCATCGATGTGATCGACAACGGCCCCGGAATGGACTATAAGATCATCCGGAGCCTGCACGGCGGCGAGCCGGTCGAGCACACCGGGATCGGTCTGATAAACGTACAGCAGAGGCTTATCAGTATCTACGGAAAGGACTGCGGACTGCAGATCATTTCCGGCGGAGAGGGGACCGACGTCCGGATGCGGATCCCAAACAGGGAGGAGAAAGAATATGATGAAGATAGCGATCGTTGACGACGAGCGCCCTTCGAGAAGCGAGCTTCGCTATCTGGTGAGCCGGTGCGAGCCGGAAGCGGAGATCTTCGAGGCCGAGAGCAGCGACGAGCTCCTTGGGCTCATCGAAGAAGAGACCATCGACGTCTGCTTCGTGGACATCGATCTGGGCGGCATCAACGGGACGACGATGGCTTCCATGATCAAGGAACGCCTGCCGGAGGCGCAGATCATCTTCGCCACGGCTTTCCGCGACTACGCGATCAAGGCGTTCGAGATCGGGGCGGTGGATTACCTTCTGAAACCGTTCGACTATGAGCGCGTGCGCAAGGCGCTCCTGCGCGTCAAAGAACAGCAGGCGAAGGGAAAAACGGCCCCGGCGGATTTTGAGCTCAATAAGATCATGGTGAACACGGCCACCGGCTTTCAGATCCTCGATGTGAAGAAGATCGTTTACATCGAGACGGAAAAGCGTTCCTGCAAGATCCACATGACGGACGGAAGCTTTTACCTTCAGAACGATTCGCTCAACAATTACGAGAATCAGCTCCGCAGGCGCCGGTTCTTCCGCATCCACAAAAGCTATCTGATCAACCTCGATTATGTGCTGGAGATGCTGGTGAGTTACAACAGCGGATATTGCGTGAAACTGAAATATTACGAGGACGAACGGCTCCCGATCGGGCGCAGCCAGATCCGGGAGTTC
>CANQGL010000152.1 GCA_947623185.1 uncultured Lachnospiraceae bacterium
CGCACAGGCAGTCCGCAAAGACCTGCGCCTCCATCACCGCCGAGCCGTCGGAACCGATCTGCATCGTGTAGGATATCTGTTTTTTAAAGAGCTCCTCGCCCGAGAGGCCGTAAAGGATCCCGCGCATGCTGGAGGACCCCGTATCGATCACCAGAACCGTTTTCCTGCTCATTGTCTTCACTCCGATCTTTCGCTTTTCATCTCCCATTATACATATTTTTTGGAGCAAAAACAACAGAAAGAGTATTGAATTTTGGCCCCTTCTATTATAAACTTATAAATAAGGACAATTCTGGAATAATTATGAAAAAAAGGAGAAGAGAAATTATGAGCAAGATAGACGGAATCACAAAAGAATCCTGGATCGCAGGCGCATTCCCGGAATGGGGGACCTGGCTGAATGAGGAGATCGACGAGACCGCCGTACCCGCCGGAAACGTCGCGATGTGGTGGCTCGGCTGCACCGGTATCTGGTTAAAGTCCGAGGGCGGCTGCAACCTGAGCGTCGATTTCTGGGCCGGGAACGGAAAGCGGACCCACAAGAACAAATACATGGCCAAGGGCCATCAGATGGCAAACATGTGCGGCGGACGCCTCCTGCAGCCGAACCTGCGCGCGATCCCGCATGTGCTCGACCCGTTTGCCGTGACGAAGATCGACGCGGTGCTCGCCACCCATTATCATCAGGACCACATGGATCCGTATCTCGCCGCTCATGTGCTGCATGACCTTGACGGCGATATCCCCTTCATCGGACCGAAGAAGGCCGTCGAGACCTGGCAGAGCTGGGGCGTCCCGGCGGAGCGCTGCGTCACCGTGAAGCCCGGCGACGTCATCCGCATCAAGGACGTCGAGATCCTGGCGATGGATTCCTTCGACCGCACCTGCCTGGTGACGACGGACGGCTATCAGGATATCCGCGGGACCTGCCCGGACGACATGGACGATAAGGCCGTCAACTATCTCTTCAAGACGACCGGCGGCAACATCTACCACAGCGGCGACAGCCACTACTCCATTTATTTTGCGAAGCACGGAAAGGACGAACACATCGACGTCGCCCTCGGTTCCTTCGGCGAGAACCCGATCGGCATCGCGGACAAGATGACCTCCGTCGATATCCTCAGGATGGCGGAGGCGCTCCAGTGCAAGGTCGTGATCCCCGTCCACTACGACGTGTGGACCAATTTCATGGCCGACACTTCGGAGATCGAGGTGCTCTACGACATGCGCAAATACCGTCTCGACTACAAGTTCCATCCGTTCATCTGGGAAGTCGGAGGACGCTATCTGTATCCGCAGGATAAGGATCTGCGCCGCTACCACCACGACCGCGGCTTCCACGACTGCTTCGACGAAGAGCCGAACACCCCGTTCCGCTCGATCCTTTGATCATCGCGGCCGCGTGATCCGGCCCGTGCGGCCCCGCCGCATCCGCCTTCGATCATGCGCCGGAAACGGAGACAGAATTTTATGAGACACGAAACAAAGGTCCCGGGCTATTCGCTCGGGCTGTACGAAAAGGCCCTGCCGGATCGCCTTTCGCTCGAGGAAAAGCTTCTGACCGCCTCGCGCTGCGGTTTCGACCGGCTGGAACTGTCGGTGGATGAGAGCGACAAAAAGCTTGCGCGGCTCGACTATTCGCCCGCCAAAGTGGCGGAGATGGCGGACGCGGTCCGAAACTCCGGCGTTCCGATCCTCACGATGTGCCTGAGCGGCCACCGGAAGTACCCGCTCGGCTCCCACGATCCCGCCGTGAGAAAACGCAGCCTGGACATCATGAAAAAGGCGCTCGACCTCTCCGGCGCGCTCGGGATCCGTCTGATCCAGCTGGCCGGTTACGACGTTTACTATGAGGAGAGCGACGGTTCCACCGTCGGCCTGTTCGCGGAAAATCTCGCGAAGGCCGCCGAGATGGCCGCATCCTGCGGCATCCTACTCGGCTTTGAGACGATGGAAACGCCCTTTATGGACACGACCTCCAAGGCGATGTCTTATGTAAACCGAATCGGATCCCCCTATCTGGGCGTTTATCCCGATATCGGGAACCTGAAAAACGCCGCCGTGCTCTACGGGACTGACGTCGTCGCGGATCTTGAGACCGGCATATCGCATATCTTCGCTGCCCATTTAAAGGAGACGAAGCCCGGCGTATACCGCGACATGCGCTTCGGAAGCGGCGGACATACCGAATACGCCCGCTGTATCCGCGAGCTCTGGTCGCAGGGCGTCCGAATGTATACCGGGGAATTCTGGCACCACGGCGAGCCGGACTACGAGAACATCGTTACGGAAGCGGCCGAATTCCTGCGGGAAAAGATCAAGGAGGGACGAACAGACAATGAACGGTAATACGATCCGGATCGAAAAAAAGATCATCACGCAGCTCGAACGCTGCTACTCGCTTGCAAAACTCACCTGCCGGGGCGAGCGCAAATATCTGGTCGCCTCGGAGAAGCGTTTCCCCTGTCTTCTTCTGGGACAGGACGGGACCGTCGAGGATACCGTCTGGCAGGAGCCGGGCGGCGTCATGACCCTCGAACCTTTAAACGACGGGAGCCTCACCTTCCTCGCCACGCACAAATTCTATTCGCCGAACGACTCGGCCGAGGCGATGCTGGTGGCCGCGTCGCATACCGCGGACGAGGGCTGGCAGATAAAAAAACTCTGCGATCTCCCGTTCGTGCACCGTTTCGGCCTTTTTAGCCGGGGCAGCCGCCGCTATGTGATCGCCTGCACGCTGAAATCCGCCCACGCCTTTAAAGAGGACTGGACTTGTCCGGGACGGATCTGGACGGGCGAACTCGTGACCGATGAGAACGGGGAGCTCTCGATCCCCGAGCTGAAAGCGCTCTGCAGCGGGCTCTTAAAGAACCACGGTTTCTTCAAGGCCGGAAACGACTACGCGCTCGTGGGGGCGGAAAACGGCGTCTATAAGGTGACGCCTCCCGCCGCCGACGGCGACTGGAAGTGCGAACAGCTGATGGACATCCCCGTCAGCGACATGGCCGAGGGCGATTTCGACGGGGACGGGGTCAAAGAGCTGATGGTCTTCGCTCCCTTCCACGGGAACACGCTTTCCGTCTACAAGCCGCAGGAGAACGGCTACCGCGAGGTCTACCGCCACGACGGCCCGCTTCCCTTCCTGCACGCGATCGGCGTGACCCGCTTTGACGGAAGGGACGTGGCGATCGCCGGGAACCGCGAGGGGGACCGCGAGCTCATCATGCTCTCCTGCGACGGAAACGGCTACCGCGAGACCGTCATCGACCGGGGAGCCGGTCCTGCCAACATCCTCTGCGACGAAGCGGATGGATGCCTTCGGATACTCGCCGCGAACCGCGAGATCAGCGAGGTGGCAATGTACACACTGCGCGCATGAAGCGCGCTGTAAAACAAGGGCCCGAAACGGCCCGCATAACAATTTTTCAGACAAGGAGTGAACGTTATGGACAAGGCAAAAGTATTCTTCACGAAGGAGATCACACCGGAGGCGGTCATCCGGATGTATCAGGCGCTCGGGATCGAACTTCCCGGAAAGGTCGCCGTTAAGGTACATTCCGGCGAAGCCGGGAACCAGAACTATCTCCGTCCCACTTTTATGCGGCCGATGGTCGAATATGTAAAAGGAACGATCGTGGAGTGCAATACCGCGTACGGCGGAGAGAGAAACACGACCGAGAAGCATAAAAAGCTGATCAACGCGCACGGATGGAGCCGTTACTTCGACGTCGATCTGATGGACGCCGAGGGACCGGACATGAAGCTTGCGATCCCGAACGGAAAGGTCCTCAAGGAAAATCTCGTCGGAAAGACGATGGCGGACTATGATTCCATGCTGGTCCTCTCCCATTTTAAGGGTCATCCGATGGGCGGTTTCGGCGGCGCGTTAAAGCAGCTTTCGATCGGCT
>CANQGL010000153.1 GCA_947623185.1 uncultured Lachnospiraceae bacterium
TTCAAAAGAAAGCTGAAAGAGCTGACCTGTAGGAAAATGCCTGGGACGGTCACAGGAAAGATAGCAAAGATCAACCAAGTGACAAGAGGGTGGATAAACTATTATGCCGTCGGCTCCATGAAAACAGCAATGGCAGAAATCGACGCACATCTGAGGACAAGACTCAGGGTCATCATCTGGAAACAGTGGAAAATACCGAAGAAGCGGCAATGGGGATTGCAGAAACTTGGGATAGGAAAAGACCTCGCAAGAGTAACAGCCTATTGTGGAGACCGTTATCAATGGGTAGTAACCAAAACCTGTGTAGTCAGAGCAATCTCAAAGGAAGTGCTTGCGAAAGCGGGACTTGTAAGCTGTCTTGATTATTACAATGAGCGTCATGTTTTGAAGTTATGTTGAACCGCCGTATGCCGAACGGCATGTACTGGTGGTGTGAGAGGGCGGAGAAAATCCGCCCTACTCGATTCACTTTTTTCTGATTTTAGTCACAACCTTTTCACAGTTTCAACACAAACCTCTGGTAAAGTTTAGAAAGCTTATAACAATCCGGAGGTATGGATATGATGCAGGGAAAGAAGATCGCGGCGCTGGTCATGATCGGAGCGGCAACGGCCGGCATGACGACGAGCGTGTTCGCGGCGGACAGCACTTTTGACATGCGGCGCAGGGTCGTGAACATGCTCGGCGTGATCGCCACGAGCCGTCTCGACGAGAACGTGACGAGAGAGGAGTTCGCGCGGATGCTCGTGCGGGCGTCCGAGTACCGTTCCATGGCGCAGACCACGAGCAACGTCTCGGTCTTCGCGGATGTGCCGAGCAACGGGGAGTATGCGGCTTCGATCCGCCTCGTGGCCGACAACGACTGGATGAGCGCGTATCTGGGCGGGAATTTCAAACCGCAGGAGCCGGTGGCGATGCGCGATGCGATCCGTGCCGCTCTCGGCCTTCTGGGCTACACGAACGCGGACTTTTCCGGCAATCTGCGCGAGGCGCGCAGGGCGAAGTTTTCTTCGCTGGCGCTGGATTCCAATATAAGCCGCGGAGACGACGAGGTCCTGACCTACCGGGACTGCATCAACCTGTTCTATAATATCATGAAGGCGGACCGAAAGGATGGAAGCCAGTACGGCAGCCGCGTCTTTGAACTGTCGTACAATGCGGACGGCGAGGTCAACCTGTCCTCGATCCTTGACAACAGCCTGAAAGGGCCGAAGATCATCGAGAACCGGAACTTAAAGGACGTCATTCCGTTTTCCTTAAAAAACGCGACCCTGTTCCTGGACGGCGAGACGGCGCTGGAGGGCGACATCAATGACGCAGGCGCGGTCGGCGCGGTCGTCTACTACCACGAGGCCACAAAGATGGTCTTCGCGTACTCCGACAGCAAGAGCAACGAATCGTCGCGCGGCGCGTCGGTCGGCAGGATCCACGCCATTTATTACGACGCCTCCGATCCGTTCACGGCGACGGAGGTCGAGCTGAACACCGACCGCCACGGAAATGCAAACGGCTACGACAGCTTCAAGCTGAGCGGGACCGAACTCCAGTATCTGTTCTCGGTCTACGGGGATTTTGAGGTCGGAGACGAGGTGGCGATCGTCTGGGAGCGCAGCGGAAACGAAGACAACGCGACGTATACGGTCGTCGACGTGGTCGGCAATTATTAACGGACAGGGAGCGGACAGATGGCAGAAAATAGAGAAGCGATGGAGTCGAATGAAATGCAGGAGACGAAAGAACTGACAGAGCCAAAGGAGGCGGCAGAGCCAAAAGAGGCGGCGGAGCCGGAAGAAACGACAGAGGCAAAGGAACCGGCAGCGGCAAAGGCCGCAGATCACGCGCCGAAGCGTCCGGATAAGAAGAGAAAACGCAAAAAGAAGGGAAAAAAGATCTTTGTGATCCTGCTCCTGATCCTGATCGCGGCGCTCGCGGCCTTCTGGTTCTGGCGGAAGAGACAGGCGGAGAAGACCTCGGCCTCGGCGCAGGAGATCCAGACGGCGACCGTCGTTCGCCGGGACATCACCTCGGAGCTCACGGCGTCGAGCTCGCTGGCCCCGAAGGACACCTACGAGGTCACTTCCCTCGTGGAGGGCGAGATTATAGAATCACTTTTCGAGGAAGGGGACGAAGTCGAGAAGGGCCAGGTCCTTTACCGCATCGACGCCTCCTCGATGGACCGCAGCTTAAGCTCCGCGCAGACGTCTTTGAGCCGCGCGCAGGAGAGCCTTAGCTCCGCGCAGGACGATTACAATGAGGCATCCGCCAGAATTTCGGGCAATGTGTACCGCTCGACGGCGGCGGGTTACATAAAAACTCTGCAGCTCAAGGAAGGCGACCGCGTGAACAACGGAACTGTGATCGCGGAGATCTACGACGATTCGGTCATGAAGCTTACGGTCCCGTTCCTGACGGCGGAGGCCGATCAGATCGCGCCCGGGACCGTCGTCACCGTAACGCTTGAGGATACGGGCGAACAGCTCGAGGCGGCGGTCACCAATATCAGCAATCTGGAGACGGCGCTTTCCGGCGGCCGTCTGGTAAAGGACGTCACGGTCGAGACGGCAAACCCCGGCGGGCTTACGACCTCGACGCAGGCGACGGTCATGGCGGGCGAATTCCTCTGCGCGGCGGAGGGGACGTTTGCGGCAAAGACCGAGATGAATCTGAGCGCCGATCTTCCGGGGAACCAGAATCTGGAGGTCGCCGATCTTCTGGTGTCGGCCGGGAGCCGGGTGGAGGTCGGAACGGGGCTGTTTTCGGTCACATCGGATTCGGCCGAGAAATATCTGAAGAGCTTTTCCGACAGCCTCGAACAGGCGCAGGACAGCCTTGAGAACGCGCAGAACCAGCTGGACAATACCCAGGATAACCTGGAAAACTATACGATCACTTCGCCGATCTCCGGCACCGTGATCACCAAAAACTCAAAGACCGGCGACAACATCACCCGCGGGACCGGCGGCAGCTCGACGGCGATGGCCGTGATCTACGACCTGTCGGCGATGACGCTCTCGATGTCGGTCGACGAGCTCGACGTGGGGAGCGTGAAGGTCGGACAGGACGTGGAGATCACCGCGGATGCGGTCGAGGGCGAGACGTTCTACGGAAAAGTTACCAACGTGAGCCTGCAGGGAAGCTATTCCAACGGCGTCACGAACTATCCGGTCACGGTCACGCTCGACGAGACGGGATCGCTTCTTCCGGGCATGAACGTCGACGCAAAGATCATTCTGGACAGCGCCGAGGATACGCTCTGTATCCCTGCCGGAGCGTTGTTACGCGGAAACCGCGTCTATGTAAAGGGCGAGGCGACGGCGGAGGCGGCTGGCGAGAAGGCCGCAGAGGCCGTGGAACAGGCCGAAGAGCCTGCTGAAAGACGTAAGGGCGCAGCAGGAGAGGAACAGACCGACGGGCAGGCCGCAGAACAGGCCGGAGCACCTGCGGCGGGCCGTAACGGCGCAGCCGGAGAACAGCCTGCCGAAGCACCAGCGGAAGGCCGCGAAGAGAGGACCGGTTCCGGAAGCGAACGTCAGTCCGGCGGTGAAAACGGCTCCGGAAGCGAACGTCAGTCCGGCGGCGAAAATGGCTTCGGAAGCGAGCGGCAGTCCGGCGGCGAAAACGGTTCCGGAAGTGAGCGCCAGTCCGGCACGGAGAGGGACAGCGCCCCGGAGGGCTTCCACACCGTGACCGTCGAGACCGGGATCATCAACGACGACTGGGTCGAGGTGCTTTCCGGGCTCTCGGAGGGCGACGAGGTCTACGTCGATCCCGACGCCGGGAGCACGACCGTGAACATGTGGCAGATGGACGCCATCGCATCCTGCTTTATCGGCGG
>CANQGL010000154.1 GCA_947623185.1 uncultured Lachnospiraceae bacterium
AATCTCCGGATTTTTTGACTATCATGAGCGAAGGTGCCGCTCAATCATCTATTTTTGATGATTTTGCGACACCCCCTACGCAGAAATCAGGATCCTTTGGCGGGCGTCGCCTCTCCCGCATCTCTCGGGTCTCCCCTGTCATGCCATCGGCGTGTGGTCGCAACGAAATTTACCACCTCAAAGAATCCTAATATCTCTTACCCTGATTGTAACAGAATTATTCGCACCTGTAAAGAATATTTTTGTTCCTGAGATAGTTGTCCCATCTCTTTTCACTGATCTGCCAGGCAGAAAGGATGGTATTCTTCAGTCCGGGCTGAATTCCGGAAGTCTGCAATCGCAGCACGATCTCAAACCTTAATTCTTTCCTTTCAACCAATTTCAGGACTAATGCAGTATTGGATGAGTCCTCAAGTATGTAATCGGGTTCCAGGATCGCGTCTGCCAAATACGGGAATATTTTTGTAAAATGACCGGGATGACGCCGGTCAATGTGTTCAATGCGTTCTTTTGTAATGATGACTTCTTCCGTAGTAATATCATTGGCAATACAGCAGTAAATGCTTTTATCCAGATTTCCAATATGATAATACAATTCTGATCCTCATTATGCCGCACCTTTATGTGACGGTAATAAGTGTAACATATAATACAGGTTTTCGCAACTCCATAGTATTCTGTGTAGCTATCATAATAACCTGCCCGCTTCCTGCTGTGTCATGTTCCTGTGCGGTCCGGATCCGTTGATGCCGGTTGCGAAAACCGCAAAATAGTGGTATACTGTAATGAAATTTATGGCAGTTGATTCTGACAGGAAGACGGAGACGTATATTATGGTAAAAGTCGGGGAACTTCTGAAACTGCCGGCCCTAAACGGCGTGACCGTAGTGGCCGGAGAGGATGGACTGCTGCGGCGCGTGCAGCATGTGACCGTGATGGAGGTGCCGGATATCAAGCGCTGGCTCAAGGGAAATGACTGCCTGATCACCAGCTTCTATTCGGTGCGCGACAGCGTGGAGGCCCAGTGCGCTCTGATCCGCGATCTGGCGGACACCTGCAGCTGCGTGATGGTAAAAACGGGAAATTATGTGGAACGGATCGACGACGCGGTAAAGAGGACGGCCGACGAATGCAGCCTCCCGCTTCTGGAGATACCGTTCCATATGACGTATATCGACATTATCGTCAGCGTCATGAACCTGATCTTTGAGGAGAAAGGCAGTTCGGAGATCCAGCAGAAATACATCAACGACATCCTCTATGAGAACTATTCGGACCCTGCGCTGATGGCGGAGAGAGGACGCCTGTTCGGTTTTGACGTGGAGCGCGACTATTTTTCCGCGGTGACGTTCGGCTTCCGCACCGGATACGAGCCGGAAGCGGCTGAAACGCGCAGCCTGCGGACGATCGGTCTGACCGTCCAGAGAAAGCTCCGCACGGAGGCCGCCGTCAAGGAATGCCATCTTTCCCAGCAGAACGGAGGTTTTCTCCTGCTTGCGGGAGGCGAGGACTGCGGACAGCTCGAGAGCGCGGTCGCGCACCTGCTGACGGAGGAAAAGATCGAGAAGCTTTCAAAAAACGGTACGTCCATGCTGGTTTGCGGCGTTGGGCCGTGCATGCGCGGTATGGATGGGATCCGCGAGACGTACTGCCGCGCGTTCGGGGCCGCCCGGGTCGGACAGCTCCTGTACCGCGACCGGTTCGTGTTCCGCTACGATAAGCTGCGGACCTTCTGCGCGCTTGAAGACGTGATGACGCGGGAAGAGGGCGGCGTTTTTGCCGGGATCCTCGCCGGGATCGAGAACACCGAGCTGCTCGACACGCTGATGGTCTATCTTGAATGCGGGAGCAGTCTGGAAAAGACGGCGGAGCGCATGTTCACGCACAAAAATACGGTCAAGTACCGGCTGCGAAAGATCGAAGAGCAGACGGGGCTCGATGTCCGCGTCCCTTCGGACAGCTTTCAGCTTTTCCTCGGCGCTCTGGCGCTGAAAATGCGCGGATAGATAAGGAGAACGGCCATGGATGATCCGAAAAACATATCGCTTGAGGAAGTAAAGGGAAAGGGAAAACGCGGCCTGAAGCGGCTGATCTTCGGGCGGACGGCGTTCTTTGTCCTTTTCGTCGCCCTGCAGGCGGCGGTCCTTTTCTGGATCTACCGCTGGCTGGACGCCCAGTACCAGATCTACGGCTACGGCCTGTTCGGTTTGATCGGAGCGTTGCTCGCCGTGCGGATCCTGAACGAGAAACAGAACGCCAGCTTTAAGATGGCCTGGCTCGTGGTGGTTCTTCTGTTCCCGGTCTTCGGCGGCCTGTTCTATGTGTTCGTCCAGCTGCAGATGGAGACGAAGCGCCAGGCGACGCGCATACGCGATATCCGCTCGCGCACCGGACATTACATGGCCCAGAACAGGCAGGTAAAAGAGCGGATGGACAGAGAATATCCCGAAAGCGCGAACCTCTGCCATTATCTGGGCGAGACCTGCGGTTTCCCGGTATACGACAATACGGATCTCAAATATTATCCGCTCGGGGACGATTTCTATGAGGAACTGATCCCGGAGCTCGAAAAGGCGGAGCGGTTCATTTTCCTTGAGTTTTTCATCATCACGCCGGGCGTGATGTGGGATACGATCCTCGGGATACTGGAGAAAAAGGCCGCGGAGGGCGTCGACGTGCGGGTCATGTACGACGGCATGAACTCGTTCACCAGCCTGCCTTTCGACTATCCGAAGACGCTGGCGGAAAAGAACATCAAATGCCGCGTGTTCAACCGGATCCACCCGGCCATCTCCACCAGCCAGAACAACCGCGACCACAGAAAGATCCTGGTGATCGACGGCCACACGGCCTATACCGGGGGCGTCAACCTGGCGGACGAGTACATCAACCGCAAGGTGCGCTTCGGCCACTGGAAGGACAACGCGATCCGCTTAAAGGGCGAGGCGGTGCGCAGCTTCACCGTCATGTTCCTGCAGATGTGGGACGTCTGCATGAAGAATACGGGGTATAACTATAATTATGATAGTTTCCTGGACTGCGCGGGAAACAGCCGGGAGGTCTGCGGTCCGGAGGGAGTCCTTGCTTCGGAGGGGACTTCAGGCCCGGAACAGGCCGGCGTCCCGGAAAAGACTTATGGCCAGGGCTATGTGATCCCGTATTCCGACAGCCCGCTCGACTCTGAGGCGGTGGGACATCAGGTCTACCTCGACATCATTTACCACGCTCGCAGGTACCTTTACATCATGACGCCGTACCTGATCCTGGACGACGACATGATAACGGCGCTGTCCTACGCGGCCAAGCGCGGCGTGGACACGGTGATCGTCATGCCGCATATCCCGGACAAGAAATACGCGTTCATGCTGGCGCACACCTACTATCCGGAGCTGATCGAGGCGGGCGTCAAGATCTACGAGTACCTTCCGGGCTTCCTTCATTCAAAAACGTTCTTAAGCGACGATATCCAGGCGGTGGTCGGTTCGATCAATCTCGATTTCCGCAGCCAGTACCTGAATTTCGAGAGCGCGGTCTACTTCTGCGGGAATCCCGCCGTACACGCGATCCGCGCCGATTTCGAGGAGACGCTGAAACAGTGTGTCCGAATGACGATGGACAGTTGGAAACTGCTTTCGCCGTTTCACCATTTTGCCGGTTCTGCATTGCGGCTGATTGCGCCGCTCATGTAAGCGGGGGTTTTGAGCCCCCGCTTTTCTGCCGTATGACGGGCATGCCGTCAGTCTGTGGTGAAAGTCCATAAGGGGCGTAGTTGCCGACGAACCCCAAAGCGACTCC
>CANQGL010000155.1 GCA_947623185.1 uncultured Lachnospiraceae bacterium
TCCGGGCATTGTATGAAACGGCAATGCACCACGGGATATTGAGCAGACCAAACTCCTAAGCGGTAGGTCGGGTGTTCAAGTCACCTCGCGGACGTTAGCAAAAAGCTGTAAATTCAAGGCTTCTTGGATTCACAGCTTTTTTCTTTTCTTCGTTTTGCTAACAGATTTGCTAATACGCCATTTTATTTGATTCAAAATAAGCTTGTTTTTTTCTAAATTAGCATAAAGATCTATTCTGCAATGGTATAGTGCGTGTTTCGTGCTTTTCCGTTCTGCTTTAACAAATGGACCTTAACCATTTTTCGGATAACTCTGGCTGTGGTAGAGGCACTCACTCCAAGCAGTCCAATTACATCATTTTTTGTAATAGTACCATAAGTTCTGGTGTATTCTAATATTTTTTCTTCTTCGTCGCTTAATCTTTTTTCAGCACTAATGATATATTGTATACCTGGTCCTGCTTTCCGTAGCACAAAAGTAAAGATCAGAATCAAAATTTCCTTTTTTGTTTAAAAGACCTTTCTATGTCGATCACAATTCCCATGATCACTGGCAGCGTTCCAAAAGGACGCGGCATTAAAAGGGGCTTGTTTCCGGCTGCCGGGTAAAGCGTTCCTCCGCACCCGCGGCGCACAGCGCGATCTCATATTCCCCATGCGCCGTATGAAAAAGCGTACATGGCTGCCCGACGCCGTCTTTTTGCAGGGTAAGCGCGGGCATCCGGATCTCCAGCCGCTCCGGTGAAAGTCCAAGTCCCTCGCCGGTCATTTTCATATAGCTCTCTTTCAGGGTCCAGAGCGTAAAGAATCGCCGCTGCGCCTCGCCGGGCTCCTGCGCAGCGCGCAGATATGCGCGCTCATCCGGACAGAAGATGCGGGACGCAAACTCAAACGGCGCGTCTTTGACCTGCTCGATGTCGCATCCCACCGGCTCATCGCTCACGGCGCACAGCGCCAGACCGCCCGCGTGAGACAGACTGAAATAGATGCCGTCACAGTGCGGCTTGCCGTTTGCGTCCACAGCGACGTCCTGCGCCCGAAAGCCGCGCGCGGCCAGCATGTTTTCCATCAGCCGCCATACACCGAGACTGCGCCTGCGGTCCTCCGCGCGCTTGTAGCGCAGGATATAGGCCCGCCGCCAGGGCGGGATCCCCGTGAGCGCGGACGCATCCGCAAGTGGGTCGGGCAGGACGGAAACGTCCGAAAGCGCATACTCGACCATGATAATATCCATTCCTTTCGTTTCGCCCGGGCAAAAACATGCTCAGCTCTTTTCGCGCCGGGTCATCAGATATCCATGCCCTTTGTTTCGTTCAGGCAAAAACTCTATGAAAAAGACTTCTCATTTTCAGGCTTTGTCTCCTGAGGATCCAACCGGATCTCCACGGTGGTGTTGTTCAGGTCGAGCACGCGCAGGTACTGCACCTTGTCCGATATGCGCTTGACGAGTTCGATCCCGTGTATCTCAAACTCGCCCGAATCCGCGGCATAATGCGTGGGATCAAACGGGATGCCGTTGTCGCGCGTGCGCAGGATCAGTGAGTCCTCTGTGACGGTCAGATTGATGTCGATGGAGTGCACGCGCCTGCCGCCGTACTGAATGATATTGACCGCCATCTCCTCCGCGGCCATCGCGATCAGATTCGTTTTCTCCCGGTCGATGCCGCAGCCCTCGCCGAAGGCGATGATCTCGCGGGGCACGCGGGATGTCTCCTCGATCGTCGGGTCAATGGAGATGTCCAGAACATGCTCATCCTGTGCGCGGGGCAGCAGCAGGAAGTCCTGGCCGCGGTACCGGAACCGGCGCACGACCGTCACCGTGAGCACCGTCACCGCCTCGCTTAAGATCAGCGCGACCATCAGCGCGCGCAGCTTTTCCTCCTCGCCCGGCCCGGCCAGAAAGACCAGCAGAAACGCCAGCGGAAGCACGGCCACGCAGCTGCGGAGCGACGTCACGAGCGAGGACAGCTTCTCCTTCTCCGTGCTCTGGTAATAGGACGTCATAAAACTGTTGAGCAGGTAGAACGGCAGACTGAAAATAAAGACGCGCAGCGACGATACCGCCAGGCCGAGCAGCGGGCCGTCCGTGATGCCGAAGAAGCCCACCGCCTGCCGTGTGAACACCGCGAGTACCGCCATGAACACCGCCAGCACCGCGTAGCTGTAGCAGAGCACGTTCCGGGCGAGGACGCGCACGCCGTAATAGTCCTTTTCCCCGTAGATCACGCCGCCGACGGACGCGAGCGTGCCGACGATGCCGCCGACGAGCATCTCGGCGATCAGCACGATGTTGTCGCAGATCGTGAACACCGCCATCGCGTTGTTTCCCATGACGCGCACGGTCATCATATTGAGCGCGAGACCGCGCAGCGTATCAAAGATCATGTAAAGCAGCGTGGGAAGGCCCATGCCGAGCGCCAGCGCAAGCGACGCATACAGATCCTTTTTCGGGAAGGTAAAGCGCAGCATACGTCTTGGCGAACGCAGATACGGGATCAGCACGACCGTCGCCGCCGCATATCCCAGAATGGTGGACAGCGCCGCTCCCGCCGTGCCCAACGGCGTAAACGAGAGCAGAAGATAGTCAAAGGTAAGGTTGACAACATTGGAGACAACGACATAGGCGGAGGCGACTCCGGGATGGTTGTCCACCGCCACATAGTTGATGAACTGCAGGATGACGCCGATGACGGGCGCGCCCAGAAGCGTCACCCGCACAAACGCGCTCACGTCCTCCGTCAGCGGTCCGCCGCCCGTCAGCAGTCCTGCAAACAGCGGCGAAAAGACCGAGAGCAGAGCAAACAGCACGCCGCATGCCGCGCTCACCAGAAACGTCGTGGAAAACACATGGTTCGCCTGCTCCCGTTCACGGCGGCCCAGCAGCATGCCCGCTGCGATACTGCCGCCGACGGCGAGCACATATCCCGGCAGCTCCATGATGTTGTCCACCGTCATGCCGATCTTGACGGCGGACATGGCATCCGTGCCCAGAATGTTGCCCACGAGCATGGTATCCACCACGTTGCCGATCTGCAGCGACGCCGTGAGCAGCACGCTGGGCAGCAGATATTGCCACAGCTTGGTTCGGATCAGTTTTTCGTTCCGTTTCAGCATATCTACGCCCTCGGATCGTCAAAAAAGCCCAGCGTTTCCAGCGCGCGGATGGCATTCTGCAGGTACCTGTCGTCCGTGACGGGCCACTTGTAGCCCAGACGGTAGAGCACTTTGGCGGTAAAATCATTGACCGCGGGGATCTCATAGCGCACCGAGCCGTCGCCGCTGTCGTAAGCGATCAGGCCGAGCACCGTGCCGCTGAGCTCCTCATGCCCGGAGGCGTCGCGCAGCGCCGCGGAAAAGATCTCATCCGGGACGATGTCGACGGCAAAGCCGTGGGCGCGCATCGCGTAGATCACATCGGACATGTAGAGCGAGTGGCTGTTGTAGGCGTGGAAGACGGTGAAGTCCCCCTCGCACGCCGCCAGTCTGAGGATCGCTGCCGCAGTCGAGTCGATGGGCGAAAATTCCGCCGGGACATGCATCGCGCCCATGGGGAACTGCCCCAGCGCCTTGTACGCCTTGAGCGTGCGCATGAAGCCGTTCGTGACAAAGTTGATCTGGAACTCGCCGTCGGAAAGGCGGCTCATCAGGTTGCCGACGCGCACGATCCGCCCGTCCAG
>CANQGL010000156.1 GCA_947623185.1 uncultured Lachnospiraceae bacterium
ATAAAAAAAGCAAGGAAAACCTTGCAAAATAAGGAAAAAATTTAATTAGGATCGATTAGCAAGTGGCAAACTCGGGTGATAGCACAGAAAGGGTATCTTCGTCTTTTAAAATATTCAGTTGTAACACATGTATTGTAATCCTACATGCAGGATACGGAATCGCAAAGAATCCCCTTGAATCCACGTCAAAAATGAGATATACTGACATCAAATAGTATTTTGGCTCAAATGTATTATCATAGTATAAAAGGAGAACGATCAATGAACCTGACAACCGTAAAACAGCTTTTTTCGGAGCGTGAAAAATACCTGAACAAAGAGATCACCGTGGGCGGCTGGATCCGCAGCATCCGCGACTCCAAATCCTTCGGTTTCATCGTCTTAAACGACGGGACCTGTTTTGACACGCTTCAGATCGTTTATCATGATACAATGGAAAACTTTGCCGAAATATCCAGGCTGAACGTCGGCGCGGCGGTCATCGTTACCGGAACGCTCGTCGAAACGCCGCAGGCAAAGCAGCCTTTCGAGATCCAGGCGACGGAAGTTGTCGTCGAGGGAGCGTCGAGCGCCGATTATCCGCTTCAGAAAAAGCGCCACAGTTTCGAGTTCCTTCGCACGATCTCGCATCTGCGTCCGCGCACGAATACATTCCAGGCGGTATTCCGCGTCCGTTCGCTGATCGCCTACGCGATCCATCAGTATTTTCAGGAGCAGGGCTTTGTCTATGTTCACACGCCCCTGATCACCGGAAGCGACTGCGAGGGCGCCGGTGAAATGTTCCAGGTCACGACCCTCGATCTCGCGAATGTACCGAAGACCGCGGACGGCGCTGTCGATTACTCGCAGGATTTCTTCGGTAAGGAAACCAATCTGACGGTCAGCGGCCAGCTGAATGCCGAAACCTACGCGATGGCGTTCCGCAATGTCTACACCTTCGGTCCCACCTTCCGCGCCGAGAACTCCAACACGACCCGCCACGCGGCTGAGTTCTGGATGATCGAGCCGGAAATGGCTTTCGCGGACCTGAACGACAACATGGCCGTTGCCGAGGGGATGCTCAAGCATGTGATCCGTTATGTGCTGGAGAACGCGCCCGCGGAGATGAACTTCTTCAACCAGTTTGTCGACAAGGGGCTGCTTGACCGCCTGAACCATGTTCTGAACTCCGAATTCGGCCATGTGACTTATACCGAGGCGATCCGCCTTCTGGAGGAGCACAACGATGAATTCGACTATAAAGTGTTCTGGGGCTGTGACCTGCAGACCGAGCACGAGCGCTGCCTGACCGAACAGATCTTTAAAAAACCTGTCTTTGTCACCGACTATCCGAAGGAGATCAAGGCGTTCTACATGAAGCAGAACGACGACGGCAAAACGGTGGCCGCGATGGACTGCCTGGTCCCCGGCATCGGCGAGATCATCGGCGGAAGCCAGAGGGAGGAGAATTACGACAAACTTCTGGCCCGTATGCATGAACTCGGGCTGCGCGAAGAGGATTACGCATTTTATCTTGATCTGCGCAAATACGGATCCGTGCGGCATTCCGGCTTCGGGCTCGGCTTTGAGCGCTGCGTCATGTACCTGACCGGAATGGGCAACATCCGCGACGTGATCCCGTTCCCGAGGACCGTAAACAACTGCGAACTGTAAACAGGGAGGTAACCCTATGAAATTTATCCACACCGCAGATATCCACTGGGGCATGACCCCGGACAGCGATAAGCCGTGGGGCAAGCAGCGGGAGCAGGCGATCCGCCTCACCTTCCAGCGTATCATCGACGACGCCCGGAGATCCAACGCGGATCTGCTGCTGATCTCCGGCGATCTGTTCCACCGCCAGCCGCTGGCGAAGGATCTGAAGGAGATCAACTATCTGTTCTCCACGCTCCCGGGGACCCATATCGTTATCACGGCCGGAAATCATGACCGGATCCGGAGCAGCTCCGCTCTCTATAATTTTACATGGTGCCCGAACGTCAAGTTCCTGATGGACGATCAGATCTCTTCGGTTTATTTCGAGGATCTGGACACGGAAGTCTTCGGATTCAGCTATCACACGGCCGAAATCACCGAACCGCGGACCGACTATCTTACGGCGGCGGATCATTCAAAAGCGCGCATCAGGATCCTGATGCTGCACGGCGGCGATCCCAAGCACCTTCCGTTCGACCGGTATGCGCTCGAGGCAACGCCTTATACTTATATCGCGCTGGGCCATATCCACAAGCCGCAGGTGATCCTCGAAAACCGCATGGCGTTTCCCGGTTCGCCGGAGCCGATCGACATGACCGAGACCGGCCCGCACGGCTATCTGGCCGGCGAGATCGACGCGGCAACTGGTTCCGTGGTTTCCCTCGAATTTAAGGAGATCGCGCAGGCGCAGTATATCCCGCTCATTATCAACGTTTCCCCCTCGACAACGAACACCGAGCTTTTTGACCTCGTATCCGGCGAGGTGCAGAAGCGCGGAACGGGCAATATCTACCGTTTCAAAATACGGGGAATGCGTGATCCGGACACGGAATTTGATCTCGATTATATCTCCGGCCAGTGGAATATCATCGAGATCATCGACGAATCCGAACCGCAGTATGATTTCCATGCCCTGTTCGCCGAGCACCCGGGCGATATGATCGGTTTCTATATCCGGGCCCTGATGAAGGACGACATGAGCCCGGTCGAAAAGAAAGCCCTGTATTACGGCATTCATGCGCTGCTGATGACAAAGGATGAAAGGAGTCAGGTATGAAATTTCTGGAATTACATATCGACGGCTTCGGGAAGATCCATAACCGCACGATCACGTTCGGCGACGGGATCAATGTGATCTACGGCAAGAACGAGGCCGGAAAGTCGACGCTCCATACCTTTATCCGCAGCATGCTGTTCGGACTGGAGCGCGGGCGCGGACGGGCCGCAAGAAACGACCTCTATTCCAAGTATGAGCCGTGGGAAAACAGCGGTTCGTACGAAGGCTGGCTCCGCGTGGAGAGCGAAGGCACGGTCTATCGGATCGAGCGCCGTTTCCGCAAGGACAGCAAGTCGGTGACCGTCGTGAACGAGTCGACCGGCCTTCTTGTCGAACCGAGCAGAGCATTCTGGGATTCGCTCCTGAACGGTCTTACCGAGACCACTTACAATAACACCATCAGCATCGGACAACTTAAGAGCGCGACCGAGGAGAGCATGGTCGGCGAACTGAAAAATTATATCGCCAATATGAACAACACCGGCAGCATCGCTCTCAATATAACGAAAGCGTCCGCGTTCCTGCGCGATCAGAAGCGCACACTCGAAAAGGAAATGTCTCCCGATGCCTCACTTGAATATACCACGCTGCTTTCGGAGATCCGCAATCTTGACGCCGAAGTTTCGTCTCCGCAGTACGAGAATCAGCTCAGCACCTATCAGACCATGCGCACGCAGGTCCGCGGTATCATCGAGAGTACGCAGGCAGAAAAGAACTCTCT
>CANQGL010000157.1 GCA_947623185.1 uncultured Lachnospiraceae bacterium
AGGGATGAAAAAAGAACATCCATCTCGATGTTCTCTTCTCATTGCCGTCACATAATCACTTACTTTGCGTAAGATCCCTGCTGATAGTGACGGCTGGCCCGGTATGGGCGTAACCCGTTGATTTTCGGAGGTAGGCCGTGTGTCTCTGGCTTTCCCTCTTCAGTTACACTATAACACATTTATTCTGTCCATGCAAGTAAAATAGCGTTTGATCCGCCACATAGTTTATGCGGCCCGCATATGTTTTTGTACACTTCCTCCTGAAGCTGGAGTTTGACAATCCGGGCAGCCGGGACTATAATACAGGAAAAAGCTGGAGCGTGAAGGAGGTCTTCATTATGGCAAAGAAAGTCTTGATCGTTATCGACATGCAGAACGATTTCGTCGACGGGAGCCTGGGGACGAAGGAAGCGCAGGCGATAGCCGCAAGTGTCGTGTCAAAGGCTAAGAACTTTGACGGCGAAGTGATCTTTACGCGTGATACGCACGGCGAGGACTATATGGAGACGCAGGAGGGCAAATTCCTGCCGGTGAAACACTGTATCCGTGGCACAAAGGGCTGGGAGCTGATCCCGGAACTCGAAGCGGTCCGCAGGGAACGCGGAGCGCGCTGCTATGACAAGCCTACCTTCGGCAGCGTCCGGCTCGCGCAGGATCTGAAAGAGGAATTCGGCCGCGGAGAACTCGAATCGGTCGAGCTGATCGGAGTCTGCACGGACATCTGCGTGATATCAAACGCCCTGCTGATCAAGGCCAATATGCCGGAGCTTACGGTCGCCGTTGACGCGGTATGCTGCGCTGGAGTGACGCCCGGCAAACATGAGGCAGCGTTGGAGACGATGCGCAGCTGCCAGGTCGTGGTCGCGGGCTGATATTATGTCATGCAGCCGGAACGCAGGAAGCAGGACCTGTATCCGGAACGCATACCGGGACGCATGGATCAAGAATTGTCTCCCAAGTTCGAGAACCATGACGCATACCTGGAACGCATAAATCACATTTCGATACACACGAATCATGCAAAAAGAAGCGGTGATGAACCGCTTCTTTTTATGCGGAGGCACAGAAGACAACGATCTGATCCGGTCTGACCTGCGCCGGGACGCTCCTTGTGGAGGCGCTGTATGTAATAAGAAGAAGTTTCCCCGCCAGATCCCCGTAGAACGGCTGCCCGTTCGGGAGCATGGGCTGCGGGTTGCCGGACATGTTGAGGATCATGGTATTGTCCGTGTTGGTGAGCAGGGAGTTGAAAAAGTCCAGCGCGGCGCTTGTGCCGTAGGGCGTCGGGGCGGCCGCAACGGCGCGGTACTGCGGCGGATAGATAAGAGGAGCAGGGGCGGTGGGATCGTAAAAGAAGGTGGCGCGGTCGCCTGCCTGCAGCCTCCGCCCGTTTAATACATAAGCGTTACCCGGCAGCAGGATGTTTACGATGCCCTGGTCCTCGCTCTGCATTGTGAGAAACAGCGAGCAGCCGGATTCCGCCGTGTTCTGCATGTTCATCGTGGAAATATTGGTAATAATTCCGACGGTGGGGGTGTAATATGCCATAGAAAGCCTCTGAAAATGCTGTTACCGCATCCTATTCCGCAGGGCCGCCGGATGTGACAGTGCCTTCGCGAGGGTTTCCGACAAAACCGCAGCGGGCGCGTTCCACCAAAAGACACGGGTATGCACACGGAAGACGCCATGTTATATACAAAAGACACTGATATATATGCGGAATGAGATGCAGGTACGAAAAAGGGTTTCCAAGTTTGCAAAATGATGCTATAATCTTCACGGGCAAGGCGGCGGGCGCACGAACATAGCCGCGAATAACAAAGAAGGGTGAACAAGAATGAATTTTTATGTACCGGAGGGCTATAAGCCCCGGATCGATCTGCGTGAGACGCAGGTCGCGATCAAGATCGTAAAAGACTTTTTCCAGAAGGAACTCACAAAGCAGTTAAATTTGACGCGCGTGTCGGCGCCGCTTATCGTGACGCCGGAGTCGGGTCTGAACGACAATTTGAACGGCGTGGAGCGGCCGGTGGCGTTTGATATCCGCGAGGGGAACCGCCATGCGGAGATCGTCCATTCGCTTGCGAAATGGAAACGCTACGCCCTCAAGCAGTACGGCTTCCAGCCGGGCGAGGGGCTTTATACCGATATGAATGCGATCCGCCGCGACGAGGAGACGGACAACATCCATTCGATCTATGTCGACCAGTGGGACTGGGAGAAGGTCATCCGCAAGGAGGAGCGCACCCGCGAGACGCTGGAGGAGACGGTGCGCGCCGTATACAAAACATTAAAGATCACCGAGGATTACATGGCCTACGAGTACGATTACATCGGTCATTATCTTCCGGATCACATCGAGTTTATGACCGCGCAGGAGCTGGAAGACGCCTATCCTCATCTGACGCCGCGCGAGCGTGAATACGAAGCGGTCAAACTTCATGGGGCCGTGTTCATCGAGCAGATCGGAAAGACATTGAGATCCGGCGAGAAGCATGACGGCCGTGCGCCGGACTACGACGACTGGGAGCTGAACGGGGACATCATCGTCAATTATCCGGTGCTAGACATGGCGCTGGAGCTGAGCTCTATGGGTATCCGTGTGGACGAGGAATCGCTGCACAGGCAGCTGATTTTGGCGGGATGCCCGGAACGGGAGAAACTGGATTTCCAGAAAGCACTTCTGGCAGGGGAACTGCCGTATACGATCGGCGGCGGCATCGGCCAGTCGCGTATCTGCATGTTCTTCCTGCGGAAGGCCCACATCGGCGAGATCCAGGCGTCGCTATGGCCGGACGAGGTGCGCAAAGCGGCAGAGGCCGCGGGCGTGCCGCTGCTGTAACAGAGTAAGAGAAGAAGACGGGCTGCGCCGCATGATGAACCGATGCGGAATGGCGGCTGCCGCGGCAACCGACCGGGCATGAAAGACAGGCTGCGTCGCTGGATACACGGAGAGGAGCGTTTGAAATGGCAAACGAACGGCTGAAAAAACTGAGGGAGCTCATGGAGCGGGACGGCCTTGACGCGTATTATGTGCCGTCTTCGGACTTCCACGATTCCGAATATGTAGAGGCGTACTTCCGGTGCCGGGAGTTTTTATCGGGTTTCACCGGTTCGGCGGGTACGCTGATCGTAACGCGCGATTTTGCCGGTCTCTGGACGGACGGGCGCTACTTCGTCCAGGCCAGGGCGGAGCTTGCGGGGCAGGAGATCGAACTCATGCGGATGGGCGACGAAGGCGTGCCGGGTGAAATCGATTTTTTAAAGTCCCATGTCCCTGCCGGAGGCGTTCTCGGTCTTGACGGCCGCGTGGTGAACGCAGGGATGGGCATGGAGATCGCCCGGGCACTGGCGGAAAACGGAGCGCGAATTTCGGCCGGACACGACCTGGCCGGAGAGATCTGGACAGACCGGCCGGCGCTTGCCGCGCCGAAGGTGT
>CANQGL010000158.1 GCA_947623185.1 uncultured Lachnospiraceae bacterium
GTATGGACGCTCGAAGATATGCCCGCCGGAGCGTACGGTTCGGTCTTCCTTACCGTGCGCGTGAACGAAAACGCGGAGGTGAAGATCAAAGACCAGGCCATTGTGCAAATGCCGGACAACAGGAATTACTGGACGAATATCCCGGAGAATCCGACCGGGCCGGCGAAGACGGAAGAAGATCCCGGAGACGGGAAGATGGTAAAGGTCGGAGATATCATCACTTACAAGATCTGGTGGAGAAATCCGAAGGATGTAGAGGCTGATGTGGAGATCGTGGACCGTATCGACGAAGGTCTGACATTTGTTTGGGCGAGCGACGGCGGACACTATCACGGAAGCGCAAATGACGAAAACGGGCCGGAAGGCACGGAAACGGACAGCAATGCGGCCCGCTGTGGGAAGAACTATGAAGATCTTCACAGCAAGTATGAGATCGATTATAATGACCACGGCCTGGCGCACTGGATGCTGGAGAAGAGACCTGCGGGATCTTCCGGTGAAGTTACGCTCAAAGTACGCGTCAACAAAAAAGCACTGACGTCGAACGAGAACGGTCATGTTTATGATAAGGCTGCGGTACGGGTCGCTAACGATCCGTTTGAGGAGACGAATAAGGTCGAGAACCCGACGCCGGTCAAATCCGAGATCACGCCCGGCGACGGCGAGCTGCTGGTCAAGCCTGGCGATGATATCGAATATAAGATCACATGGCAGAATACAAAAGACAGCGACGCGGTGATCACGATCACGGATAAGCTCGATTCGGGACTGGATTTCGACAGCGCAAGCGCCGGGATAACTTCGGCAGGGGCCGACATTGGAGGGCCCGGGGAATACGACAGAGAGACCCGGACTATCAAGTGGGAATTTACTGCTCATGCAGGAGAGAGCGGCTATGTGACATTTAAGGCGACTGTCAACGATAGTGCCTTTTATAAAGACAGCGTGACGAACAAGGCGACGGTCAGCGTTGATAACGATTCTCAGGATACGAATGAGGTCGAGAACCCGACCAAAACGGGGAATCTTCAAATTAGAAAGTTCGTCGGCGGTGGAGATGCGAACGACCGCGCCCGGAGCTTCACCTTTACCGTGAGGTTTACGAGTAATAAGACCGGCCGTGAGCTGACAGGTTCGTTTGAATGTACCGGATCCGTAAACGGAACGATAAAGAGCGGCGAATCGCTGACACTTAAGGACAGACAGAGAGTCCAGATCAATGGCATCCCTGCCGGGACCAAGTACGAAGTGACCGAGAGTGATAACGAGGGCTTTACGGTGAGCGTCACAAACGGGACCGGAGAGATTGGGAAGGACGCAACTGTTGTCGCAGCGTTTACGAACAGCAAGGGAACTCCGCACGATCCGCACGATCCGGATGAACCGGGCAACCCGCCCGGAAATCCGAAGAAGTATCCGCCGGATGACGAGCCTGGACCGGGCAATCCGGGGAATCCCGATGATTCGTCAGATAATCCGTCGGATAACCCGTCCGACGATACGAGCGGCCCGGATATACCGATCGACCATGTAACGCCGAAGACCGGCGATACGAGCGATCCGGTACTGTGGCTGTCGCTCCTGGGATTCTCGCTTCTGGGGATATTCGCGGTGATAAAGCTGTACCGGAAGAGGGACGAGGCTTCAAAAGACAGAATGCAGACATGACAAAAGCGATAGAGAGGGGAACGAAATGAAACAAAATGCAATTTACGGGTATCTGTACCATTCAGGGGACAAAGCGGAGACCGGGAAGGCCAGGACCGCGCTTCTGAATTTTCCGGTGCCCGAGAAAAATCTGTTCATTGATTCGGCAAACGGAACAGATCAGGGCCGTCCGCAGTACATGAACATGATCATGCGGCTGTGCCCGGGAGATACGGTGATCATCCCCTCTCTGGAGAACCTGGGAGACGATTACAGCGAGCGCCTGGATCAGTGGGAGTTGATCACGAAGGAGAAATGGGCCGACATCGTCGTACTGGACCAGCCGCAGCTCGACACGCGCCCGTCGGCGGATATGCTGAGCGGCGATTCGGCGGCGGTGCTGGTGTTGGAAAGCTTGAAGAGCGCGGAGCAGAAGAGAAAGACGGCAGTCAAGCGAAACCAGCAGAAGGGGATCCGGGAGGCGAAGGACCGGGGCGTCCGGTTTGGCCGCCCGAGGAAACCGATACCGGAGGACTTCCCGTTCGTGAAGGAACAGTGGGAGCGCCATTACATCAATTCGCGCGAGGCGGCGAAGCGACTCGGTATCGCCCAGCAAACATTCCTGCGCTGGGCGGGCGGGAAGTAAGGAAACGCCGCGTTCCGCACGGAAAACGAAATAAGTAATCTAAGAAACAGTCATATTTGGAAAGCAAGGTATTGCGATCTGAGTATGGCTGTTTTTTATGTCACAGTTCATCATCCGGCATTATGACGTTCTGTATTAATCTTTTTTAATTTCATGCCCTTTCGGGCATAATATCCAATGATAGTTAAGAGATAAGCTGCAAAATAACCTTGAAAAGACATCACAGAATGGATGTCTGTATTTTACGGCCGGACAAAAAGGCCGCAGAGTTCACCACTCTGCGACTGGCTGCTTTTTGACACTGATTGCAGAGCACACCGCTCCGCGGTCACTTTTTGAAAAGTGCCTGTTTTAGATGTTTCAGCCCCATCGGTCCGCAGGACCGGAGCTTATTATATTTGATCCTCCGCCTGCATGACTAAAAAGTCTGACTGTGAATATCACAGCCCCACGACCGCCAGCTTGTCCATATTGGCCCGTTTCAGCTCCATTGAAGAATGCACATACCGGCTCAGGGTGATCGAAGTATTGGCATGTCCCAGGATTTCGGACAGGCTCTTGATCTCGACCCCGGCCTCCACGCAGCGGGTGGCAAAGGTGTGGCGGATCGTATGAAAGTGGACTCCCTCCAGTCCGCACGCCTTGGTATATTTGGACAGCCGTTTCTGCAGCTGACGCGGCTCCATGAACTGTTCCGTTCCGGTCAGGACGAATGCGGCCGGGCAGTGCGGGTCGTGCTGACTGCAAAGCCTGACCGCACGCTCGGTAAGAGGGATCGTCCGGACCGAAGTATCGCTCTTGGGACTGTTGATCATGATCCTCGTTCTTCCCTCTCCGGTATGTTCGTAATCCCGGAGCCGCTGCATGGTGGCCTCCACGC
>CANQGL010000159.1 GCA_947623185.1 uncultured Lachnospiraceae bacterium
GTTCGATCTCGCCCGATACGTCCGTGACCGTGCCCCTGAGCGGGACCTCGGCGCGGTAGTCCGCGCCCATCCGCTTCTGGATCTTTCTGTGGATCTTCCCGCCCGCCAGCATCGCATCCTTCTGGGCGGCCGCCGACCGCCGGTTGTCGATGTCGCCGGAGCGCAGGACGAATTCCACAAGGTTGCGGACCGAGATCCGTATCTGTTTCGGCCCGGCCGCCGGCGTCAGTTCCGCTTTTTCCGTCTCCATGTCCGCACCTCCCCGCTCGTCTGTGTCAAGTGCTCATAGTATACCACTTTCTGCCCCTGTGTGAAAAGAGGTTTTGGAAATATTCCGCAAGTATACAGGAGGGGCGCCGCGCGGCAGATAATCTCTCATCGCCGTTGCAGCGCCCCAATCGGAAGTGTGTGATTTTGCTTATTATTCCTCGTTTTTGGCGCGAAGCGCCGTTTTCATATTGCTGTAGATCAGGATCGCCAGAAGGATCAGGATCACGACGGAAATCGGTCTGAACAGGATGTACGATACAAGTCCAATCTTTTTTGCCGTTGCGATCGTCATGGACCGGCGCAGGTTCTGCTCCGCCATGCTGCCGAGGATCATACCCAGCACGCTGGGCGCGATCGGTATCTGGTTTCTCTTAAAGAGGAAACCGATCAGGCCGAACGCGATGGCGACGCCGATGTCATATACGCTGTTCCGGGCACTGTATGCCCCGATCACGGAAAACGCCAGCACTGCCGGAATAATGTATCGAATCTTGATCACCAGGATACGCGAGAATATCTTCACGCCTCCGAGTCCGACGATTACCATGAGTATCGTGCTCAGGAACAGTCCGATCATCAGAGCATAAACAATATCCGCATGTTCGCTGAACAGCTTCGGCCCGGGGATCAGTCCGTGTACCGTCAGCGCCCCGAAAATGATCGCGCTTGTGGCCGATCCGGGGATCCCGAGGCTTAAAAGCGGTACAAATGAACCGCCGACCGCCGCATTGTTTGCGCTTTCCGGCGCCATGATTCCGTCGATGCTGCCTTTTCCGAACATGTCTGCCTCTTTGGACGTCCGCTTGGCTTCGCCGTATGAGATAAAGGAAGCGATCGCCCCGCCCGTTCCCGGCAGGATTCCAATGATGGTTCCGATGACTGAACTCTTTATCAGGAGCTTCCACCGGCAAAGCGTTTCCTTCCATGCACCCGAGAGACGGAACGGCTGTTCCTCTCCTTTTACGATGGAATTATCGCTGTCATCGCAGATCAGGTTCAGCATCTCCGCGATAGCGAAGAAACCGACGCTGACCGGAATCAGATTCAGACCCGACTGCAGGTTCAGATTATTAAACGTAAAGCGGTAATTGGCCGTCATGGAGTCCATCCCGACTACGGAGAGGATCAGACCAAATCCAACCGAGAAAAATCCTTTTCCGATGCTCTTTCCCATCAGGCTTCCGACCACGGTCAGTCCGGCTATGCATACCAGGAACAGTTCTGGCGGTCCGAATTTCAGGGCCATCTTGGAAAGCACCGGGGTGAAGAACGCCATAACGGCTACGCCGAACAGTCCGCCGAAGCCGCTGGACAGCGCCGAATAGCTGAGTGCGTCCATCGCCCTTCCCTGACGGGCAAGCGGATTGCCGTTCAGCGCGGTACAGGCCGCTTCTCCGGTTCCCGGACAGTTAAGCAGGATCGCCGATATGGAACCGCCGTAAGTAGCGCCCATATACAGGCCGCTCAGCATAATCAGTCCGAGGGCCGGCGACATGCCGTAGGTAAGGGGCAGCAGAAGCGCCACGCCCACCACGCCGTTAAGGCCAGGCAAAGCCCCGAATATGATCCCGAGGATAACGCCTGCGACGTTGATCAGCAGCGCTGCCGGCGACAGGACCGAAATCAGACTTTGTATTACAGCATCCATAAGGCAAACCTCCGATTACTGACTCAGGGCATCCGGATTCTCTTCAAGCAGAGTCTTCATGGCTTCATAGTCTTTGTCCAGGCGTTCTTTCACCTGCTTGCGATCCAGATAACGGTATACTTCGCTCATGCCGGTCATAGTCTCCTGGAAGGCCGGATCATCGGATACGCGTTTGATCGAGGCCTCGAGCACTTCAAGAACGTCCTCCGGAGTTCCTTTCGGAGCAACAATCACGCGGTAGGTCTCGGTGGAAACGTCATATCCCAGTTCCGACATCGTGGGGATCTCCGAGATCACATCCAGGCGCTCGCTGCCAAAGGAGGCAAGCGTCGTCACATTCTGTCCCTCTACCTGCGCAACAAATTTCTTGTCAAGCACCGCACAGTCCACATGACCGCCCAGAACCGCGTTCAGGCTGTCGCCGCCGCCGTTCTGCATAACCGTTGTCAGATCGATGCCGGCCGCCTTTTCAAACAGCGCGACCTCGGCGATATGCGTCATTCCGGAGATCGAGACCGTAACGGAACCGGGATTCTCCTTCGCATAGGCGACCAGATCGTCCAGAGATTTGAATCCGCTCTCTTCGCTGGCCATCAGAACGTTCACGGTCGTGTTGATCGCGCCGATGCATTCAAAGGAATCATAGTCGTAAGCTACATTCTCACCGGTCAGAAGCACCAGCACATGGTCCAGATTGGAAAGCGCGCCGATGGTATAGCCGTCGTTCTTCGCCGCGGCCAGTTCCGTAAGTCCTACCTGACCCAGTCCGCCTTCTTTATTGGAAACGACAAACGTCTGACCGAGATCGGTCTCCATCGCGCTGGTTAAAAGACGCATCAGAGAATCCGTTCCGCCGCCGGCGGAATACGGGATAATGAACGAAACGTTCTTTTCCGGATAAGCGGTCTCTGCGGCCGCCTCCGTCTCAGCGCTCTGAGCCGCCTGTGTGGCCGCAGGAGCCGCGGACGATGCGGGAGCCGCTTCTTTGGAACCGCAGGCCGTTAGCAGAACAGTTGCACACAGAATTGCCGCCAGTAATTTGTTTTTCATGTTAATCTCCATTCCGCCGCCTTTCAGTTGGCGGCACAAATAGTAATGAAAGTCTCGACTCCCTCTACGTTTTCTCT
>CANQGL010000160.1 GCA_947623185.1 uncultured Lachnospiraceae bacterium
GCCTCCCGCGCGGCCGAGCGGGCGAAGAACGAATCGTGGGAGATCGCCGCCGTGGCACTCGATTCGCAGCGCAGCTCGGTGCTTCCGGTCTCGGAAACGGTGGAACCGCTGGCTCCGATCCTCATGTGGTACGACAAACGGTGCGCCTGCCTCTGCGACGAGCTGGCCGAAGGGAGCTGCCGCGCGGTCTACGACCGGACGGGCATGCGCCTGACGCCGGTGGCGAGCGCGCCGAAGATGAGCTGGCTCCGCAGGGAACGGCCGGATCTTTACGGCCGCGCGTACAAGCTGATCGGCATCCACGACTATCTCCTGTACCTGCTGACCGGCCGTCTCTGCACGGACGCATCCTGCGCGAGCCGCACGGCGCTCATGGACATCCGGACCCTGCAATGGTCGTCCGAAATGCTGGAGATGTTTGGGATCGACGCGGACAAGCTTCCGGAGATCCTGCCGCCCGGCTCTGTCGTGGGCACGGTGTGCGGCGCCTTCTCGGAAGCGACCGGACTTACCGCGGCCCCGGTTGTCACCTCCGGCGGGGACCAGCAGTGCTGCGTGATGGGGCAGGGCCTCACGGAGAGCGGCGTGATCAGCGTCAATTCCGGTTCCGCCTCCTACATCACCGCATTGACGGACGTTCCGGTATCCGATCCGGAGATGGAGACGAACGCGACGCTGTTCTGCTACGGGAACAAATATGTCGCCGAGGCGTCGAACATGGGGAGCGGGACCGTGATCGAGTGGTTCCTGCGCAGCTTTTACGGGCCGAACGGGTTCGACGTGCTGGACCGGGAGATCGAGACGGAACCGGCCGGGAGCCGGGGCATGATCTGCATCCCTGAATTTGCCGGAAGCGGCTGCCCGCATTCCGACCCGTACGCGCACGGGATGTTCGCCGGGATCGATCTGAGCTGCACGCGCGCAACTTTCGCGCGGTCCCTGATCGAGGGCCTCTGCTTCGACATCAACGACGCGATGCGCCATCTGTTCCGAAACGGCGCGGCCGGGGACCGCATCTGCTCGACGGGAGGCATCAGCCGTTTCCCGTCCTACAACCAGATGCTCGCCGATATCACGGGGCTTCCCGTCGAGGTGAACCACGAGCCGGAGGCGACGGCGCTGGGCGCGCTCGCCGTGGCTCTTACGGCGCTCGGATACTGCGAGGGGCCGGAACGCTTCCTGGGATCGCGCACGGAAGGACGCACGCTGTACCTGCCGTCCGAGAAGGACCGCGAGGTCTACGCGAAACTGGCGGAACGCCGCAGGCTTTACCGGAAGGCGGAGTTTGAGGCGGCTGCCGCGGCCGCGGGAAAGCGGTAGCAAAGGGACGAATTTTCATACACAAATTACACAAAAACAACTTGTATCTCGCAGATAATGTATTATAATAGATAAGGGAAGAAAATTATGAGAGTGATCGCAGGCAGCGCGAGGCGTCTGACCCTTAAAACGGTCGAGGGGATGGATACCCGCCCCACGACGGACCGCATCAAGGAAACGCTGTTCAACATGCTGCAGAACGACCTGTACGGCTGCTCGTTCCTCGATCTGTTCGCCGGAAGCGGCGCGATCGGGATCGAGGCGCTGAGCCGCGGCGGGAAAAGAGCGGTCTTTATCGACAGCGGGACGCGTCAGGCCGCGTGTATCCGCGAAAACCTTGAGAAGACACGGCTCGCAGAGCGGGCGCAGGTCCTTGTGTGCGACGTCGTGACCGGTTTGAAACGGCTGGAAAACGGATCCGAAAGCTTCGACTTTATCTTTATGGATCCGCCCTACGGTTTCGGCCACGAGCGGCGCGTGCTCGAATATCTGAGCGGATCGCCTCTTGCCGGGGAAGACACGGTGTTCATCGTGGAGGCGTCCCTTGAGACGGACTTTTCCTGGGCGGAAGCGCTCGGCTACGGGATCACGAAAGAAAAACGGTACAAGACAAATCAGCATGTATTTCTGAAAAGAAAACGTGACAAAGGAGAAACCGATGAAAACAGCAATCTATCCGGGCAGCTTTGACCCGGTGACGCTCGGCCATATCGACATCATCGGGCGGGCGTCGAAGATCTTTGACCGCCTCACGATCGGCGTTCTGAACAACAGCGCGAAAACGCCGTTGTTTTCCGTGGAGGAACGTGTTAATATGATAAGGGAGTGCGTAAAGGATCTGACAAATGTCGACGTGACGAGTTTTGACGGACTGACCGTCGATTTCGCACGCAAATGCGGCGCGAACGCGGTCGTGCGCGGACTGCGGGCCATCACGGACTTTGAGTACGAGCTGCAGATCGCCCAGTTAAACCGCGTGATATCGCCGGATGTCGACACCGTGTTTCTGACGACGAACCTGAAATATGCCTACTTAAGTTCCAGCTCCGTAAAGGAAGTTGCATATTACGGCGGCGATATTTCCCATTTCGTGACGCCGTATGTGGAAAAAAGAATACATGAGAAAGTAATAAAGGGATAAGGAGATTGATTATGAGCAGAATTGAGCAGTTGATCAGTGAGATCGAAGAGTACATAGACAGCTGTAAGTTCAAACCGCTGTCCACCACGCAGATCATCGTGAACAAAGAGGAACTGGTGGAGCTCCTTATCGAACTCCGGCTCCGAATCCCGGATGAGATCAAACAGTATCAGAAGATCATCAGCAATCAGGACGCGATCCTCACGGACGCGCAGTCGAGGGCGGACGCGATGCTGGCGGAGGCGACGGCCCAGACGAACGAGCTGGTCAACGAGCACGAGATCATGCAGCGCGCCTACGCGCACGCCAACGAGGTCGTCGAGCAGGCGCAGGCCGAGGCCCAGCAGATCGTCGACCGGGCGGTGGACGACGCGAACACGATCCGTCAGGGCTCGATCCAGTACACGGACGATATGCTGCGCAGCCTGCAGACGATCATCAACCATACCATGGAAGGCGCGCAGAGCCGCTTCGATTCGTTCATGTCCT
>CANQGL010000161.1 GCA_947623185.1 uncultured Lachnospiraceae bacterium
GTTTCAAAGGCTATTTTTCAATAGCTTGTTTCAGTGCGCCATTTTTTGGCTTTCCTCTACTTTCTTTCACACTAATCAGCTCTGCTTTGTCAAAGTAACCGTCTCATCTGAATAGTAATCATGGAAGACCAGCGTACTGCCGTTAAACTCGAAACCCGTATAATCGTTTCTGAACACGCCGTTTCCAACATAATCAGGCAAATAGTCCTTTAAGAACATATCGACTTCGGCCCAATACCGATTCTCATACGGAAGCCACATGATCTCCGCATTGATCGTCCTTCCGTCGTATTCACCCGTATAAAATCCCGAAACATCAGGTGTGCTTTCTGAAGCGGCATCGGATACAGGCTGCGTGGCTTCCTTTGTCTGTACCTGCCCGTTTTCCACCCATGCGCCGTCTGCATTTACCGTATATCCATCCGGCGTTGTCGTATCTGTATACAGATAACCGTTTTTATCGAAGCAGTAACTTTCCGCCACTCCGTCTCCGTTTCCGTCGATCCACTGCCATTCATCGGCATACCACGCCGTTCCTTCATCATTGGTCGCATACCACCAGCCCGTATCATTTTTCTGCCAACCTGATGCCAGAGCCGTCATACACCCTGCAAGTGTCATTCCGGCTGCCAATACGATCACAGCAATTTTCTTTTTCATCATATGATCCTCCTGTTTCTGTTTTATTTACCAAAAGTTTACGCTTGCCGCTCCCTTTTGTCAAATGGTTTCTTCCGCAAATTATACCCGATATGCCGGGATTGTTCACCCCCCCCCACCTTTCATACAGAATAATAAGGCAAAAAGGGGGCCCGCAGAAAAATCGCGGTTTACTGAAAGCATACAGTTCTAAACCATTTTTCGCATGTTTAATATCTAGGACTGATTCCCGCCTTTGGCATGAATCACGCCATTTAAACAAGTATGCAACATGAAATGCAACACGAATATATTAAATTATGATGATTCTTTTTTAAATAACATATGGCCTTTTGTCTTTGTTGCGAGAATGCCTCCCGCGAAAGTCCTTTTCGCACTCTTTCTGCCTCAATGTTCCTAAGCGTTCGGTACCTTATTTCTGCTCAAAACAAGCTTTTACGGATATAACGAATCTCCATTATGGGCATTTATCAACCCCTTTTCTGAAATATTTTGCCCGTTTTGAGCATTGCATTATTGACTTATCGCAACTAATTTCATATAATGAGCACACGGAGGTGGCATCATGACCTTTGGGGAGCGCCTGACAGAATTGCGAAAAGAACATGGTTTTTCTAAAAGGAGTGATTTTGCGGAAATGCTTGGAATACCGAGCACTACATTAAGAAACTACGAAACCGATATAAGAGAACCAGGACACACCTTTTTGAAACAAGTCTCAGCACTATTCAATGTGTCTGTAGATTACTTGCTTTGCTTGACTGATGATAAGGAAGTATTAAATACTTTTCGGTTGACTACATCCGAGCAGAAGCACATAGAAAAATACCGTTCTCTCGACGCCACCGGCCGCCAGCATGTTGATACCATCCTGGACTGGGAAACGGCTCGGAATCATGATGCAGCCGTTCCCGCGAACTGAAACACTTTTCCGCTGACATTATTGAGGCCCCTTATGTTGAAGGTGTTGATTTTATCATAGGTATCAATGGTGATTCGATGGAGCCGGAACATCATAACAGTGATAAAATCTATATCAAGAAGTAGGAGATAAGATTATATGCCCAGAGCAGAGAAGACTTATAAAAAAATCATTTTAGGACAGTCTGATAATAATATAGACTTTGAGGATTTTCGGTATTTGTTGATTTACCTGGGGTTCCTTGAACGCATAAAAGGAGATCATCATTTTTTCAGCAAGGACGGTATTATGGAGCGGATTAATATCCAACCCAAGGGAAGCAAGGCAAAAAATTATCAAGTAAAACAAGTACGGGAAATTCTCATAAAATATTCTTTGGAGGTATGAAATATGCCAGATTATAAATACCAAATGATTATAACTTGGAGTGAAGAGGATAACGCTTTCATAGTCTCCGTTCCCGATCTTCCCGGCTGTATGGCCGACGGAAAAACTATCGCGGAAGCTGTCGAAAATGCAAAAATTATTATTGCAGAGTGGATAAAATATGCTCAGGAAGATGGAATCCCGATTCCACAGCCCAGAACCATCAAGACTGCCTGAAGGAAAAGAAACGTAACCATATGGGCGAAGCAAAAGGGAGAATCATTGACGCAGTTACCATAATGAACGAAGACGACACTGCCAAAGTGTGGAAACGGATTCAGGCGGCATTTACTCTGAGCAATGCCCCCGCTGCCGAGCCTGATGAGGAAGAACTTGATGCTTTGAAAGTATACCACAATGGCGATCCGGAGTGCCAGCCTTTCGTGTCCCAAGAAGAACTGTTAAACAGCTTGATTTATAACATGCACAAATAAGCAAAACCGCCCGGCGCGGCAACGCTGGACGGATTGCATAGATACTATTGCGGATCAAATGCCCGTTGAATAATACCACTCACATGGATATTATACCAGTTGGCACCTGATTCCGCAAGAGGTGTATTTTTATACGACCCGAGTTTGCCACTTGCTAATCGATCCTAATTAAATTTTTTCCTTATTTTGCAAGGTTTTCCTTGCTTTTTTTATATTCTTATGATATAATTCTATTATAGGTCTATGGGTCTATATTATTGCGCTGGAGGTAGAACATGTACGTTGAATGCTTTATAAATAATGCAAAACCTTACTTAAGACTTGTTCAGTCTGTCCGTGTCACCAATAAATCAGGCCTCAAGGTTTCTCAGAAAAAAGTGATTAAAAATATCGGCCCTCTTGAGCGTTTCCCGTCTTTGGTAGTTAACGCCATATTTTTTAGGAGCAAAACCTACGTAGATCTCTTAAAATTGCCCATATATTCG
>CANQGL010000162.1 GCA_947623185.1 uncultured Lachnospiraceae bacterium
CCCCGCGCCGCTGTGCCATGCCTGGCCGATCTTCTCTCCCACAGCATAATAACCGTTCTGCATCTGGTCGAACAGGAACGCGTTCAGCTTCCCGGCGTCGATCTTGCCCTTCTCATCCAGCACCTTCTCGTCGGCCAGTACGTTCACGATCCGGCCCAGCACACGCAGGCCGTAAGGCTCATCTTCCATCTTCTCGACCGTGCATTCCAGCGTGAGCGGATATTCCTCGATGACCGGCGCGTCCACACGGCTGCTCTTTACCGCATGAAGCCCCGTGCGCTCGAATTTGTCCGCCATCTTGTTCGCCGTCGCGATGCCGAGAAAATCCGACTCCGCCATCGTATCCGCGCCCGGAACGGCAAGGGTGAACGCGCCGCGCGCCCGCAGATTGGCTACCGTCTTATGGTCCGCCTCCAGATTCAGCGCCACCATGTCCTCGGCGCAGATCCCGCCCCAGGCCATCATCATCACGTCGACGGTGTCATTTTCATTGTATGTGCCGATCATATAGGTCGGCATGGGGAACAGATACGGTTTTACTCCAAAATCTTTTTTCATGGCCTTAACTCCTTTTTGATTGTTTATCGGATGGAAGCGCCGAGACGTCTCGCCTCGTCCACCTCCGCCTTGCCTCTGATGTCGCCGACGTTCATGTTGCCCCCGGCGAGGACATGTCCGAGATTCTTCCACCTAAGATGTTCCAGCAGATGGTCGTAATACAGCACCGCATCCTCGAAGGCGCTGCCTTCCGCGGCCATCAAAAGCGCGGACGACCGGTCGTGTCCTCTGAGAAGATTCCCGTCGCCCTCCTCCAGGGCGAAAAGCCTGTCGACCGCCGTCCTGAGCTGTCCGCTCATGTTCCAGTAGTAAAGCGGCGTCGCGAGGACCACTACCTCCGCCTCCTTTACGGCAGGATAGATCTGCGCCATGCCGTCCTTCTGGACGCAGGGACATTCCCTGCTGCTGTGTCCGCCAAAGCACCCCTTGCAGCCGTGGATATCCATGCTGTCAAGATGAAAGGTCACGACTTCATTTCCGGCCTCTTTCGCGCCTTCGGTAAAGGCTTTGACTAACTCCGATGTATTCCCGTTCTTTCTCGGGCTTCCGTTCAATATCACGATCTTCTTTCCCATTGATCGCACCCCTCCGTTTCGTCTGTCTTGACTTTCCCCGTATACCGGTACTATAATTATAGTCAGCCTATTGAACAAAGACAAGTACGCACGTTTTGGATATATACTATCCTCAAGGATACCCGCACATAGACTCATGCGGCAGTCATAAGAAAGGAAACGCGTGATCCGTATGAAAAAAGAATGTATCGCCGACTGCAGACTGGCAGACACGGGCTTCAACTACACCATGTCCCTGATCCAGGGCAAATACAAGATGATCATCCTGTACACGCTGATGGAATTTAAAGTCGTGCGTTTCAACGAAATGCAGAAATACATCGGCGGCATCACCTATAAGACGCTGAGCTCCACGCTGAAGCAGCTCGAAGCGGACGGGCTCGTAAACCGGAAGGAATACCCGCAGATCCCGCCAAAAGTAGAATACAGCCTGACCGAAAAGGGAAAATCGCTGATCCCTATTCTGGACCAGATGTGCGACTGGGGCGACAAAAACCGCAACGTGCCGGAGCGAAATAAAGGCGAGATCCCTTTCGCATAATTCTGCGATACGGTCAGCAGACCTTACGCCGCGCATGTTGTGGCAGAAAAGTCCTGAGTAATGCGGGAGTGTCTGTAGAATAAGAAAAACGAGGAAGAAACAGTATGAAGATCTTAAAAAGGAAGTGGAACGAAACGCTGGTGGTCTTATACATAGGGACCTCTCTGATGTTGCTGACGGGACAGCTGCTGGGCATACTTTTGGTTTATTATGGTCTTAATTTTGGAATATCGCTGTTTGCCGATTCGTTCGTACAGTCCGATGTCTGGGCCGAAAGCGCGACATATCTGTTGTTCATCGGTATATGGATAGTGGCGTTGCTGTGGATAGGGGGCTGGAAATCAAACCGTCCTATCCTTCGGCAGTTGGGGCCGCGGACGTCCGGAAATAACTGGCGTTTTCTGCTGATCGGGGCTGCGGCCGGAGCCGGAATGAACGGTCTGTGCATCCTGGCGGCATGGCTGCATCAGGACATTCATTTTTCTTATGTTTCGTTTCAACCGATCGCGCTGCTGTTGATCCTGATCACGGTATTGATCCAATCGTCCGCAGAGGAACTGTGCTGTCGGGTATTTTTATATCAAAAGCTTCTGAAAAGCTATCGGAAACCGGCGGTGGCCATTATCGGGAACGCATTCCTGTTTGCATTTCTGCATATCATGAACCCCAGTGTGACGATCCTGTCTTTGCTGAATACTTTCCTGACGGGAATACTCTTCTCGCTGGTGGTCTATTATTTTGAAAGTGTTTGGTGCGTGTTTGCAATACACACGCTGTGGAATTTCACGCAGAATATTCTGTTTGGCCTTCCCAACAGCGGCTTTGTTTCCCTCTACTCCGTGTTTCGGCTTGATGACAGTACGGCGAGAGACAGCTTTGCCTACGACGTGGCTTTTGGAGTGGAAGGCACCGTTTTTGCCGACCTGCTTTTGATCGTCGCCATTGTCCTTATGATTTTCATAGGACGGAAGTATCGGGAGCGCTGCATGTTATCAGATGCGCAAGATCCCCACACTTCCGATGATTAGCGTCCGCTGAGTGCAGATCCGTCTTTTTCTCAAAATTTCAGGGAGGTATGAGAACCGGCTGGCTCTCATACCTCCCTGTCTTAGGGCCGGTTATTTTCCGATCTATAACTCAGCCCTTTTTCTTCTCGCCCCATCCGGGTGAAAAGATGGTCTTATCCACCGCGAAAATGATGATCATCGCCACACCGC
>CANQGL010000163.1 GCA_947623185.1 uncultured Lachnospiraceae bacterium
GTTTATTATGCGGCCCGGGCGTTCCTTCTGGCGGAGTTCGCCGCTTCCCTAGAGTGGCAGCTTTATTCCTACTGCGCGGAGCGGTATCCGGCGCTGGGAGGCATCGCCGGTTACTGGCTCTTTCTGGCGGCGGTCTACGCCGCGGTCTTCGGCGTCATTCTCCGGCTGGACAGCGGAAAGAACGAACCGGCGGACGCGATGATCTTCCGTCCGTGGGAGCTTGCGGCCCCGCTTCTGATCGTGCTGACCGCCTTCGCCATGGGAAATTTAAGCTTTGTCAATTCCAACAACCCGTTTTCCGGCACCATGCTCCTGGATATCCACAATATCCGGACACTGGCGGATCTGGCGGGCCTGGCCATCCTCTACGCCTATCAGGTCAACCGCTGCTAGCTGTACGAAAAGCAGGAGCTGGGCGCGATCCAGAACATCCTCCGGTATCAGTACTCCCAGTACCGCCAGTCGCGGGACAGCATCGACTTCATCAACCGCAGGTACCATGATCTGAAAAACCAGATCGCCGCGCTGCGGGCGGAGCAGGACCCGAAAAAGCGGACCGCCTATCTGGACGAGATGGAGGAGGAGTTTCGGGCATACGAGGCCCAGAGCGATACGGGCTCGCCGGTGCTCGATACGCTCCTTACGGGCAAGAACCTTTACTGCGCGCGGCACGGCATCGGGCTGACGTGCGTGGCGGACGGTTCCCTGCTCTCGTTCATGGACGTCATGGATATCTGCACGATCTTCGGAAACCTCCTGGACAACGCCATCGAGTGCGAGATGCGGATCGAGGATAAGGAGAAACGCCTGATCCACCTGTCCGTCAGCGCCAGCAAGGGATTTCTGGTGATCCGGTGCGAGAATTACTGTCTGGAGACGCCGGCCTTCGCGGACGGTCTGCCGGTCACCAGCAAGCCGGACGCGCAGAACCACGGATACGGCCTCAAATCCATCCGATATTCCATTGAAAAATATGACGGGACCATGACCCTGCGAAACGAAGACGACTGGTTCCGGGCGACGATCGTATTCCCGCTCATCCGTGAAAACGGATAAGCGGGTTTTGTACATTATGCACATATCGGAAACGGTTTGTGCTAAAAAACGGGCAATTTGTGCATAACAAAGGAAAAAGCGCCGGGAAGGCGCTATAATATTTTACAAAACGGCTCCCGGGATGAGTGGGAGCCAAAAGAAGGAGGAAACTATGGTTAATCTGCTGACATCTCTGTTATCACCGTTTTTCGCACCCCTGGGCGTCAGCACGGCCGACCTGCAGAGCTATCTGAGCATGTGCAGCGGCTACATCTACGCCATCCTGGCTCTGCTTGTGGTCGCCATCGTCGTGATCGCGCTGGCCGGAAAGCTGAAAAAGGGAGTCCGGGGCTTTGCGCGCGGATCCGCGGTCGTGGCATGGCTTCTGTGCGCGGTCGTGATCGTCAATATGGTCTGCTTCGGACCGATGAAGACCAACCTGTCCAGCGTCCTGAACGCTTCTTCCGTCAACCTTTCCGAGGAGACGGTGCAGGCAAGTAAAGACGTGATCGCCAAGGTGGGCGAGGAAGGACTGGTTCTGGTAAAGAACGACGGCCTCCTGCCGCTTTCCGATACCAAGGCGCTGAACGTGTTCGGCTGGGGCTCCACCAACCCCATCTTCGGCGGGACCGGCTCCGGATCTTCGGATGCCTCCTCGGCTGTAGGGATCCTGAAATCCCTTCAGGACGCCGGATTTTCCACCAATGAGGAACTGACGAAACTGTATACGGACTACCGCGCCGACCGCCCGACGGTGGCGATGGCGAGCCAGGACTGGACGCTTCCGGAGCCGACCGCGGACGCCTATACCGACGCGGTCATGTCCCAGGCGACCGGCTTCTCGGATACGGCGGTCATCGTGATCTCGCGTTCCGGCGGCGAGGGCGCCGACCTTCCGCGGGATATGTACGGCGTGATCCACGGGACCTATAACCTGGCGGATCAGGTTTCCGTCGTCCCGGCCAATTACGGCTACACCAACGCTACTTACACTAACAACGGAAATTACGACGATTTCGAGCAGGGCGAGCACTATCTGGAGCTGTCCGTGACCGAGGAAAACATGGTCGAGAAGGTCTGCTCGGAGTTCGATAAGGTCGTCGTCATCATCAACGCCAACAACGCCATGGAGCTGGGCTGGGTCGACGAGTATCCCCAGATCGGCGCTGTGATTCTTGCTCCGGGCGCAGGCAATACGGGCTTTTCCGCTCTCGGAAAGATCCTGAGCGGCGAAGTCAACCCCTCCGGACGGACCGTTGACACCTATGTCAAGGATCTGACCGCGACTCCCACATGGAACAACGTGGGCAACTTCTCCTACGCCGGCGTCGACGATCTGAAGCAGGCCATCGCGGCTTCCGACGGCGCGTACGAAGGAAACCTTGCCTTTGTCAACTATGTGGAAGGGATCTATGTCGGATATAAGTTCTACGAGACGGCGGCGGCCGAAGGGCTGATCCGCTATGAGGATACCGTACAGTATCCGTTCGGCTACGGCTTAAGCTACACCACGTTCACGCAGGAGATGGGCCCCATCACCGCGAGCGACGGGAATATAAGCTTTGACGTGACCGTCACCAACACCGGCTCCGTGGCCGGAAAGGACGTGGTCGAGGTCTACTTCAATCCGCCCTATACCAACGGCGGCATCGAGAAAGCCACGGCCAACCTTGTCGATTTTGCCAAGACGGACCTCCTCGAGCCGGGTGCTTCGCAGGTGGTGAACATCTCCTTCGCGGAGGCGGACATGGCATCCTACGATGCGATCGAGATCGGCTCCTATGTGCTGGAGGCCGGAGACTACGAGATCTCCATCAATAAGGATTCCCA
>CANQGL010000164.1 GCA_947623185.1 uncultured Lachnospiraceae bacterium
TCCAGATAATACTCATTGTTAAGAATCTTCACTTGGATGTCATTTCCTTTACTTGTTGAAAGTATATTTTTGCTGATAACTGTTCGTTCAGCTTTTTTACCATCAGCATTCATTAATTTGCAGTCATGCATTCTATAGTGCATGAATTCCAAAATAATATTCACACTGAAATTATTATGGCGGACGCAGCAAGATCAGCCACTCAGCAGTACCTCCATCACGTTCATTACTTTTGTGTATAGCTTCATTTTTTTTGCATACAGGGACAAATTGGCGAGATTTTTCTGGCCATCCGCGACATAGGCATTCAACGCTTTGCTGAAAGTTTCATTGTCGAGCCTTGTCCGGTATTTGAAGCAGTCGCAAACAGTGCGTTCCCGATCATATACAGGGAGCATTACACCGTTGAAACTTTCAATGGTCTTCCCAATCGGAAAATGTTCCTTTTGAATATAATATGCTCTGACCGGAAATTCCCTGATATTTCCGACCGCCCTGGATGCCGTTCTCGGTACGGCAACAGACCAGGCACGGGGTGCAAAATCGCTGTATCCGTAATGAAACAGTGCAGACTCCGCGCAGACGATCCCTTGCGGCAGCAGTTCGCGGAGCAACTGTTCCTCTGTTATTTGATCATTACCCGGCAATTGGTACACACCACGCCGAACACGTTCGAGAAAACCTTCCTTACACAGCGCCGCCACATCATATTTTTTTATGCCTGCCGCGACAAAATCGGCAGTTTTGGCAATTCCGCCGTTGCCTTTGAGCACATTTTGCGCGATTTCCTTTTGATCCAAACGAACACCAACTTTCCACACGCTGCTTTGCGTTCTTGCATGCATTTATTGTAGCACAGGAAGATTTCCCTTGCAATAACTAAATGCACGCAATTTCTGATTTTTGCGTGCTGATAATTGAAACATATGGTTTTTCCAGGCCGTACACCATCAAAACTTCCTGCATTGTTTTATTGCTTCCAACCGCATAATTCTTTAGTCTGTCTTTAACCGACGCCGCATTTGTCACACAAGCACCTCCAAATATCCACGCAAGATCCTGTCACATTTCATCCGCTTCGCATATTCCAAAAGTCGATTTAGGTTCCGGTCTTTTCTCCGGAGGTATGTCGTCAGAATCTCTCTGGTTTCGGCGATGCCGACCTTTTCTCTGTAACAAACGGTATCTGCAACCGTCTTTTCGGGGTCGTATATTTTAAATTCATTCTCTCCTTCTTTTATCGTTCTTGTCCCGATCTCATACCAGGCATCCGTATAATAATGAATTTTCATCTGCGGCCAGTCCGGTATGGTCGATATCTTCGCTTTCCGCGGGATCGCCACATCGATCGCATCGGGAATATAAGTGGTCAGATCATAATAAGCTGCCGCGCTGAGCAGGCAGACCACTCCGTTGGGAGCATATGCTTCGACATAATAGAGATCGGATTCCTCACCCTGATATCCTGTGTTCTCATAGTATTTTTTATTTAGTTTAATAAGCTCTCCATCTTCAACCAGCTTCCGCACCTTATATTGGGAAAGCCCTTTATTTTTCAAGTCCTGCACGGAATAAAATTTCTGATCTTCTGAAAGGGCAAAAGCATTTTTCATTCCTTTTTCCTCATTTTTATTCAATTTCGGCAAATCATTATTTTGCCGTATTTCAATTAAATTATATATGTAAACGATCAAAATGTCAACTCATTGCCAAAAAATTTGATGCTGAGATCGTTTTTGATTTTTGCTGAAACGCAGGAGGGGTTTCCAGGAGATCTGTCCAAATGGCTTTGCCGCCCTCCCGTCATGGATGGGGCAAAATATTTGCACGTTGACTGGGGCCAGCCAAATAGTTTATAATAAATAGCGGAGACGGAATGGAGATCTATATGGTAAATACATTATCTGATAATATACCGTTTTCTATCAAAAGGTTGGCGGTATCTGCCTGCTGTTCGATAGGCTTCCTGAATTCGTTTATCAATGCGGCATTTTTTGCTTACGGATCCCTTACGAAACAACGGCAGATCCCCGCCCGCGCGCCTGTCAGAAAACATTTTTGTTTTCCCGGTATCCGCGCCACACATTCTCGAAGAAATTGTCCTCCTCCGGGATCGGATGCGCCCTGCGCCAGCGGAAGCGGCATTCTCCGTCCTCAAGCCGCACCTCCTGGATCAGCGGTTCTTCGTTCCCGTCGTCCAGCCGGAAGGTGAACATATCCGGCAGGACCGCATAGGGCTTTTCGCCGAGCGGATCGGTATACAGGGCGCTTCCGCGGCTTCTTCCGCCGTGCTCCAGATAATCGAGCATGGCGCTCAGATACACCTGCTGGCAGATCAGCATCTGGCGGAGCCTGAACAGCTTTCCAAGCTCCACCTCTCCGTCTCCCGAAACGGCTGCGGTTTCCGCAAACTCCCGCAGCGTCCGCCGCACATGTTCCAGATTCCTGCGGATCGCCTCCGGCTCGCGGATGGCCGCGCCGGAAATGCTCATCTCCCCGGCGGCATTATCCCAGAGCGCGTCAAGGTTTCCCGCTCCCTTCTTCCCGTTTTCAAGCGCATGCGAGACAGTCTCCCTCGCCGCGGCAAGCGCCTTGGCCGCGAGCCCGGCAAACGGCTCCTCCTCCGGCTCCCCGTCGCGCAGGGCCGAAATGTAGAGCGCGGCACGGGTACTTCCGACCTGTCCGGCGTTTAAGGCGCTTCCGCCCGGCCGGTAGACGCCGTGGCTTCCGGCCGCCTCCC
>CANQGL010000165.1 GCA_947623185.1 uncultured Lachnospiraceae bacterium
CAAGATACTTCAGATCGTTTCAGAAATTACAGATCGTGTTTTGTTAACATTTGCTCCAAAAACTCAGGTTCGCGCTCCAACCGCGCGATCTGGTCCGCTTCCCCGGCCTCCGTCATCAGACTGATCAGACGGAGAAGACGTGCCTGGCCTTCCGTGCGGCCGGTCTCGTAGCCCACGCTTCGGCCAGTCTCATAACCGTCGTTTCGGCCGGTCTCGTAGCCTTCACTACGACCCGTCTCGTAGCCCTCCTCTTTTGATTCCCGGAGCAGTTCCTCAAACTTCATGTAGCGCACCTCCAATTTGCGGCTCGCCTTCAGTTTCCGGATCCTCTCATGCAGGTCCTTCACCGCCGGATCATCGACCTCTCTTACATATGTGTCGCTCGAATCCTCCACATACTTTAGAAAGTTCACCAGCGTGTCCGGCACCGGTACTTCGCCTTTGCTCGTCCCCTTCGTGTTCAGGAAGACCCTCACCGCACCGTCCTCAAGCGGAAGGCCCGTTTCTTGGCACCGGTTCTCGAACGTGTACCGGAACAGCCCTCTCCCGAACGGATCGAACGTACAGATGAAGATCACATAGACCGGGCGAAGCTGTGAAAAGTCCTCTCCCGGCTGCAGCAACGTGACGTCCATCTCCGCCTGATGGAACCGGCTCCTCTTTGCAAGGTTCCTGTCGTTCCGGTTCTCCATCTCGCAGTTGTACTCAACATATGTTTCCGATCCCGCATAGACGTCAAGGCGGATGCTCCTGAAATCCGCATTATACAGAAGCGAATGTTCCGTATGGACGTTCACCTTCCCGACCGGGATCCCCAGCACCGTCTCAAGGACAAAACGGCAGGTCTCCTCGTCCTCCATCGCCGCGGCGAACAGGAACGCATTGGACAGATTCAGATCCTGAAATTTTTTATTCATTCAATTTCCTCCAAGCAGTTCTGCCCGGAAGGAACTCTGTCATATCCGATCATAGCATAGAGACAGCGGTTTGTAAACGGATATCGCATCTTTTTTACGGTTTATTAACATATGGCGTCATCACTCATACTCAAACTTCATCCCCGATTCGCCGCTCTTTATGATCATGCCGTCTTCCGTAAATGAATGGTCAGTCATTACCTGCCCCGAATAAAGAATTGACATTAAATCCCAATGATACTATAATCTTAGCATATAATTTTATATTAGAAGGAGTCAGTTTTATGTGTGGAATTATCGGATACTGCGGTCCTCTGGACGCCCAGCGGATCCTGCTCGACGGTCTGACCCAGCTGGAATACCGCGGCTATGACAGCGCCGGGATCGCACTCTTTGACATGGATTCCAAGGTTCATTTCATAAAGAAAACGGGAAAGGTCTCCGCGCTGCGCGAAGTCTGCAGCAGGGATCCGATCCAGTCGCACTGCGGGATCGGCCACACCCGTTGGGCGACGCACGGCGGCGTGACCGGCGAGAACGCGCATCCGCATATCGTCGGTAAGGTCACCATGATCCACAACGGGATCATCGAGAACTATCACGCTCTTTCCGAGAAATATAACCTCGCGGATACCCTGCAGTCCCAGACCGACACCGAGGTGGCCGCCGCGACTCTGAACGCGATCTACGACGGGGACCCGCTGTCCTCGATCAGCCGCTTCCTTTCCGAGCTGGAGGGCTCCTACGCCTTCTGTATCATGTTCGAGGACCGTCCGGGCGAGATCTACGCGGTGCGCAACGTCAGCCCGCTCGTAGCGGCTTATACGAGCTCAGGGGCCATGATCGCCTCCGACCTCACCGCGCTTCTTCCCTACTCCAGGAAATATTTTGTCGTCCCGGAAGAAAAGATCGTGCGGCTCACCACCTACGACATCACGCTGTTCGATCTTGACGGCACGGAGGAAAAGCCCGAGATCATGGAAGCCTCCTGGAACGTCGATGCCGCGATGAAGAACGGCTATCCGCACTTTATGATGAAGGAGATCCACGAGCAGCCATCCGTGTTCCGCAATACGATTATGCCGCGCCTTACCGCCGGACTTCCGGACTTTACCGCCGAGGGCATCCCGGATGACCTGCTTTCCGAGGTCACCGGCATCCGCGTGATCGCCTGCGGGACCGCCATGCACGCCGGTATGGTCGCCCGGGCGCTGATCGAGCCGCGCCTGCGCATCCCGGTCACGGTCTCCATCGCCTCGGAGTTCCGCTATGAGGAGCCGCTGATCGACAGCCGTACGCTGACCGTCGTCGTCTCCCAGTCCGGCGAGACGATCGATACGCTGGCGGCGCTCCGCCTCGCGAAGGAAAACGGCTCAAAGGTGATCGCGGTCGTAAACGTCAAGGGATCGACGATCGCCCGTGAGAGCGATTATGTGCTTTACACGCACGGCGGTCCGGAGATCGCGGTCGCCAGCACCAAAGCCTATACGGTCCAGATCGCGGCGCTCTATCTCCTGTTCTGCCGCATGGCGCTCGTGCGCGGCGTCTATACCGAAGCGCAGGCAAGGGAATTCACCGAAAAGCTCCTGCGGTGCGCCGATACGATGGATCTGATGATCCGCCGCGAGGACACGGTCGAGGCCATCGTCTCGCACATCGTCGGCAGCCCCGACGCGTTCTTTATCGGGCGCGGCATGGACTATGCGTTCTCGCTCGAGGGCGCGCTGAAGTTAAAGGAGATCTCCTATATCCACGCGGAGGCGTATGCGGCGGGCGAACTGAAGCACGGAACGATCGCGCTCATCACGGACAGGGTGCCGG
>CANQGL010000166.1 GCA_947623185.1 uncultured Lachnospiraceae bacterium
TTTAACAGAATGTTCGCAAGGAGGTTCCGTATGTACAATTTCGATGAAATCATCGACCGCCGGGGCACAAACGCCCTGAACACCGACGGCTTCCGCGGGTATATCTTCCACGCCGGACCGGAAAAGGTGTTCCCCTATAAGGATGAGGAATTCGTCCGCATGTGGGTGGCCGATATGGAGTTCGGCGTGGCCCCGGAGATCCTGGACGCCATGCGGCAGCGTCTGGACCGCCGCATCTTCGGCTACACCGGCGTGTATGACAGCGGCTATTATCAGTCCTTCCGCCGCTGGTGCCTGGATCACTACGGGTGGGAATTCCCCCAAGAGGAACTGTGTTTCTCTCCGGGCATCATCCCCGCTATCTATCAGCTGGTGGAGTCCCTGACAGCTCCCAATGAGAAAGTGCTTATCAACACTCCCGCCTACGGCTACTTCCTTCACGCCGCCGAATATTCCGGCCGCGGGGTGCTCCACTCTCCTTTAACGCGGAACGAAAAAGGTGAGTTTTTCCTGGATTATGAAGATTTTGAGCGTCAGTGCGCCGATACGAAATGCAAGCTGGTGTTCTGGTGCAATCCCCACAACCCCACCGGCAGGATATGGACCGAGGAGGAACTTCGCCGTGCGGCGGCCATCATGGAAAAGTATAACCTGTGGGTGGTATCCGATGAGATCCACTGTGACCTGACTCGGAAGGGAAAATCCCATACTCCCATGGCCAAGATCATGACCGATTATCCGAAGCTCATCACCTGCATGGCGCCCACCAAGACCTTCAATCTGGCGGGGCTGGCTTTCTCCAATATCATTATCCGGGATCCGGCCACCAGAAAAGAATTCCGAGATCGGGACAAGCTCTTTGGCATGGTCAATCCTCTGTCCCTCACCGCCGCCAAGGCAGCCTATGACAAAGGCGGCCCGTGGCTGGAGGCGCTGCGCGGCTATCTGGACGGCAACTTTGCTTTCGTGAAGGAGTTTTTGACTCTGGAGCTGCCGCAGGCGGTAATGAACATTTCCGAGGCCACCTATCTGGCATGGGTGGATCTGGGAAAGTGTCTGCCCGATGTGGAGGACCTGCCCGGTTTCTTTGCCAATGAAGCCGGTGTCCTGCTGGAAGGCGGCAACGGCCTGTTCGTGGGCAACGCTTCCGGTTATATCCGGCTGAACCTGGCCATGCCGCGGTCCATTATCCAGACGGGCCTTGAACGCATCCGTGATTCCATCCGCAAGCACAGGGCGGCCGTTTCTCATTCCGATACAGGCAGGTGAAGCAAATGTCTTTCCAGAAAGTAAAAGAATTTTTTGAATCTCAGGGCGCGGGCGATAAGGTCATGGAATTTACCCATTCCAGCGCCACTGTGGAGCTCGCCGCGGAGGCAGTCGGCTGCGAACCGGCGCACATCGCCAAGACCATGTCCTTTCTTCAGGATGACCGCGCCGTCCTCATCGTCACCGCAGGCGACGTAAAAATCGACAATAAGAAATATAAAGAAACCTTTCATCAGAAAGCGAAAATGATCCATCCCGAACAGGTCGAGGATCTGACCGGACACGCGCCGGGCGGCGTCTGCCCGTTCGTGACAAAGCCGGGGATCCCGGTCTGGCTCGACGTTTCACTGAAGCGTTTTGATATCGTCTATCCGGCCGCCGGAAGCGGCAACAGCGCCGTCCGTCTCACACTGCCGGAGCTTGAGCATTTCTCGAGCTGCAGCGGATGGGTCGACGTCTGCAAACCGCAGTAAAATATATTCGGATAATACGGAGGAAGTACTTATGAGAAAAACAAAGATCATCTGCACGCTGGGTCCCGCCGTGGACAGCCCTGACATGATCCGCGCCCTGATCCGGGGCGGCATGAACGCGGCGCGCTTCAATTTTTCCCACGGGAACCATGAGGAGCAGCTTGCCAGGCTGAATATGTTCAAGTCTGTCCGCGATTCCATGGGGCGGCCGGTGGCTACTATCCTGGACACCAAGGGTCCGGAGATCCGCATCAAGAAGTTCGGGACCAAAACCGTCGAGCTGAACGCGGGAGACACCTTTACGCTCACCGCCGAGGACGTCGTGGGCGATGAAACTAAAGTTTCCGTTACCTATACCGGCCTTCCCGCCGAGGTGAATCCAGGACAGCTGATCCTGATCGACGACGGCCTTGTGGGCATGGAAGTCCGCGAGATCAAGGGATCGGACATCATCTGCACCGTAGTCAACGGCGGTACGCTCTCCGCCAACAAGTCCATCAACATCCCCGGCGCGCACATCAATCTCCCCTCGCTGACCGAGCGCGACATCGACGACATCCTCTTCGGGGCGGAAAACGATTTCGACTTCATCGCCGCCTCCTTTATCCGCAGAGCCGAGGATGTGGAAGCTATCCGCGACGTGCTCCGTTCCTGCGGCGGCGAGAATATCAAGATCATCGCCAAGATCGAAAATCAGGAGGGCGTGGACAACCTGGATAAGATCATCGCGGCCGCCGACGGCATCATGGTAGCGCGCGGCGATCTGGGCGTGGAGATCCCCGCCGCTAAAGTTCCAGTGCTCCAGAAGGAAATGATCCGTAAGGGCCTGCATACCGGCAAACTCGTGGTGACCGCCACGCAGATGCTGGATTCCATGATGCGCAACCCGCGCCCCACGCGCGCCGAGGTCTCCGATGTGGCAAACGCCGTATTTGACGG
>CANQGL010000167.1 GCA_947623185.1 uncultured Lachnospiraceae bacterium
AGCCGGCGTCCATCCGCCGCACGAACTCCCGCACCGCGACGTTGCTGCTGGAATTGATCCAGAAATTTCTCGGAGTGTCCCCTGAATTGAAACGGAGATCGTAGATATAATTCACCATATCCCATGGACAATATATCTCCTCTCTACCGAACCGGTAGCCGTCATACCACTCCTTCGCGCTTTCATAGGAACCTGTCAGGTCATAGTAGTCCATAATGTCCCGGACTTCCGCATCGGTAAACCCAAAGCAGTCGGAAAACGCCGCATCTGACACCGTGAAAACCTGCAGGTTATTCATCCCTGTGAAGATGCTCTCCTTCGAGATCCTCAGACACCCGGTCAGCACTGCCCGCTCCAGGCTGTCATTGGTCTTTAGAGCCTGTGCGAACATATTGCGAATAAGTCCCACCATCTCGTCGTAATATCCGGCGTAGAACGCCTTCTGCAGCGGCACATCATACTCATCGATCAGCAGGACTGTCTTTCGGCCATAGTGTTTCTCTAAAAGACGGCAGAGCGTCCGCAGGCCGTCCGTCATCACTTGCTCCGACATGCTGTAATCCTGCAATGCCCGGAATTTCTCTTTATCCTTTTCTGCAAGTCTCTCGCTTTTCTCCAGGAAACTCAGGCAGTCAGCCGCTTCCGCGATCACGCTTCCCATCTGCTCCCTGGCCCTGGAGAAATTGGCTGCGTCCACGCTTTTTAGCGACACGAACACTACCGGATACTTCCCCATGTTCTGCTCGCACAACTCCCTCTCTTGAGAAATTGCCAGCCCTTCAAAGAGCAACGGATCCGCTCCGATCTCGAAGAAGCATTTTAATGTCGTCATCGCAAGCGTCTTTCCAAATCGCCGCGGACGCGTGAACAGCGTCACCTTTGCCGGACTGCGCAGAAGTTCCGCGATCAACCCGGTCTTATCCACATAGTAATACTCTTTTTTTCTTAGCTCATCAAAGAATTCCGCCCCGATAGGTAGTGGTTTTTTCTCCCACACCATGGTTTCCCATCCTCCTTCCCGTTCCGGCATGATCAGATTCCTTACTCGCAGACATAAACTCTGTATTCAGTATATCGGAAATGCCGGGAATCCGCAAGGGGATAAAAAAGAAAAGAGATTCTACCCGACTGAAATATTCAACTGCTGTTTTCAAACTTCGGAAAATAGAAAGAAGTCTGATACTCCCCACCCGAATTGATCATTCGTAAAAAGGCCCTTTTCATTAAACCTTATATTTCGTCATACCATCTGTCTCCCGATTGGCCTGCACCACACCCCAAATATGTTCGCCCAGCATCCTCTTCTCCTGATTCGAAATCATAACACGATAATCATTCTTCATAATTCTATGCCTCGGCAATCGCTTCAGCCAGATAATCTTCCAGTTCATCTACAATGCAAGCGGAATGACCATCTAGTCTGTTCTCTTCAATGGCCAGCAGTTCTTTCTGAAGTTTCAGCAGTCTCTCCCGTCAGCTATAAGTTTCTATATCCATAACCACCCTTCATTGTTCTTGGTAAGAAAGAATGGTTCTGCCGTCTTCCGGCATATATCGATAATCTCACTGCAATTCTGCCTGATCACAACAGATGGGCGAATAATCACAAAAACACCTCGTCAACGATCATAGTATTATTATGATCAAATCATATCTATATATTGTGCAGCCATGTCAATGGATATCTTTATTATATATAAGTTTTATACCTGCCTCATTCTCCCGGGTACATATATGGTACAATTTTCAAAAAAAGTAGGAGGAGGCAATACCATGGACATTCACGAAGAGTTGCAGCGTTATCTTGACTTCTGTCGGTACCGAAAAGAACTGAATCATAATACTCTGAAAGCATACCGGATCGATCTTGAGCAGTTCCTAACTTTCATAGGTGGCAGTTATCTAAGCAGGCCCGATATTGAACTGTACATTACCGATCTGCACAAGCATTATAAGCAGAAAACCGTCAAAAGGAAAATTGCCAGTATTAAAGCATTTTACCAGTACCTGGAAGAGGAAGAATTACTGCCGGATCATAACCCTTTCCATAAAATCCGGGTGAAATTCAAGGAAACCTTTTCTCTACCGAGGGTAATCCCAAAAGCTGATATCGAACGGCTTTTAAGCCACATGTACCGTCAAAAAAGTGCTATGACATCATCGTATTTGATACGGGATCTGGCAGTAACGGAAATGTTGTTTGCGACCGGAGCAAGGATCTATGAACTCACAAACCTGCGGTCACAGGATATTGATCTGGAATATGGAAATATCCGCCTGTTCGGAAAAGGCGGTAAGGAGAGATGTGTTCAGATCGCCAATAAAGAAGTGCTGACGGTACTGCGGGAATATCACCAGACATTCCGCCTGGCCATTGATAAAAGCGGGTATTTCTTTATTAACAGCAGAGGAAAACGTTTCACAGAGCAGTCGGTCCGCAATATGCTTAGCAAATATTCTGGCGAAGCGCACATACCGCAGCATATCACACCGCATATGTTCCGCCACTCAGTCGCCACATACCTGTTGGAAGAAGGAGTTGACGTCGTATATATCCAGCAGATATTGGGACATAGTTCTCTCAAAACCACCCGGATCTATTATGACAAGAAAAGAATTATGGAAAGTAAACTGGCAGCAACACTTGAATTTCCTGGCATCGCTGCCAGTA
>CANQGL010000168.1 GCA_947623185.1 uncultured Lachnospiraceae bacterium
ACAGATTGGCGGGACCCGAATCATCGGGTGGCGTCCGATTGGGGATGCAGCCGGCGGGCAGCTGCCCGAAACAGCCGCGTCCATGAACGGCCCGGTTGTCGGCTCCGGCGGGGACCGATCAGCCGATACCGGAAAGGGCTGCATCGGCGACTATGCCCGGAGATGGCTTTTTTCCATACGACATCAGGTTAAAGCGTCAACCTACATGAAATACCGGAATCTGATCAATTCCTATATACTCCCGGAACTGGAAGGCCTGAGATGGGCTGAACTGAGCAGGGAAACGCTGGAGCTGTTCCTGGACCGGATGCGTTCCGTAAGCGGCAGGAAGAAACAGGGCCTTTCACCCAAAACAGTCTCGGATACCCTGTCCGTCATCCGACAAATCAGCCGGTATGCCGGCAGATACGGGGAAGGTCCGGCGTTCGACCTGTCGTCGGTCAGCGTAAAAAGGGAAGACAGCGAGACGACCACCCTGACGAGGGAGGAACAGGACAGACTGTGCCGGTTCCTGCGTTCCGATCCCGACGACCGGAGTTTAGGCGAATTGGTCAGTGCGAACACAGGACTGCGGCTGGGAGAGGTATGCGGGCTAAGATGGGAAGATATCTCTTTCGAGGACCGGACACTCTCGGTCCGCCGGACGATGCAGCGGATACAGGTCGCGGACGATCCGGAACGGAAAACGGAAGTCGTCGTTACCGAGCCCAAGAGCCGGCGCTCGGTCCGCCAGATCCCGATCCCGGATGAACTGGCAAAGATCCTCGCTTCGCGTCGGAGGGGCCGCGGGGGCTACCTGCTGACGGGAAGCGAGACGGCCTATGTGGAACCGCGCGCACTGGAGCGGCACTTTGCAGGGAGTCTTCGGGCTGCGGGAATCCGGAAGGTTAATTTTCATGCGCTGCGCCACACCTTCGCTACCAGATGTATGGAACTGGGTTTTGACGTGAAAAGCCTGAGCGCGCTGCTGGGGCATGCGAACGTGAACATCACCCTGAACCGGTATGTACACCCGTCGATGGAACTGAAACGGAAAAACATGCAGAAGCTGTCGGAGTTATTAGCCGTCAGCTAATGCCGTCAAAATCCGGGATTATGCCGGAAAATAAAGAAAATCCGCGGCATTGTCGTGGAGTACGTTCCTCTACGACAGCAATCAGCCGCCAAATATCGGCTGCCTGGTTTTTATGTTGCGCATCGGAGAGAATTATTATACCTCCGCTGGCATGAGCAGGGGAGACGATATGGATCTGCGTTAAGACAAAACCCGGATGGGACTCGTGAGCCTCGGGAGACGTTTCTGCTGAAGGGGGTTATAGCGGCCACAGCGGCCGGGCCGTCCGATAAGGACGGAACGGAGTGGCGGAGCCTGCTTTCCTGAAAGGATCGGGAGGGCTGGCGGAGCTTACCCTTTTGAGAGATGAGGATGAGATTTGCGCAGCTTACTCTTTTAAGAAGTGAGGATGGGACTTACGCAACTTACCCTTTTGAAAAATGGGAACGGGACTGCGAAGTCTGCCGTTTTGAGTAAAAGTCCGGAAGATATGGAAGGGAGCCGTACTCGCCATGTTGTGGTACGCGATACAGACTTATACAGGAAAAGAAGAACAGCTGACGGAGATGATCCGCCGCGTGGCGCCGGAAGGGAGCTTTGCGGAATGCTTCGTGCCTTATTTTGAGCGGCTGCGCTGCTGGCGCCAGCAGAACCAGATCCAGATCCTGCGGCTGTTCCCCGGATACATCTTTATCTCCACGGATGAGATCGAGGGCGTTTTCCAATGCCTGAAAAGAATTCCTGCCATGTCGAAGATCATGACGACAGGGGCATTCGAATTTACCCCGCTGTATAGCGGCGAGGCGGAATTCCTGACGGGGATACTGGACGCCGACCATATCGTGCGCCTGACCTATGCGGCGACGGACGGAAAGGGCCACGTGACATATATGGCAGGGCCGCTTGAGAAATGCCGGGACCGCGTCGAGGCTTATAAGTTCCACGACCGTTACGCGCAGGTACGGCTGACGATAGCGGGACAGGAGAAGACCGCGCGGATGGGGCTTATCTTAAACGACGATATCCGGAGGGAGACGGCCTACGGGAAGGTGGAGGGACCTATCCCCGTGCCGGAGCGATATGTTCCGGCCGACAGGAAACCGGCCGCCATGCCGCAGCCCGGCGACCGAGTGGCCGTGATCAGCGGAGCTTTCGAGGGAAATGTGGCCGTCATCCGGGAGACAGGGAGCGGCACGGTCTCGATCACGGTACATATGTTTGACCGGGAGATTCCGGTGGAGGTATCCGCGGAGGAAGTGAGAAAGGTGGAAGACGGGGCGGAGACCCTGCGGGATGTTATTTGAAGGCGGGATGTTATTTGAAGGATATAAATATTTGAAATATATGAATCTGAACCAAAACAATACGGGTTCTGGCAACGGGGACCGCGGATACGAAAAGGTTTAGCGGAAGGAGGAAAAACAGGTGCTCTGGTATAAATTAAAGACGTGGTACGGCGGGGAGGAAGCGCTGGTGAAGGAGATCCGGCGGACCGTCCCGCCTTATCTGTATCAGGATGT
>CANQGL010000169.1 GCA_947623185.1 uncultured Lachnospiraceae bacterium
GAGATATGCTCTGTTGGCATGATATGAGCGGAAAAGACACGCAGGATTACCCCTATCTTTCCTATACCGAGACCGGAGACTACTCCCGCGGCAAGGATTTCATCGGATGGCCCATTGACCCGGATACCGGATATTATAAGGGCTACGGCGAGAGAGACGATCATCAGACGCCGGATACTTCAAAATATGATGAAGTGAGTGACGGCGGGGGCAGTTGGAACGATGTTCATGGAGAATACCTGCAGGATGACCGGTGGGTCCTCTGCGCCAAACCCGGCGGCCTGCGCGTGGGCAATCTGGCCCAGAGTGTGCAGAGCAAGAGCGGGGATCCCACAAAGCCCGAAGAGAATGAGAAGATCAAGGAGTATTATAAAACCAAATATAAGGATACTGAGGAAAAGGTAGCAAACCTGACGTGGACCTATTACACGAACAATGTCACCCGTACGGCCAACAACTATTATGTGCCTACCATCAGCAACTCCTCCGATATCGAAAATGACGGTGTCAGGGTGAATGTATATCTGGGTAATAACGGCCGTCTGTATGTGGAGGACACCACTCTTTTGGTGACTAAGGATTTCGAAGATCCGGAGGGCCAGAGGACAGACCCCGACCAGCAGTTCAATTACCAGGTTTATCTCAAGGGTATCACCGGGACACTGAGCGCTATCGTGGTGCGCTGGAACGAGAGATCAAAAAGCTGGCAGCGTCAGTTCCACTATATTGACCTGGAACTGGATAGCCAACGTTTCCTCCAGACCCTGGACGGCAACAAAGCCATGGTGGACAGCGAGGGCTGCCGCGTGTTCTTCGGTCAAGTTGAGACATCATCCAATGGCGAACGGGAACAGTATTATTATGTCGAGGACTGCACGAGCAGTACCGGAAGGGAGCACAAAGCAGGAGATCCCTATAATGCCGCTGATGACAAAAAAGGTGATAATGCCGGAGGACCGTACTATGTCTATATCAACAGGAACCAAAGCCCGAATATTTCCGCGCCGGAAAATGGCTTCCGCGTGTATCACAACGAGGTTGTGGATGGTTATGAGTCCGTAGACAGCGCTGATGTCATAACAGAGGGCCAGACCGGCGAAAGGGGCACGTTCTATGCCGCCAGCGTTTATCTGGTTTCGGCAGGTAAATATACCACAGATTGGGCGGGCAATGAGAGCGTCGATATAACAGAGCATAATGACGGAACGCTCCAGAAATTCAAATTGCTGGAGATCGACCCGAATATCTCCGAGACCACCGAGATCCGTGTTGATACACCCTACCGGACCGCCTCCAGCTATTGGACAAAACAGGTGACCTTCGGCGTGAACGCCAATGATGACGGCGACGGGAAGCATGCGCACGATAATGTTGAAGCACAACCGCTTAAGTCAGTTGACCTCTACGATGGTATCGTGCCTTCGTACGACTATCCGAACCTGTTTAATGAGGACAATGAAAACACAGAGGATTATCTGAATAATATCGCCGACAATACTGCGGAGTTCAGTCTCGGTGCGGGCGAAGCGCTGCTGTTCAGCGGTCTGCCCAGCAACACGGTCTACCGCGTGACCGAGAAGCTGACAGACGATCAGCTGGCTGCGGGTTATGCGCTCAAGGAGCTGCGTCATAACCAGCAGGTCGGTTCGGTCAGTACATACCGTCCCGGGATCCAGCAGCTCCCTGTATATTACCGCGATGATGCGACCTATGGCATGTACTATGGCGACCTCTACGACAGCTACGGTTACCCGGTCAACTATAAAGGCAGTGAGACCGAAAAGGGTCTGATCTGGTCTGTGGATAAGAACGGGGCGGCGAATGCCGAGACGCCTGTCCATTACGAACCGTTCCACCATACCAACGCCGTCCTGTGGGAGTACTATGCCACTATGGACAAAGAGGCCGCCGGTGACAACCACCATCAGCCGACCGGTTTGGTGAAAGGGACGTCGCCGTTCTATATTTGGGATGGGAAAACAAGCAATCAGTACAAGTTGCCGGATGAAAGCACTCCGCGGTACACCGTCGCGGATAACCCCAGCTGTAAACCTCTGGCAGACGGCGGCTGCGATGAAGACATGGGCGATGGCAATGTCCGCCACTACATGTTTAAGGACGGCGAGATGCTCGATCAGCACTATCAGGGCGAGGGTTCCGGTTATATCCGCAACATTGCCCGTTACCTCGTCACGCCCACCGTGCATTTTGGCGTCAAAGGCGAAGAACAGGCTGACGCGAGCGAAGATATGCGTGAATACAAGTCCAACGCCGATTACAGCGGCGTGTACTCTGTCTTCGGCAACACAGGTACTTATGAGGAATCGGCAAACTTCGTCAACACCATCAGCAACGATAAGACCGAGACCCAGATCAACGGCAAGGGAACAGAACCTGTGAATGAAACAGATTCTAATGCTTATCCCGGCGTGCAGACGGGAGATACCATCACTTACCGGATCAAGTGGGCCAATGCCACCGCCAACCCGGCCCGTGTGGTCATCGTCGACCAGCTGGATAAGGGCGTAGATTTTGTCAAGCCTGAACAGGAAGAACAGTT
>CANQGL010000170.1 GCA_947623185.1 uncultured Lachnospiraceae bacterium
TAGGATAGCGAAAGACGGAAGTGGGTTTCATAACCCCATTGGTGCCTTTCGCAGAAAGGCGGATTATAGATATGGCACAAAATGTTTCTGATAAACTGATCGGCAGTCTTGCAATATTTAAATCGGATCTGGTCGAGAAAGACTTTATTTCATCCTATATCCCTTTTGTCGCAACAGCGCTGCTGTCAGCTTCAAAGGTCGAGGATTCGATCGATATCGGGACTGTTTCGGAGCATTTTGAAGCCCTGTTCGGATTCTGCATCGACAGGGCTCCCATGACCACGATATTAAATAAGTGCGCCAAAACAGGACTGATAGAAAAACGGAAAAACGGGACATATGTCATCAATAAGGAGGGCTGCACCCAAAAAGCTATTTCGGCAGAAAAGATCGCTGCTCAGGAAAAAAAGTATAAGGAAGTGATCGACAGACTTACAGGGTTCTATAAAGAACGATATCAGATCTCGATCTCTCAGGAAACGGCTGAGACCCAGTTCCTTCATTTCCTGGCTGAAAATTCTGCCAGGACTCTGATCGTCAAATTTGAATTCACGGAAGAAGAATACACGACAAAACAGCATTCGTATATCATCTCGATGTTTATCCAGTGGTGCCGTGAAAATGACAGGTATATTTACCAACTGATCATGGATCTTACGATGGGGTATCTAATGTCCTCAGCACTTGCATACGATGGAGAACATGATGTACGGACGCAGGAAGCCGCTTTCCGCAATCTGGTCATCTACTTTGATACGCCTTTTCTGCTGAGAGTCCTGGGGCTGAATGACGAAGCGATGCAGGAAGCCGCTTTGGCGATGCTGGATCAGCTCCGTGAGATGAAAGCGGTATTCAGGATATTTGCGCACACTTATGATGAAACGATGATAATTCTCAGAGACTGCCTCCGATGGATCGAGAATGAGAATTATAATGAATCCAATGCCAGCCTGGCCTTACAGACCTTTGTCCAAAGGAATTTTACGAAAGCGGATGTACAGGAGTATATCGATACGCTGGAGGCCAAACTGGACTATTACGGGATATCGATAGATGATAATAATTACTATGCAGGAAAGTATTATTCCAGTCAGATCGATGAGGAGCTGATCAAAAACAGCATCATAGATGTCTATCAGAAAACACATTTTTCTTTTGATCCCAAGACAAAGGGATCTACGATCGACTATGATGTTAGATCCATATCGGCGATTTTGAAATTGTGGGATAAGAAGCCTGCCCGTACATACAGGCAGGCCAGATATGTTCTTTTAACTACAAATACGACGCTTGCATTTGTCACCCGTCAGCATCTTCAAAGCGAAAACCCGAACGCCCGGTATTCGGTTTATCCCTGCATCACGGATGTCTATCTGGGAACAAATATATGGCTGGGCGCGCCGGTCAGGAAAATAGAAAGTTTCAGCGAGAAAAAACTGATGGCAGACTGTATGAGCATGATAAAACCGTCGGAAAGCCTGGTCTCGACATTGCAGGATTATATCGATAAAGCGCTCAAGGACGAAACGATCACGAATGAGCAGTATTATCTTTTAAAGAGGAAAGCATTCGACAACGATTATCTGATGAATCGTACTTTGAGCGATGAGACGAAATTTACCGACAAGATCATAGAGGAACGGCTCGAGGAGATCGAAAGGGATATAAAAGCGCCGCTCGAGGAGGAGATCCAGCATCTTCAGGCATCGCTGGCAGAGCAGCAGACAGCCGTTACGAAGTTAAATGATGAGATGGCTGTTCACGCTGAAAAAAATAAGATAGAAAAGATCCAGGATCAACAGTTAAAACAGCTTGCAGAGACCGAGGTGGAAAAGATCAGCAATATCATGATAGCAGGGATCATGATCCCTATTCTATCATGCTTAGGAAGTCTTGGCGGTGCTTTTCAAGTTTCGGGCGATATAAAGACGCTGATAACAGCGGTATCGGCTGTATTGGCACTTGTGCTTGCACTTCTTGTGTCGGCGATCAAATGCAACTGGCTCAAATGCAGGGACAGGCTTATCGACCTTATTCATAAACATAAAAAAGTCAAACAGTATAAGAAGACCCTCTAAGCAAGGGCTAATATCTGGGAGCCGTTGTAGATATAGCGGCTCCCATAAGCACAAATATGTTCAAATTAATGACAAGAGATAGAGATACAGATCGAGCACAGAAAGCGCTGATGACGGCTTCGGTAGCGTCCATGCTGGACAACTTTAACCGGAGCAACATAAAGCTCCTTCTGGAAGCCGGATATGAAGTGACATTGGCGGCAAATTTTGACGCCGTCGAGGACTCCAGCCCGCTGTCAAAGCTGACGGCGTTCCGAAAAGAAATGGAGGCGCTCGGCTGCCGGGTGATCCAGATCGATTTCAGCAGAAAGATCGGAAACCTGCCGAGACAGCTCAAGTCCTATCGCCAGTTAAAAGCGCTGGCGAAAGAGGACTTCGCGCTGGTCCACTGTAATTCGCCGATCTGCGCGGCCATGACGAGGCTGGCGTTTCGAAAAAAGAGA